>JBFISJ010000001.1:0-48953 GCA_041608595.1 Nitrospiraceae bacterium
AGCGGCAAGATCCAGTTCCTCGTGATCCGAGACGGAACCGGAGATCTGCAGGCCGTCGTGAGCAAAGCTGCGGTTGGCGAGGACCTATTCGCCCAAGTGGCAGGCTTGACGCAGGAATCCTCGCTCGTGGTCACCGGTCACGTGCGGGAGGACACGCGTGCACAGGGCGGCTGCGAGCTCGATGTGACGAAGGTCGAGATCGTGCAGCTCGCCGAGACTTTTCCCATCCAGCCGAAGGAGCACGGCGTCGGATTCCTGATGGAGCACCGCCACCTGTGGCTGCGGTCCAGCCGGCAACACGCGGTCCTGCGCATCAGGCATGAGATCATCCGGGCCAGCCGGAACTTTTTCGACGAGCAAGGCTTCGTGCTCGTGGACGCGCCTATCTTCACGCCCAACGCCTGCGAGGGCACGACGACCCTGTTCCAGACGGACTATTTCGATCAGAAGGCGTACCTGACGCAGAGCGGACAGCTCTACGGCGAGGCCACAGCCGCCGCGCTCGGCAAGGTCTATTGCTTCGGGCCGACCTTCAGGGCCGAGAAATCAAAGACCCGGCGACACCTCATGGAGTTCTGGATGGTCGAGCCGGAGATCGCCTATGCCCAGCTTGCCGACGTGATGGACCTGGCCGAGTCCCTGGTCGCCACCGTGGTTGAACGCGTGATGAGCGCACGCCGGAAGGAGCTCGAGATTCTGGAGCGTGATCTCACCAAGCTTGAATGCATCAAACGGCCCTTCCCCCGCATGACCTACGAGGAGGCCATCGCTCGGCTACAGCGAAAGGGCAACCCCATCCAGCACGGGGACGATTTCGGGGGGGACGAAGAGACCATCCTGTCGCAGGAATTCGATCGGCCGGTGCTGATCCATCGGTACCCGGCGGCGATCAAGGCCTTCTACATGCAGAACGACCCGGCGCGGCCGGACCTTGCACTCTGCGTGGACGTGCTTGCTCCGGAGGGCTATGGGGAGATCATTGGCGGCGGGCAGCGCATTCACGAGCAGGACAAGCTTCTGGCGCGCATCCGCGATCACAAATTGCCGGAGGAGGCGTTCCGGTGGTACCTCGACCTCCGCCGGTATGGCTCCGTTCCGCACGCAGGGTTCGGCATGGGTATTGAACGGGTGGTAGCGTGGATCTGCGGCATCGACCACGTCCGAGAAACCATTCCGTTCCCGCGCATGCTGTACACGCTCTATCCGTAACTGCGTTCCCCGCACGCGACGTCCCTGAACGGCGGGGTCGCGAAACATGAGCACTGACTCTAGCACGGCAATCCTCCCAGTTTGGACCACCGCCCCGCGGTCTCCTCGCGGCGCCACTCTTATGAACCAGGCGTCCGTGCGGTGTCTGTGTGCGCTCGTCCGCCGAAGCGCGGGGTGGCCGGGCGTACCACCATCAGGTGGTAGGCGGTCGCGCCACGAGCCCCAGGGGATGGGGGCTCCCTCGTCTAATTGGTTCAAATTGTTTGAGAAAGCCGGAGAATTTTGTTGACAAGGCTGAACCAAGTTGTATACTTCGCCCAAAAAGTGGGAAAAAGTGGTAGACAATGATATCTGCTCGGAAAATCAGGGTGAATCTCATGTTCCAGTCCTCGCGAACGAGGTCATGACGTGGCTAGCCTGCGAGTCGGACCGGACCTACCTGGACTGCACGGTTGGATCGGGTGGTCTGGCCGCCCTCATCCTCGAGCGGACGGCACCGGGCGGCCTTCTCATCGGACTCGATCGCGATGCGGAGGCCATCGCGCGGAGTCAGGGTCGGCTACAGGGCTTCGGATCGCGCGTTCGGCTCGTGAAGGGTAACTTCGGGGATCTGAAGCGGCATCTGGCAGAGGTGGGCGTCGTCGAGGTTCATGGGGTGATCTTCGATCTGGGTGTCTCCTCACCGCAACTCGACAGCCCGGCACGGGGATTCAGCTTCGCGGCGGACGGCCCGCTGGACATGCGCATGGATCAGTCCACCGGACCGACGGCCGCAGACCTGCTGTCCGAGTTGTCCGAGAGAGAGCTGGCCGACGTGATCTTTCGCCACGGGGAAGAACGATTCGCGCGTCGGATCGCGCGGGGCATCGCCACGGCGAGGCAGCGCCGGCCGCTGACCACGACCGGCGAGCTCGTCAGCGCCATCCGCCAATCGGTGCCCCCGGCCTATCGCCATGGCCGGATCCACTGCGCGACGCGCACGTTCCAGGCGCTCCGCATCGTGGTCAATCGTGAGCTGGATGGCCTCGACCAGGCCTTTCGCGACGCCGCGGAGGTCTTGGTTCCGGGGGGACGTGTCTGCATCATTTCCTTCCATTCGCTCGAGGATCGCATCGCCAAACGAACGCTCGCCGACCTCGCCCGCGGGCAGCAGCCGCTGCTCCGCATCTTAACCAAGAAACCGCAACGCGCCTCTGAGGCGGAGCGACACCGCAATCCACGCGCGCGGAGCGCCAAGTTGCGCGTGGCGGAGCGGTTGAAGGAGGGAGATCGTCTATGCGCCTGATCGCCGCGCTTGCAGTCATCAGCGTGCTGCTTCTCTATGTGTGGCAGCGCGTGGATCTGGTTCGCGTCGGATACGACATCCAGCAGCTCAAAGCTCGGCACACCGTGCTCCAGCGCGAGAACCACGAGCTCCGGGTGAAGGTGTCCGCGCTGACCTCGCCCGAGCGGATCGCCCGGCTTGCGACTGAGAAGCTGAACATGCGGCAACCGCATCCAGGCGAGGTGGTCCTGGTGAGCCTCAACTCGGGGGCTCCGACCGACCAGCCGGTTCCCGCATTCGAGGTGCGGCTCGCCCGGCATGACGTCCTCGGAGCGGGCCGCTGATGGGGTCCAACCGCCCGCAGATCCGTCGGTGCCTCACGGCGGGCTGCCTGCTCGTCGGGTTCGCCTGCGTGCTGGTCCGGCTCGTCAATCTCCAAGTCCTCCAAGCGGCGGACCTTTCCGTCAAGGCGGAACGTCAGCACCGGAAGGTCATCACCGTGGACGGCACGCGTGGTTCGATCCTCGACCGGCACGGCAAGATCCTGGCGATGAACGTGGAGGTGCCGTCGGTCTTCGGGATGCCGACCCAGGTCGACGATCCCTCACGCGTGGCCAGGCAAGTAGCCCCGGTCGTACGCCGTCCGGTCGCGGAGGTCCGGCGCAAGCTCGCCGGATCGCGCAGCTTTGTGTGGCTGGCGCGGAAATTGGATCCGGAACGTGGTCGCCAGCTCAAGCAAATCAAACCGGACGGCGTGGGAATGGTGATGGAGGGCCGCCGCTACTATCCCAAAGGGTCCCTGCTCTCGCACGTCCTCGGCTTCGCGGGGATGGACAATCTGGGGCTCGAAGGGTTGGAGCTCCAGTACGATTCGCACCTCCGCGGGAAGAAGCAGATGGTGATCGTCCAGCGGGATGCCATGGGCCGGCCCGTTTTTCCGCAGGAGTCGGCCGCGGTGCCCCCGTCGACCGGCCACAACGTGACGCTGACGATCGACGAGGTGGTGCAGTACATCGCCGAGAAGGAGCTCGGAGACGCCGTCGAGGAACACGACGCCAAGGGCGGCATGGTCATCGTCATGGAGCCACGGACCGGCGCCGTGCTGGCCATGGCCGTCAACCCCCGGTTCAATCTCAACGCCCTGCGCGGTCTGACCCCGTCTGATTGGCGAAACCGCGCTGTGACGGACGTCTACGAGCCCGGCTCCACAATGAAGATCTTCCTCGCGGCTGCCGCGCTCGAGGAGAAGGTCATGACGCCCAGCACGCTTGTGTATTGCGAGAACGGTCGCATGACCGTCGCCAACACCGTGCTCCACGACCACAAGGAGATGGGCTGGCTGACGTTCTCCCAGGTGATCGAGCGATCGAGCAACATCGGCTCCGTCAAGGCGGCGATGGCGGTCGGGGCTGAAGAGCTTTACCGGTACTTGCGCGCCTTCGGTTTCGGGGACGGCACGGAGATTGACCTGCCCGGCGAATCGGCCGGTCTGGTCAAGGCCCCGCCGGCCTGGGGTCGGCGAACCCTGGCGTCGATGGCCATCGGCCAGGAGGTTGGGATCACGCCCATTCAATTGCTGGCCGCCACGGCCGCCGTGGCCAACGGCGGCTGGCTGATGAAACCCTATGTCGTGGCGGAGATTCGCGACAGCGCGGGCCGAGTCACCTTCGAGGCGCCGCCGCGGGTCAGACGGCGGCCGGTGTCACGGGAGACGGTCCAGGTGCTGAATCGGATGCTGGAGCGCGCCGTCGCCGACGGGACGGGCCGCGGGGCGTCGGTTCCCGGGTATCGCGTCGCCGGCAAAACGGGGACGGCACAGAAGATCGATCCCGAGACCCGGGCCTATTCGGACACCCTCTTCATCGCGTCGTTTGTGGGATATGTGCCGGCGGAGGATCCCCGGCTGGCGATGCTGGTGATCCTCGATGAGCCTCAAGGGGAGGCCTGGGGCGGTGTGGTCGCGGCGCCGGTGTTCCGGCGTATCGCCGAGCAGGTCTTGCCATACCTGGGGGTGATGACGCGGAGCCCGATCGAAGTGGCACAGCAACTCATTCCCGTCGGCTAGGAGCATGACGCTGCACAATCTCATCGCGTCCCTCGAGGGTCAGCTGGAGGTTCTCGACCGTCGCGGCGATCTGGGCGTCGAGATCGTCCACATCACGGACGATTCGAGGCGCATCCAGGCGGGCAGCCTGTTCGTCGCGCTCAAGGGCGGGCAGGTCGACGGCCACGAGTTTATCGCCAAGGCGGTGACCGGCGGCGCGGCCGGATTGATCGTCCAGCGAGACCTGGCGGCCTGCGCGCCGGCCGCCAGCCCGGCCGGCGGTGCCCAGGGGGTTCCCGCGGTGCGGGTCGCCGATACGCGCCGGGCGCTCGGCCTGCTCGCCGGTCGGCTGTACGGTGATCCGTCCGCGCGCCTGACCATGATCGGCGTGACGGGGACAAACGGAAAAACGACCGTCACCTATCTCTGCCGCGGCATCCTTCAGGCGGCGGGGAAACAGGTCGGGTTGATTGGCACCGTCGCCTATTTGATCGGCGCGGAGCGGCTCCCGGCGGCGCACACGACACCCGAGGCGGCAGAGTTTCAGCTCCTGCTCAAAAAGATGGTGGACGCGAATATGGATGCCGTGGTCATGGAAGTTTCGTCCCATGCGCTCGCGCTGGACCGCACGATCGGCTGCGAGTTCGACGTCGCGGTCTATACCAACCTGACGCAGGACCACTTGGATTTCCACGCCGACATGGACGAGTACTTTCAGACCAAGCTCAGGCTCTTCACCCAGCTCGGCGCGCTGGGCAGCAAGCGCAGCCCGAAACGCGCGATCGTCAATGTCGACGATCCCCAGGGCGACCGCGTGCGCGACGCCTGCTCGGTTCCGGTCTGGACCTATGCCATCCGATCGCCCTCGGACATCCGCGCGGAGCAGGTGGAGCTCCGTCTGGACGGCACGCGCTTTGTCGCGGCAACGCCAAAGGGGCGCTTCGAAGTGACCAGCCGCTTGGTCGGTGAGCACAACGTGTACAACCTCCTGGCCGCGATCGGTGTCGGGCTTCACCAGGGCCTGTCCCCGGAAGCCATCCAGCGCGGAATTCAGGCGGTGCCCAATATCCCCGGGCGTTTCGAGCGTGTCGAGGCCGGGCAGGATTTCACGGTCGTCGTCGACTACGCGCATACCGAGGATGCGCTGGTCCGGTTGCTCGCGGCCGCGCAGACCCTGAAGACCGGTCGCATCATTACAGTGGTCGGGTGCGGCGGCGATCGCGATCGGGGCAAGCGGCCGAAGATGGGACGGGCGGCGGCAGTGGGGAGCGACGTCGTCTTTCTGACCTCGGACAACCCGAGGTCCGAGGACCCGCGGGCGATCTTGCAGGAAGTCGAGGCAGGTGTGCGGGACGCCGTGGGCCGCAAGGAGACGGCGCAGGGATTTCGCTACGAAGTCCTGCCGGACCGTCGCCGGGCGATCGAGGCGGCCGTGCAGGAGGCCAAGACAGGGGACATCGTCCTCATCGCCGGCAAGGGCCACGAGGATTACCAGATCGTCGGCACGCAACGCCTCCATTTCGATGATCGCGAGGTCGCGCGGGCCGCGCTCAAGTTGGTGAGGTCGTGACCGCATTGCGGCCTGCGCGGTCCGGCACCGCATCGGAGCCATTCATGCCGCTCTTTTCGTTCGAGGAGATCGTCAAGGTGACTGGCGCCCGCGAGCTGTCCGGGGGTCCGCCGGCTCGCCGCGCCATCCGCCGCCTCTGCACGGACTCCCGCGACGTCCGATCGGGGGATCTGTTTCTGGCCCTGGCCGGCGAGCGGTTCGACGGTCACCGCTTCGTGGCCGCCGCACTCCGCCGGGGAGCGCTTGGAGCCCTGGTACAACAGGGGGCAACGCTGGAGCCCCGACCGACGGGCCGGGCCTGGCTGCTGGCAGTGCCCGATACCCTGCGCGCCTATCAGGACCTTGCGACCCATCACCGGCGGCGCTTTGCGATTCCCATCGTTGCCGTCACGGGGAGCAACGGGAAGACGACCACCAAGGACATGATCGCGGACGTCCTGATGCAGCGCGGGAGGACGCTCAAGACCGAGGGCAATCTTAACAATCGCATCGGGGTGCCCCACACGCTGCTCAGGTTGCAGGCAGGACATCGGGCGGCGGTCATCGAGATGGGGGTCGACCATCCGGGGCAAACCACGCGGCTCTGCGAGATCGCCCAGCCCACCGTGGGGATCATCACCAATATCGGTCCGGATCATCTCGAGTTCTTCGGCACCCTGGAGACATCCGCCCGCGCGAAGGGCGAGCTGATCGACTTCATCCAGGCGGATGGAGCCCTCGTGCTCAACGCGGACGACGAGTTCTTCGGAACGCTCGCGGCGCGCGCGTCCGGTCGCGTCGTGTCGTTTGGGCTGTCGGACGAGGCCCAGGTGCGCGCCGTCGACGTGGCGCACGATGCGCGGCGCGGCATGACGTTCCGGCTGGTGCTGCCGGGGCGCGCGGGCAGCGTCCACATAACGCTGCCCGCCCATGGCCTGCACAACCTCTCCAACGCTCTTGGCGCGGCGGCGGTGGGCCATGCGCTCGGGGTCAGCGCGGCCGCGATCGTAGAAGGCTTGGCGCGGTTCAAGCCCGCCGCCATGCGGTCGCAGGTCATCACCATGCGCGGCGTGCGGGTCGTGGACGACTGTTACAACGCGAACCCCGCCTCGATGCAGGTCGCGATCGATCTGCTCGTTGCCTTGGCGAGCTCGGGCCGCAGCATCGCCGTCCTCGGTGACATGCTGGAGCTGGGACCGGAGACCCAGGCGTTTCACCGCAAGGTAGGTACCTATGTGGGGCAACGGCGTGTGTCCGAGTTGATCGTCGTGGGCGCGCTCGGCCGGGCGATCGCGGAGGGCGCGCGCGCCGCCGGGACGCGCAGCGACCAGATCCATCAGGCCGCTGATGCCCGAGAAGCCGGCCTGCTCGCCACCCGTCTCGCGCGCAAGGGAGATGTCGTGCTTGTGAAGGCCTCGCGGGCGATGCGCCTGGAAACCGTGGTGGAGGCGCTCCGGCAGCGATGACAGAACGAGTTCGTGTAGCCAGGGGATAATCGAAGGCGATGCTCTATATCTGGCTGTATCCGCTGCACACCGAGTTCCAGATCTTCAATGTCTTTCGGTATCTCAGTTTCCGGATCATCTACGCGGCGGTGACCGCGTTCCTGGTGGCCTTCGTGCTGGCGCCGGCGCTGATCCGGAAGCTGCAGGAGATGCGGCTGGGGCAGCGGGTGCGCGATGACGGGCCGAGCCGTCACCTCACCAAGACCGGGACGCCTACGATGGGGGGCCTGCTTATCCTCTTCGCCGTGCTCCTGTCCACGTTTCTCTGGGCGAACATCACCAATCGCTATGTCTGGCTCGTGATGTTCGCCACCTTGATGTTCGGTCTCATCGGATTTGCCGATGATTACCTAAAGTTTCGCAAGGGGCAGTCGCGCGGGCTCTATGCCTGGCAGAAGCTCCTAGGACAGGGCCTGCTCGCACTGGGCATCGCGCTTTTCCTGTTCACCCAGGTGGATTATTCCACGCAGCTCAGTGTCCCGTTCTTCAAGGATTTCACGCCCGACCTTGGAGCCGTGTACGTGCTCTTTGCCGTGCTCGTCATCGTCGGAAGCTCGAATGCCGTCAACCTGACGGATGGGCTCGACGGGCTCGCCGTCGGTCCCGTCATGATCGCCTCGATCGCTTATACCATCGTGGCCTACGTTGCAGGCAACCGCATCATTTCAGACTACCTGCTGATCCCCTACATCGAAGGTGCGGGCGAGGTGGCGGTCTTCACCGCGGCGATCTTCGGCGCGAGCCTCGGCTTTCTCTGGTTCAACACGTACCCGGCCTCCGTCTTCATGGGTGACGTGGGCTCGCTACCCTTGGGCGCTGCGCTGGGAACCGTCGCGGTCATCAGCAAGCACGAATTGCTGCTGCTGTTGGTGGGCGGCGTCTTCGTCATCGAGGCCATCTCGGTGATCTTCCAGGTGCTCTCGTTCAAGTCGAGGGGCAAACGGATCTTCTTGATGGCGCCGATCCATCATCATTTTGAGATGAAGGGCTGGGAGGAGCCGAAGGTGGTCGTGCGCCTCTGGATCATCGCGATCCTGCTGGCGCTCCTGAGCCTCAGCACGCTCAAGCTCAGGTAGGGCACGGACCGAGCGGCAAGGGGCAAGGAAATACCGTGAAAGGTCAGGGCTCAGGGGTCATTCAGCAAGAATCGGAAGACGATCATGCCACGCGTCCCACTGTTCGCCACCCCTTCACCTCGCGCTCAGGTGCAGGATTGATGGATGTCAAGGGTAGGCAGATCACCGTGCTCGGTGTGGGTCGGAGCGGGGTGGGCGCGGCGCGGCTGCTGCAGACCCTTGGGGCGCAGGTGACAGTGGCCGATCGACAGGACGAAGCCGAGCTGGCCTCGATGCTCGACCAGCTTGATCGTCGCGCGGTGCGGGTCGTGACGGGATCGGCCTACGATCGTGCCCTCGAGGGGGCAGACGTGATCGTGATCAGCCCCGGGGTGCCCTCAGGCCTGGAGATGCTCGACCGGGCGCGGCGGCGCGGTGTGCCGGTGATCGGTGAGCTGGAGCTCGCGTCCGCCCATGTCCGCGCGCCCGTGATCGCCGTGACGGGGACGAATGGCAAGAGCACCACAGTCACGTTGCTCGGCAAGATGCTGGAGGAGGGTGGGATTCGCGCGTTTGTCGGGGGCAATCTGGGGACGCCGCTCTCGGAGGCGGCGCTGGCCGATCTGCAAACCCGTGCAAAGGGTGCGCAGGAGAGTCCGTACCGGCTCGTTGTGACCGAGGTCTCCAGCTTTCAGCTCGAAACGATTGCGCGCTTTCATCCCTGGGTCGCCGCCGTCTTGAACATCTCGCGGGACCACATGGATCGCTACCCAAGCGTGGATGCCTACACGGCAGCCAAGGCGCGGATCTTCATGAACCAAGACGATGGCGATTACGCCTTGCTCAATCAGGATGACGTGGCGTGGAGTCTTCGTCGGACGACGCGCGCCTCGCTGCTGGGATTCAGCCTGACGCAGGGGCTCGCGCCAGAGGTGTCCGGTGGCGCCTATCTCAAAGACAGGATGATTCGGATCAGGCTGCACCATACGGAGGAGGACCTGTGTCGCGTCGACGAGGTGGCTGCCGCTGGAATCCACAACCGCGCCAACGTGATGGCGGCCGCGACACTGGCCCGCCTCTCCGGATGTGCCGCCTCGGCGGTGCGCGAGGTGGCCCGTACGTTTACCGGCTTGGACCACGCGATGCAGCCGGTACGACAGCGTCGCGGGGTGCGGTTCATCGACGACTCGAAGGCGACGAATGTCGACGCCACGTTGAAAGCGCTGGAAAGCGTCGAGGCTCCCATCGTGCTCATCGCCGGCGGGCGCGACAAGGGTGCTGACTTCCGACCATTACGTGACGCCGTGATGCGAAGGGTGAAGCTCCTGGTTCTTCTCGGAGAGGCGGCCCCGCGTCTCGAGCAGGTGTGGAAGCCGTTCGATCGAGTGCAGCACGTGCGCTCCCTCGCGGAGGCGGTCGAGGTGGCCGGCGAGCACGCCGCAGCGGGTGACGTGGTGCTGCTCTCTCCGGCCTGCGCCAGCTTCGACATGTTCACGGACTATCAGGACCGGGGGCGGCAGTTTACCGCTCTGGTGAAGGCCCTACCGGAGTAGGGCCCGGTAACTAGGTAAGTGGGTAACTGGGTAATGAGGTGAGTCCGTAATTACCTGATTACCCACTTACCCAAATACCAAACAACACGTCGTCTTACGTTGAGATCGAGGAGGCCATGCATGTCGCGTCGGGGAGGGGGATCGAGCGCCGCGGCCCTGTCGTGGCCCTGGTCTTCCCAGGGCAGGCGAAAAAACGCATCGGTCGACGGGCTCGTGCTGGCCATCATCCTAATTTTGGCGGTGTTCGGCCTGGTGATGGTGTTCAGCGCGAGCGCGGTGGTTGCCGACAACCGGTTTCAGGACTCCATCTATTTCCTCAAGCGCCAGATGGCCTGGCTCGTGGTCGGATTCTTGCTTCTCCATCTGGCCTCCCGCACGGACTACATGGTGTGGCAAAAGCTCGCGTGGCCGCTGCTGGGCCTGACGATCGTCCTCCTCGTTCTCGTGCTCGTGCCCTCGATCGGGTCCATGGTCAAAGGCGCCAGGCGGTGGATCAAGCTGGGGCCCCTGTCTGTGCAGCCGGCGGAGATGGCGAAACTGGTCGTGGTGGTGTACCTCGCGGCCTACGTAACGAAAAAGGAAGGGAGGCTCGACTCCTTTGGGTCCGGGCTCTTGCCGCCCTTACTGGTGGTGGGTGTCGTCGGCGCGCTCATCCTGCAGCAGCCGGATTTGGGCACCGTTGTCATCATTGGACTAATGACCATCCTGCTGCTGTTCCTGGGCGGGGCTCGGATGACCCACCTCCTGGCCCTTCTTTTGCTGGCCTTGCCTGTGGCGGCCGCCGCAGTCTGGGCCTCCGAGTACCGGCGGCAACGCCTGCTCACTTTCCTTGCTCCGTGGAAAGACCCGCAGGATGCGGGATTCCAGGTGACGCAGTCGTTTCTGGCCTTCGGGAATGGCGGCTCCTTCGGGGTCGGGTTGGGCGAAAGCAAACAGAAACTGTTCTTCCTGCCCGAAGCCCACACGGACTTCGTCCTCGCGCTCGTGGGGGAGGAGCTTGGCCTGATCGGAACGGCGGGGATCATGATCCTGTTTGCGCTGCTGGTGGTCCGAGGATTTCGCATTGCGGACCGCGCACGTCACCCGTTCGGCTGCCATCTGGCGCATGGAATCACCCTTCTCATCGGCCTGCAGGCCCTCATCAATGCCGGCGTGGCGACCGGGTTGCTGCCCACCAAGGGCATGACCTTGCCGCTGGTCAGCTATGGAGGCTCGTCGCTCGTGGTGACCATGATCGGCGTCGGGATCCTGCTCAGCATTTCGCGGGACCGTCGAGCGGGTCGTCAGCATGGTGGCTATGGACCCTTCGCGTGACGGGAGGCGGACAGCCCATGCACGTGGTGATTGCGGCGGGCGGGACCGGGGGGCATCTGTATCCGGCCATTGCTCTCGCCCGGGAATTCGTCCGGCAGCGTCCCGATACGGAACTCGTCTTCGTCGGCACCTCCCGTGGCCTCGAGACCAAGGTGCTCGCCCACGAAGGGTTTCCGCTCGTGCTGATCTCCGCGCAGCCCTTCATGGGGGTGGGCATGTGGGGAGCGCTGCGGGGATTACTTGCGCTCCCGCGGGGACTCTGGCAGTCGGTCAACCTGTTGTCGCGCCGCAAGGCGGATCTGGTCATCTCGGTCGGCGGCTACACAAGCCCGGCGGTGGTCCTCGCAGCCTGCCTCCTCCGGACCGCGCGTGTGCTGCTCGAGCCGAACGCCTATCCGGGGATGGCCAACAAGGCGCTGAGCCCCCTCGCCGACCGCGTCTTTCTGGCCTTCGAGTCGGCCGCGGCGCACGTGCGCTCGTCGATGGTGCGGGTCGTGGGCTCGCCCATCCGGGAGGAGTTCGTCGGGGCCGCGGCCGCGGTCGTCGAGCCGATCGGGTCCGAACGGCCTCTGCTGCTGATCTTCGGTGGAAGTCAGGGAGCTCGGGCGATCAATCAGGCGGTCGTCGAGGCCGTCCCGCGACTGGCGGCGCTCAAGGATCGCGTGACCATCGTGCATCAGACAGGGGAGGCGGATCAGCCGCGCGTGCAGGAAGCCTACGCATCGGTCGGGTACCGGGCCACGGTGGTGCCGTTCTTATATGACCTGCCGCGGTGGCTACGACAGGCGGCGCTGGTGGTCTCGAGGTCAGGCGCGATGACCGTGGCGGAGCTGACCGCCTGCGGGCGAGCGGCGGTGCTCGTGCCGCTGCCGCAAGCGATCTATGACCATCAAATGAAGAACGCGCGTGTGCTGGAGACAGCGGGCGCCGCGGTCGTCATCCCGCAGGGTGAGCTCACCGGTGAGCGCCTGGCGTCCACGATCACGGCTTTGCTCTCGGATCCGAAGCGGCTCAGAGAGATGAGCGAGAAGAGCCAGAGCCTCGGCCGCACGGACGCGGGACGCGTCATCGTCACCGAATGTATCGAGCTCGTTGAGAGAAAGAGGTCGGGGGTGAAAAGTGAAAAGTCAGGTGGCAGAGGAAAAAGAAAGCTGTAGGTGCTGTGTGAGACCGGCTTACAGGCTCTCACGTGGAACCTGCAACGTGAGTGTCTTCTTCATGCCGCGAACCCTTTTCCGATTGATGAGGTAAGCATGTTTCGGAAAATTCAGCACATCCACCTGGTTGGCATCGGCGGATCGGGCATGAGCGGGATCGCCGAGGTCCTGCTCACGTTGGGGTACAAAGTGACGGGGTCCGATCTCAGCCCCTCCGAAACCACGAAGCGGCTCGAGGAGCTGGGCGGCCGCATCTTCCTCGGCCACCAGGAATCCAACATTGGGGAGGCGCAGGTCGTGGTCGTGTCCTCCGCGGTGTCCCTTACGAACCCGGAGGTCCTCGCCGCGCGGGATCGCTTGATTCCCGTCATTCCCCGGGCCGAGATGCTGGCCGAGTTGATGCGTCTCAAGTACGGGATCGCCATCGCCGGGGCGCACGGGAAGACGACGACCACTTCCATGGTCGCGGTGGTCCTCGCCCAGGGAGGGCTCGACCCGACGTTCGTGGTCGGCGGCAAGGTGACAGCCCTGGGAAGCCATGCGCGTTTGGGGCGCGGCGATTTCCTCGTAGCCGAAGCGGACGAGAGCGATGGATCGTTTTTGCGCCTCTCACCCTCGATCGTGACTGTCACAAACATCGACCGGGAGCACCTCGATTTCTACGGCACGATGGAGCGGCTCGAGCGGAGCTTCCTTGACTTCATCAATCGGATTCCTTTCTACGGCCTGGCGGTCCTCTGCGCGGATGACCAGCGCATCTGCGCGCTGCTTCCCCACATCGTCAAGCGCTATCAGACCTACGGTCTGGGCGACGGCGACGGGAGCCCACCGCCTGACTTTCGCGCGACCGATATCGCGCTCAAGGAGTGGGGAGCCGAGTTCCGCGCGCAATTCCGTGGCAAGAGCCTGGGGCCATTCCGGCTGGCGATTCCCGGCCTGCACAACGTGTCAAACGCGTTGGCCGCCATCGCCATCGGTCTGGAGCTCGAGATCCCCGTCGACCTGATCCGGAAAGGCTTGAATAACTTCTCGGGCGTGGAGCGCCGGTTCGAGCTGCGGGGCGAGCGCGCGGGCATCACAATCATGGACGACTACGGTCATCACCCGACGGAGATCCGGGCGACGCTCTCGGCGGTCAAGCAGGGCTGGAACCGACGCGTGGTGGTGCTGTTTCAGCCGCACCGCTACACGCGGACCCGTGACTTGCTGGAGGACTTCGCCCACGCCTTCGATCTCGCCGACATCCTGTTCATCACGGAGATCTACCCAGCAGGTGAGGACGAGATCCCGGGCGTGTCCGGCGAGCGTCTGGCCTCGACCGTGCGCGACGCGGGTCATCAGGCCGTCACCTGGGTGGCGAGAAAGCAGGACCTCGCGGCGCAGGTCCATCCTGTCCTGCGTCCGGGGGATTTCGTCATTACGCTCGGTGCCGGCGACATCTGGAAGGCGGGCAAGGAGTTGCTGGAGTTGTTGGATCAGGCACCACCCCAGGAGTGAACGGGGGCGTGGGAGCGCGGTGGAGCCATCATGCGACGGAAGACGAGTCGGAAGTGGGACCTGCGCCGCGTGGTCGACGGTGTGGCGGGGGAAGTGCGGTTCGATGCACCGCTGCGCGACTACACTTCATTTCGGATCGGCGGCCCCGCTGACGTGTTGGTCGTGCCCAAGGATCTCGATGCCCTGGTGCGGTTGCTCAAACAGGCGGGTCGCGCACGATGCCCCGTCTTCGTGGTCGGCGGGACCAACCTGCTCGTCCGGGACGGAGGGATACGCGGCGTGGTGGTCTGCCTTTCCAAGTTCACCCGCATCAGCGACGAGGGAGACGGAGTGCTCTACGCGGAAGCTGGAGTGGGGATGCCAAGCCTCATGCAACATGCGATCAAGCGCGCGCTGTCGGGACTCGAGTGGGCGGCGGGAATCCCTGGGACGGTCGCCGGCTGTGTCGTCATGAACGCGGGCACGAGGCTGGGTGAAATGAGAAGCGCGGTGAAAGCGGTGCGTGTGGTGAGCCCCAGGGGTGTGATCGGTGACCATCCCGCCTCCGCCCTTTGCTTCGGATACCGACACGCCAAGATTCCCAAGGGGGTGATCGCGGGCGTGTGGGTGCAACTCAAGCCGGCCGCGCGGGAGCAGATCGGCAAGGTGGTCAAGGACTACTTGCACTATCGCAAAGCCACGCAACCGCTGACGATGCCCAACGCGGGCTGTGTCTTCAAGAACCTCGAGGACGTGTCGGCGGGGAAGCTCGTCGAGGACGCAGGTATGAAGGGCATGCGCGTCGGGGATGCGCAGGTGTCGCCGAAGCACGCCAATTTTGTGGTCAACCTCGGTGGGGCGCGGGCGGCGGATGCCTTGTCGCTCATCCGGAAAGTGCGGAGCGCCGTGAAACGACGGACGGGCAGGAGTCTGCAACTGGAGCTGAAAATCGTCGGGGAGAATCTCAAAGCACGTAATTAGGTAACCCGGTAAATGGGTAATTCGGAAGGAGATGGATGTCTTCCTAATTGCCCATTTACCGACTTACCCAATTACCGCCTGACGTCGAGGAGAGCATGCCACTGACGCGGTGTCGAATCGGAGTGCTCATGGGTGGCCAGTCGGCTGAGCGCGAGATCTCGCTGAAGTCGGGTACCGCGATCCACGCGGCGCTGTTGCGCCGCGGCTATGATGCCGTGGCCCTCGACGTGGATGCCGGGCTACCCGAACAACTCCGCAACGGGAAAATCGAGATCGCCTTCATCGCCCTGCACGGGCCGGGCGGTGAGGACGGGACGATGCAGGGTCTTCTGGAGATCATGGGGATTCCATACACGGGATCGAACGTACGAGCCAGCGCCATCTCCCTGCACAAGCATGCCGCCAAAGCCTTGCTGGGATACCACGGTATTCCGGTTCCCGAAGGGCGCGTCATCAGGCGCACCGATGAGGGCACCGCGGCTGCACGACCGCCGCGCCGAGGCACCGCCTGGCCGGTGGTAATCAAGCCGGCGACCCAGGGATCCACCTTTGGGATCTCGATTGTGCGAAAACCCGCGCAATGGGCGGCAGCCCTCCGGCTGGCGCATCACTACGACAGCGAAGCCCTCGTGGAGCCCTACATCCCCGGGCACGAGGTGACGGTGTCGGTGCTCGGCGAGCCGCACAAGCCGGTGGCCTTGCCGACGATCGAAATCGTGGCGCCGGACGGGTTCTATGACTTCGCCGCCAAGTATGAGAAAGGTCGGTCGGAGTACAAGTGTCCTGCCCCCCTGCCGGCTCGGCTGCGGAAGCAGGTCGAACACCTGGCCGTCCGCTGCTTCTCCATTCTCGAGTGCGACGGGGCCGCGCGCGTGGACTTCCGCGTGACCCCTCGCGGGCGTCCCTATGTCCTTGAGGTGAACACCGTCCCCGGCATGACCGAAACGAGCCTCCTGCCGATGGCGGCGGCCAAGGCGGGCATCGACTATGATTCGTTGACCGAGCGGATTCTGGAATCGGCGCTCCGACGAGCGCGCACCGCGTAGCCCCGATGTGTATGATAACAGCGCTGTTGGACAGGAGTACCTGGCGATGAATGTGCCACACCGTCGTACCTCAGGGCGATTCGGGCTCCCCCGGAAGATGCTCGCAACACGGCTTCGTTCGGGGAGGGCACCTCACCGGACACGATCCCGCCGCCGTGCAGGTCGTGTCTGGAAGATCGGCGCGCGGGTCTGCCTCTGGCTCACCGTGTTTGCCGCTCTCGGATGGGGCGCGGCGGAGGCCTACCGGGAGTACGGCCAGACGGCGGCGAGGTGGTTCGAGATCCGCCATATCACCGTGTCCGGGACGAGTCAGGTGACGCGTGACGAGGTCATCGAGCACATGCGGATGCGTCCGAATGAAACGCTCTTCTCACTCGAGGTTGGCCGGGCGCTCGAGGGCCTGAAGTCGCATGCTTGGATCAAGGACGCCACGCTGACGCGGATCCCCTTCCACAGCCTGACCGTTCGTGTCGTCGAGCGTGAGCCGGTTGCCATCGTCAAGGGCGCATCGCTCGACGTGCTGGTGGATCACGAAGGGCATGTCCTGTCCGTCTTGGGGCCGACGGAGGATCTCTCGCTCCCGGTGCTACATGGGATCGACCCGAACCGGCTCATCCATGGCGAAGCGGTGTCGCGGACCACGGTGCGCGCCGGTATTGAGGTAGCGCGCTTGGTCACAGAGGTGTTCGACGGACGTCCCGAGGTGGATGCCCGGAATCCTTCCAACCTGGTCGCCTCGGTGAACGGGCTTCGGTTCGAGTTCGGCTCCGCGTCCTTTCGGGAGAAGTGGGCCCTCTACCGGAAGATCCGCCCGGCCCTTCACGTGTCGGCTGGCGCGGGACATGACGCATCCGCGAGCGAGATTGATCTCCGGTATCCCAAAAAAGTGATCGTCAGAGAAAGGGGGTAGGCGGCAGTGCCGAAACGAGACCATATCCTGGTGGGGCTGGACATCGGCACGACCAAGATTTGCGCGATTGTGGCCGAGGTCACGGAGGACAGCGTCGTGAACATCGTCGGGGTCGGGTCGAGCGCGTCACGAGGACTGCGCAAAGGGGTCGTCGTCAACATCGAAAGCACGGTGGAGTCCATCAAGAAGGCGGTGGAGGAAGCCGAGCTCATGGCCGCGGTCCAGATCAACTCGGTCTACACCGGGATCGCGGGCAGCCATATCTCCGGCGAGAACTCCAAGGGGGTCGTGGCGCTGAAGAAGCAGGAGGTCACCTGGCAGGACATTCAGCGTACCATCGAGACGGCGCGGACCGCCACAATCCTGCCGCAGGATCGGCGCATCCTCCACATCATCCCCCGAGAGTTCATCGTCGATGACCAGGACGGGGTGCGCGATCCGCTCGGCATGTTCGGCTCGCGCCTTGAGGTCAGCCTGCATATCATCACGGGAGCCGTGACGTCGGCGCAGAACATCATTAAGAGCGTGAATCGGGCCGGGCTCGACGTGGTGGACATCGTCCTGCAACCGCTGGCATCCAGCGAAGCGGTTCTCACGCCGGAGGAGCGGGAACTGGGTGTCGCGATGGTCGATCTGGGGGGTGGCACCACCGACCTGGCGATTTTTCTGGAGGGCAGCATTCGGCACACGGCGGTGCTCCCGATCGGCGGGCAACACCTCACGAAGGACATCGCGTTCGGTCTGCGGACACCACAGGCCGAAGCCGAGAAGATCAAGATCCGTCACGGCGTCGCGCTCGCGGAGCTCGTTCAGGAGGAGGACTGTGTGGAGGTACCCAGTGTCGGCGAGCGATTGCCGAGAAACGTCTCCACCAAGACCTTGGCCGAGATTATCGAGCCTCGGGTGGAGGAGATGTTCGACCTGGTGCAACGGGAAATTGTCCGGACAGGGTACGAGGGCATGCTGGCGGGCGGGGTGGTGATCACTGGCGGCACCTCGCTCCTCAGCAAAATGCCCGAGGCGGCCGAGCGCGTGCTGGACCTCCCCGTCCGGCGGGGCGTGCCCGGCGGAATCGGCGGCCTGCGCGACATCGTCAGCAACCCCATGCACGCGACTGGCGTCGGGTTGATCCTGCACGCCTTGCGTCATGCGGAAGAGCTGGAAACCGCCGGGTACCGACACGGTCGACCGATCGGCCGGGTCTTTGATCGCATGCGCGCGTGGATGTTCGACTTCTTCTAGCAGGATGGTGAAAAAGGCCGCTAGTCGGGGGGCTCGTTGCTCCACCACGTGCAACGCGCTACGGTCACCCGCTCGCCGGAGACCCGCCTTGCGGGTGCTGCCGGCGGCCTTTTAGAACATCCGGCATGGCACGCAGACGCGGTAATGGCGATCGGTGCCCTCTGGCTTCCACGGGCACGAGGAGGGTTGTTCAGCGGCCCGGTCGTTCGGAAGGGAAACGAGGATCATACGGTTCACGGATTAAAGTGGATTAACGGGCTGAACGAGCTCAATCGATCACACGGCTCGGAAGGAGGAACGCCATGTTCTCGTTTCAGGAAGATGATGTCATGCCCGTACGAATCAAGGTGTTCGGCGTCGGAGGCGCGGGTTGCAACGCGGTTAACACGATGATCGAGGCCGGGCTTTGCCGCGTCGAATTTATCGCGGCCAACACGGATGTGCAAGCACTCGACCGGTCGAAGGCCATCTTCAAGCTCCAGCTCGGACCCGTGCGCACCTCCGGGTTGGGGGCGGGGTCCAAGCCGGACGTGGGCAAGGATGCCGCGCTCGAGAGCAAGGACGAGATCCGCGAATCCCTGGAGGGTTCTGACATGGTCTTCGTGACAGGCGGCATGGGTGGCGGCACGGGAACGGGCGGCGCGCCGGTGGTGGCCGGGATCGCCCGTGAGGCGGGCGCGCTCACCGTGGGAGTGGTGACGAAACCGTTTGAGTACGAGGGGCGGCGTCGCATGACGCAGGCCGAGGAGGGCATTCGCGAATTGCGGAAGAATGTCGACACCCTTCTGGTGATTCCGAACCAGCGCTTGCTGGGGATCGTGGACAGGTCCACGCCTCTGCTTGAGGCCTTTACAGTGGCGGACGACGTGCTCCGGCAGGCGATCAAGGGGATCGCCGACGTGATCACGACGACTGGATTCATCAACGTCGATTTTGCGGACGTCCGCACGGTCATGACCTACACCGGCCGAGCCGTGATGGGCGTCGGAATCTCTCGGGGCACCAACCGCGCCATCGAGGCGGCCCAAAAGGCGATCTCGAGCCCCTTGTTGGAGGAGGGCAGCGTGGAGGGGGCCAAGGGAGTCTTGTTGAATATCACCGGCGGGACCAATCTGACGCTCCACGAGGTCGACGAAGCCGCCTCCATTATTAAGGAGGCGGCCGATCCCCAGGCAAACATTATCGTGGGACAGGTGCTGGAGCAGGGGTTCGACGACGACGTAATGGTCACGGTGATCGCGACGGGGTTCGAGGAGCAGGAGCCGCTTCCCAAGCCCGCGCTACTCGAGAAGCCCGTGACCCGTGTGGGGCGCGCTTCCCAGCAGGTCATGGCGGCTGTGCAAGCGCTGGCGGGCGATGCCCCGCGGAAGGATCTGGACCGCCCCACGTTTTTACGCCGATTCACCGATCAGCGGGAAGGGCAGGAGCGATTGACCCTGACCGCGGAGGACGAGTGGGACGTGCCAACTTTTCTGAGGAAGCAGTCGGACTGAGCCATGACGGGCCGGGCGCACCTCATCGGGACCGAGACGGACATCCTCGGGGATGGACCGCCAATCACGGTCCCCGCCTTTGCGGGTGGACGGGGCCCCGTTCGTCATTTCTTCGGCACCAGGCCGCGCCCTCACGCCGGCGGCGCGGGAACGAGCAACGGAGCCGCGGCCTGCCTCGAGGGCGAGGATCGGCACGTCCGGACCGAGGCCGTGTCGCCGCGCAGCCGACGGCCCCTGACGGTCATTTCGGTCAAGCAGGTGCACGGCACGGACGTCCTGGTCCTGGATCGCCCGGTCGCGGACGGGGAGGCCTTCCCGGGCGGTTGGGACGCGATCGTCACCGATCAACCGGGTCTGCTCCTCACGGTACGGACGGCTGACTGTGTCCCGCTGCTGCTGTACGATCCCGGACGGCGGGTCGTGGCCGCCGTGCATGCCGGCTGGCGGGGCGCGGTGGCCGGCATCGTGCTGAGGGCCATCGAGACGATGCGGGATCGGTTCGGATGCGAGCCGGCGGCTTTGGAAGTGGGCATCGGTCCCTCGGTCGGCCCGTGCTGTTATGAGGTGGATACTCCCGTGCTGACGCGGCTCCAGGAGCAGTTCCCGGAGTGGCGTCAGGTGGTTGAGCCGACCAGTCCGGACAGCGCCATGCTGGATTTGCGGGCGTTGGTCCGACGGCAGGCCGAACGCCACGGCGTGCAGGCGGGGCGGATCAGGGCCGTGCGTGTGTGCACGATGTGCCACCCTGGTTTGTTCTACTCCTATCGGCGTGAGGGGCAGGTAAACGGCACGATGGTGAGCGGAATAATGCTCTTGGGGGGCGGGCATAGGCGGTCGCGTCGCTCCCCCTCCTAACAGAGATGCCTCCGCCTCCTGACATCACCGGCGGCGTCCAGTACAATGAGGTCATTTCCTGGCAGTGCGGGCCATGGCGTGGGATAATGCCCCGTGGCCCGGCGCGGTAGTGGTCCGGTGGTGCCGTGGTGGGCGCAATCGATGAACGGCCTGACATTGCCGAGCGACTGCAGCAAGTGCGTGAGGGCATCGCCCGCGCTGCTAAGCGGGTCGGGCGGGACCCTTCGTCGGTCGGATTGCTCGTGGTGACCAAGGGCGTGTCTGTGGAGCGGGTCGAAGAGGCCGTCGGAGCCGGCGCGCGCCACATCGGGGAAAACCGGCTGCAGGAGGCTTTGCCGAAGATCGCCGCGCTTAGCACCCGATATGACACCCTTCATTGGCATTTCATCGGCACGCTGCAGCGGCGGAAGATTAAATCGGTGGTCGAGTCTTTCGAGGTCATCCACTCGGTGGACAGCCATTCCCTGGCGGAGGAGATCGACCGACGCGCGAAATCCCGGGGTATTCCGCAGAGGGTCCTGCTCGAGCTCAACCTGGCACATGAGGCGAGCAAGGGTGGATTCGATCCGGCTGGGATCAAGGACGTGGTCCCCGCGCTGGACGGCCTACCGTTCCTTAAGGTTGAGGGGTTGATGGCGATCCCGCCCTACACGGAAGACCCGGAACGAGCGCGGCCCTATTTCCGGCAGCTCCGCGAGCTCGCACAAACGCTCAGAGCAATTCCCTGTCGGCGTGTGGCCCTACAAGAGTTGTCCATGGGCATGTCGCATGATTATGAGATTGCCGTCGAGGAGGGCGCGACCATGGTCCGCATTGGCCAGGCGATCTTTGGAGCACGGGATGCCTGATGTAACGATCGCGAGAAACGTGGCTCTGATCGGGGCGGGGCAGATGGCGGAGGCGCTGATCGGTGGCTTCCTGGAGTCCGGGCTGCTCACCTCGAGCCGGCTACGTGCCACGGACCCGAGCACCGAACGACGCGATCTGGTTGGTCGCCGGTATGGCATCAGCGTCGGAAGCGACAATCGGGAGGCGGCGGCCTGGGCGGACGTCGTGATCCTGGCGGTCAAGCCGCAAGCGCTACCCGCCGTCGTCGACGACCTCGCCGCGGCGCTGGCCGGCAAGCTGGTCGTTTCGATCGCCGCGGGTGTGCCCTTGCGGCAGATTGCGGAGCGTCTGAAGTCCGACGCACGGCTCATCCGGGTCATGCCCAACGCTCCGGCCCTGCTACGGGCGGGCGTTTCCGCCTTGGCCGTGGGTCCAACCGTCTCGGAGGAGGACGCGCAACTGGCCCGCCGCTTGCTGGAGGCAGTCGGGCGGGTGGTCGTGGTGAGCGAATCCCTGATGGATGCGGTCACCGGACTGAGCGGCAGCGGCCCGGCCTACGCCTTTCTGATGATCGAGGCGCTGGCCGACGGTGGCGTGAAGATGGGGCTTCCACGCGAAACCGCGGTGACGCTGGCGGCTCAGACCCTGGCGGGGGCCGCAAAGATGTGGATCGAAACGGGCGAGCATCCCGGCGATCTCAAGGACCGGGTGGCCTCGCCGGGGGGCACGACGATCGCGGGCTTGCATGAGCTCGAGAAGGGTGGCTTGCGAGCGGTGCTCATCAAAGCCGTGGAAGCGGCCACCGAAAGGTCCAAGGCTCTGGGAAGGCCATGTTCGTAGCCGGGAATATCTTGCTCGGTCTCGCGACGGTCGCGGACTGGCTGCTGACGATTTACATGTGGATCATCATCATCAGGGCGCTGATCTCCTGGGTCAACCCGGATCCCTGGAACCCGATCGTTCAGTTTCTCGATCGCGCCACCGAGCCGGCCCTGGCTCCTATTCGACGCTTCATGGGGTGGCGGATGGGGATCGACCTGTCGCCGTTGATCGCCATCGGCATCATCATATTCATGAGAATTGCGGTCGTGCAGTCACTTCAAGAACTGGCTATTCGCCTGCATTGATTTACAGCAGAAGGGGCCCACTATGAGAATTACGCCACTTGAGATTCAACAGATGGTGTTCAAGGTTCGTATGCGGGGCTATGACCGGGAAGACGTCGATCGGTTCCTCGAGGATCTGGCACAAACGGTCGAGTCGCTCAATCGTGAAAATGCCGACCTTCGAGACAAGCTGGGCACGGTCGAGCGGCAACTGTCCGAGGTCAAGAAGGCGGAAGCGACCCTGGCAAACACGTTGGTGTCGGCGCAGGCGGTTGGGGAGGACCTGAAACAGTCTGCGCATCGAGACGCGGAGCTGATCGTCAAAGAGGCCGAGCTGAGGGCCTCGGAGATGGTCCGGGAGGCCAGGGCGGAGCTGGTCAATACCCATCGCGAGCTGACCGACCTTCGAAAGCAACGGCTGGTGATGGTCGAACGCCTGCGCTCGACGCTGCGGACCTTTGAACGCCTCCTCGAGGTGGAGGAAGAGACTGTCGGCACCGAGCAGACCGACTCCACCGACCACGCCAAGCGGATCGCCTGACCGCGTCCGCCCGGCGTGGCCCCCCTGCCTAGCCCGGGTTTTCCATGACCCTTCTGCTGCAATCGCGAATTCGCTGCTGCGCCAAGCCTGACCGCGCTTTCCCGGCGGCCAGGCGGGCGGGCTCGCCGCTCAGTCGGTCGACGTACTGCAGGGAATACGCCTCCCTCCTTCGCGGCTCCGCGCGCCCGGCTCGCAATGCGACTTCGCGATTTCGCAACGAAGGGTCATGAATAACCCGGGCTAGCTTGCGCGGGCGATCCCGTCCGCGCCCCTCGACCACCATGTCGTCATCCGAGTCCATCGACCGAACGCTGCACCGTGCAGTGGAGCGGCGCGTGTTTCCTGGCGCGGTGCTCATGGCACGGGTTGCGGGGACCGTGGTGTACGCCGGAGCCGCCGGTCTGGCTGCCACGGTTCCCGGCACCGAGACGGCTTCGCTGACTACTATCTATGATCTGGCCTCGCTGACCAAGCCTTTGGCGACCGCCGGCGCGGTGCTGTGTCTCGTCCAAGACGGAGCGCTCGACCTGGACACACCGGTCCGTGCAATTCTCCCGGCTCTGGAAGGCCATGCCACCGGCGTGGCCACCATCGCTCAGCTATTGAGCCACAGCGCAGGCCTGCCGGCTTGGCTTCCCTATTATAAGTGGGTGGCCGACCGCGACAGACGGGAACCCGGGTTCCTGGGGAGCCGGGCCGCGCGTGAGGCCGTGGTGGGCTACATAGCCGGTCAGCCTCCGGCGTACCCCGTCGGTGCGGAGAGCCGGTACAGTGATTTGGGGTTCATGCTGCTGGGACTGGTTGTTGAGGCGCGTGCGGCCAAGCCCTTGGACGACTACTGCCACACGCGCCTCTTCTCACCTATGGGCGCGTGCCCGATGGCCTTTAGACCGACCACGGGAGGAGTCTCCTCCGATGAGGCGTGGGGAACGAAAGGCGGGGTGATCGCCCCGACCGAGCAGGATTCGTGGCGCAAGCGTCTGTTGCGCGGCGAGGTGCACGACGAGAATGCCTATGCGATGGGTGGGGTCGCCGGCCATGCGGGGCTCTTCGGTGACGCGGCTGCGGTCCTGGCCATCTCCCGACACTGGCTGGCGGGCTATATGGGCCGCCAGTCGTCACTCCGCTCGGATTTGGTCCGGCGATTTGTGACGCGGGCTGACGTCCCCGGATCGAGCTGGGCGCTCGGATGGGATACCCCGTCGTCCCCCTCCTCCTCCGGGCGACGATTCTCCGACCGGTCCTTCGGGCATCTGGGGTTCACCGGGACGTCCCTCTGGGTTGATCCCGACTGCGAGCTCGAAGTGGTCCTGCTCTCGAATCGGGTCCACCCGTCGCGAGACAACGACGCCATCAAGGAGTTTCGCCCGCGTATCCACGACTTGATCTACGAAACCTTTATAGACAAGTAAGGGGATCTCCCGATCGGCGACTGGGAGGTTCAGCGAGGAGGTGGTGGCGTGAATGGCGGGGGGGGGAACGTCAGGCGACCGGATCAACGGGGATCCGGATACTCGACCCACGTTTCCTTTTCGGCCAGATAGCGACGACCTTTGAAGTTCGGCCTGGTCCGCAGCCGGCGAAATCCGAGCTCCAGCAGCTTTTCCACCAGGCTTTTGACGGCGGCCGACACTGAGGTGTGAGTCTGCCCTTCCACGCTCAAGGCTTCGTAGGTGACCCGCGCGAGGTATCCGTCGGAGGTCCGGTTGACCATGATGGCGCGACTGAAGTAGCGGTCGCTCGGGTCGTTGCCTTCGAGCTGGTGCCGCTCGACCAGACCCTCTTTTTTCATTGAAAGCGGTAACGTGCTCATGGTGCTCTCGTCTCTCGAAATCAACGCGCCCGCTGAATTATAGTGCGGCGTGAGCGGGAGTGCAACGTCAGTTGACAGGCGCGAGCACGACTTTTTATGATGCGCAGCCCTTCACGAGAGACCAGCCCACGCACGATGCTCACGGCCCGCGAGTCCATGAACCTCCCGAACAGTTTGACGGTGGTCCGGATTCTGCTGATCCCGGTCTTCGTCGGCCTGCTCGTATACGGGCAATACGGATATGGGCTCGGGGTGCTCGTTCTGGCGGGGATCACCGACGGCCTGGACGGCATTGTCGCCCGCCTGGCAAACCAGCGGACGCGACTGGGTGCGATCCTCGATCCCCTAGCGGACAAGCTGCTCCTCTCCTCCGGCTTCGTGACACTGGCGATCCTGCACCTAATACCCCTGTGGGCGGCGATCATTGTCGTGAGCCGGGACCTGATCCTCATGGCGGGAACCCTCCTGGCCCATATCACCGACGCGCGCGTCGAGATCGCGCCCACGCTGCTGGGCAAGTCCACCACGGTCTTCCAGCTCATGTACTTGATCCTGGTGGTGTTTTTTTCGTGGCGTGGCATCGAGCTTGAGCTGTTGCACCCCCTGCTCTACGCCGCGGTCCTCCTCACCCTCTGCTCCGGGTTCCATTATCTGTACCGCGGCTTCGGCCACCTGGGCTCCAGTCAGCCCTGAGACCCTCTCCAGACCCGCCAGATTCAAGAATTATCAATAATTCTGCATAGATCGGTGATTGCCTCATTTGACAAAATGGGGGACCTCCCCTAGACTTTCTCTAGTCGTTTTCTGTTCCTAAAGCCCGCGATTCGTCTGTCCAGGGAGTCGATGGCGTCATCTCGAAAGTGACCGAAGCAAGGTGGAAGGGTTCGCCTTCCTGACGGCCGGTCCGCCCGTCGGGTCCCGGTGCCGCTTCCACCGTACGTGCCGTAGAGCCGGCTCGGCCCCTGTCCCAGTCGTGATCCGGACGTCCCGTGACAGGTTGAACACGGGCGGCGATTCGGCTCTGAGCGCGTGCCGGGCGACGCGGCCGCCTCGTCGGGATTAAGGAGGAGTATGGGCACGTTTGCGTACGTCGGGCGCACGAAACAAGGCGCGGTCAGGAAGGGCGAAGTCTCCGCCAGGAGCCGCGAGGATGCGGTTGAGCGCCTGCGCAAGCAGAACGTCGTCGTCACCAGCATCGAGGAGAAGGGTGGGAGCGGTGAGAGCATCTGGGATATGGAGATCGGTGGCGGCGGCGTCACCGACAAAGACATCGTCATCTTCACCCGGCAGTTTGGCACCATGATCAATGCCGGCCTGCCCCTCATTCAGTGCCTGGACATTCTGGGGGGCCAGTCCGAAAACAAGACCCTTCGCAAAACCCTGACTGATGTCAAGCTCTCGGTGGAGGGCGGCTCGACCTTCGCCGACGCCCTTCGCAAGCACCCGAAGGTCTTTGACGACCTGTACGTGAACATGATCCACGCCGGCGAGGTTGGCGGTCTATTGGACACCATCCTGAATCGGCTTTCCAAGCACATCGAAAAGGCCATGAAGCTGAAGGCCGCGATCAAGTCGGCCATGGTCTACCCCGGCGTAATCTTGGGGGTCTCGCTGGTTGTGATTACGGTCTTGATGATCTGGGTTATTCCCACCTTCGCGCAGATGTTCATGGACATGTCCGGAGGAAAAGTGGGGCTTCCAACCCCGACCCAGATCGTGATCGATGCCAGCGATTTCGTGCAGGCCTATATCCTTCATATGATCATTGGTGGCGGCTTGTTGGGGTTTGGGATCAAGACCTACTATGGGACTGCCGGCGGCCGCCTTCTCATGGACAAGATGTTCTTGAAGACTCCGGTGGTCGGCGACCTGATCCGGAAGACGGCCGTCGCCCAGTTCACCAGAACCTTGGGCACGCTGATCACCAGCGGCGTGCCGCTGCTGGACGGGTTGAGCATCTGCGCCAAGACCGCTGGCAACAAGGTCATCGAGAATTCGGTCATGGAAGCGAGGGTCAGCATCAGCGGCGGAAAAACGATCGCAGAGCCTCTGGCCAAAAGCAACATCTTCCCGAAGATGGTCACTCACATGATCGCGGTCGGTGAGACGACGGGCGCGCTCGACCAGATGCTCGGCAAGATCGCGGACTTTTACGAGGACGAGGTTGATGCCCAGGTTGCGACGCTGACCTCGATGCTCGAGCCGATGATGATGGTGTTCTTGGGGGTCGTGATCGGTTTCATCGTGATCGCCATGTATCTGCCGATCTTTAAAATGGCGTCCGCCGTCAACTGACGACAACAACAAGGTGGAAAGAACGGGTGAGCGAGTCTGGACGGCACGGTGACACTCGAAGATTCCATGGGCAACCTCAGAAGCCGGCTGTATTGGTTAATGGGGTTGCGGGTCGTCGTGGTCACGCTCTTGCTTGGGCTGTCGATCGCGATCCACACGACCAAAGGGGAGCTGGTCAATTTTTTCTATGCGCTCATCGCCGCGACCTATGCCATCACGATCGGATACGCCGCGATCGATCGGTACTTGGAGGGCCGGTGGGCACTCACGATGTTCGCCCATGTGCAGATTGGCATTGACTTACTGCTTGAGACCGTCTTGGTGACTATGACCGGAGCAGTGGAAAGCCCATTCTCGGTGCTCTACGTGATCACCGTCTGTCTCGCCTGCCTGGTGCCCCGGCAGCGGATCGGCCTGGCGACCGGGGCGGCGGCCGTCTTCTTGTTCGGCGCCGTGGCCGGTGTGCAGCTGTTAGGCATCATGGAGTCGATCGACTGGATCCCGCGCACGCGCTTGTCCATGCCCGAGACGTTGCAGATTTTCGGCGTGCACGGGCTGGCGTTCGTGCTGGTCGGCTTTTTGAGCGGCGTGCTCGCGGATCAGCTCCGGCACGCAGACGAATCACTCCTTGAGAAGGAGCGCGGGCTCACGAACCTTCAGGCGTTTCACGAGAACATCGTGCAGAGCATCGGCAGCGGCGTGTTCACCACTGATGCAAGCGGCCTGATCACCTCATTCAATCGCGCGGCGCAGGAGGCCACCGGCCACAGCTTCGATCAGGTATATGGCAGGGCCTGGGGCGACATTTTCAACTGCCAGAGAGGTGGCACGGTCCAGGAGATTCTGCCCAAGGGAGGGGACCGGTTCGAGGTCGAGTGCAAGCGGGCAGACGGGAGCCGCCTGGTGCTCGGCATCTCGCTTTCGGCGTTGGAGGAGAACGGGGCAAAAACGGGTCTCGTCGGGGTGTTCAAGGATCTGACCCAGATCCGGGACATGGAGGAGGAGATGCGGCGCCGCCAATGGCTGGCGACGCTGGGCGAAATGTCGGCGGGGATGGCGCACGAGATACGTAACCCGCTGGGCGCGCTGGTCGGGGCCATGCAGATGCTGCGCAAGGACGTGCCGATCGAGGAGACCAATCGCCAGCTGATGGACATTGCCATTCGTGAGGCGACGCGGCTCGACGGCATCATCAAGGAATTCCTGCAGTACGCGAGGCCGTCGGCGCTCAACCTGAAGGAATGTGATCTGAACGGTCTCATCAAAGAGAACGTCGCACTGATCCAGCACGAGGCGAGCAAGCGAACGGGTCTGCAGATCCACACTGCGCTCTGCGAAGGCACCCTGATGGCACAGGTGGATCCGGACCAGTTGAAACAGGTGTTCTGGAATCTGGCCACCAACGCCTTTCAGGCCATGCCGCGCGGCGGCGAGCTGACAATCGCGACGAATCGGCGCCAGGTCGGGATCGCCGGACGCAAAGGCGAGCTCATCGAGGTCATCTTTCAGGATACGGGCGAGGGCATCAAGAAGGAGCATCTGGAGAAGATCTTCCTGCCGTTTTTCACGACCAAGCGCGAAGGATCCGGATTGGGGCTCGCGGCCATCGATCGCATCGTCGATCTGCACGGAGGCTGGATCCGGGTCGAGAGTCAGGAAGGGCAGGGTACTCGCTTCGTGATCTGCCTGCCCAAGTCGCCCTCGGGTGAACCTCTCCACGCGCACGAAGGAAGGGAACCGTGGAAAAGATCCTGATTGTCGATGACGAGCGCAGTATGCGGGATGTCTTGAGCATCATGCTCAAGCGGGCGGGCTATGGTGTCACGATCGCCACCGATGCCGAAGAGGCCATCGGGGAGATCAACAAGGAGATCTTCGACCTGGTCATTACCGACCTCAAGATGCCGAAGGGGAGCGGGCTCGACGTGTTGAAAGCTGTCAAGGCCGCGTCTCCGGAGACCATGGTGCTGGTGGTGACGGCCTTTGCGTCGACTGAGTCGGCGGTGGAGGCCATGAAGCAGGGGGCGTACGACTTCCTGACCAAGCCTTTCCAGGTGGACGAGGTGCAGCTCATCGTGAAGAACGCGCTGGAGAAGCGCAGGTTGTCCAGCGAGAATGTCCTGCTCAAGCGGGAGATGGCGAGCCACTCCTCCTTCGCGCGAATCATCGGGCAGAGCGAGGCCATGCAGAAAGTGTTCGACGTCGTGCGAAAGGTGGCCGATACGCGGAGCAACGTGCTGGTCTGTGGTGAGAGCGGGACCGGCAAGGAGTTGATCGCACGCGCGATCCACTTTCACAGCGCACGCAGTCAGCAGCCCTTCGTCACCGTCAACTGCAGCGCGCTGCCGGAAACGCTGTTGGAAAGCGAGCTGTTCGGCCACATGAAGGGCTCCTTCACCGGCGCCGTGGCCAACAAGGCGGGCCTGTTCGAAGTCGCCAACGGGGGAACGGTTTTCCTGGACGAGATCGGCGAGACGACGCTGGCGACACAGGTCAAGCTCCTACGGGTCATCCAGGAGCGGGAGTTCCGTCGCGTGGGCGGCAACCAGGACGTGAAGGTTGACGTGCGGATCATCGCCGCCACGAACCGGGACCTCGAGCGCGCCGTGGCGGACGGGACGTTCCGTGAGGACCTGTATTACCGCCTCGACGTCATCCCGATCCGGCTGCCGCCGCTCCGCGAACGGACCGGGGACATCCCTCTCTTGACGCAGCACTTCCTGGAGCAGCTCTCGCGCGAGAGCGGGCGACAGGTCCCTGTTCTGGCCCCCGAGTCCATGCGGATCCTGCAAGCGCACGAATGGCGCGGCAACGTCCGTGAGCTCGAAAACCTCATCGAGCGGGTCGTGGCGTTCTACACGGGCGCGCCCATCACGGACGAGGACGTGCGGGGGTGGCTGCACCGACCCGGCGCGCCGCAACCCTATTCCTCCGACCTCCCGGCGGAGGGGCTGGATCTGGAAAATTACATCAACAACATCGAGAAAGAGCTTCTGCTGAAAGCCCTTGAGCGTGCGAAGTGGGTGAAGAAAAAAGCCGCTAGACTTCTTCACCTGAATACGCGATCCTTCCGGTATCGCCTCGAGAAGTACGCCATCAAGGGAGGACGCGATTAGCGGAAGCGAGAAGCCCCGGCGGCCGACCCAACACGCAGTCCGAATCCACGCGCCCGCCAAGATCAATCTCATCCTCAAGATCCTCGACCGTCGTCAGGACGGCTACCACAATCTGTGGTCGCTGATGCAGACCGTCGAGGTGGCGGACGAGCTCGTCTGCCGCCTGAAGCGCGATCGCAAGGACCTTCGCGTGCGCGTGGACGGCGCGGCCTTGCCGACGGACGAGCGCAACCTGGTGACGCGCGCGGCCCGGCTCATGCTGGACCGGGCCACGCGGTCAGTCGGTCTCGAGATCCATTTGCGAAAGGTTCTCCCGCTGGGCGGTGGCCTGGGTGGGGGCAGCAGCGATGCCGCCGCGACCCTCCTGGCCGTGAACGAGCTGCTCCAACTGGGTGTGACCCTTCACGAGATGCAGGCCCTGGGCGAGAGGCTCGGCAGCGATGTACCATTTTTTTTCCACGCGCCCGCCGCGATCGTTACGGGACGGGGCGAGTCCGTGAAGCCGGTCCGGCTCATCGGAGAGCGGTGGGTGCTCCTCGTGCGGCCACCCTTCCAAATCCAGACCCGGTGGGCCTTTGGTCGTCTGGCCGAGTCCCGACAAGCCGAGCCCCCTCTTCCAGAGCGGCTCCGCGCGCTCGGTGAGAGCGGCGAGGTGCGGTGGGGGGACATTATTCCCCTGATGGAGAATGACTTTGAAGCGGCACTGGACCCCACGTATCCAGCCTTCCGCGAGATCAAGTCCCGGCTGCGGTCGGCGGGAGCCGAGGTGGCGCTCCTGTCGGGCAGCGGATCGACAGTCTTCGGTCTGTTCAAGACCGAACGCGAGATGGCGCGCGCCCGTGTCTCGCTTGACGACCAAGGCCACTGGATCGCGGCCGGTCGCGCGTCCTCCGAGTCGCTCCGGTGCACGTGGAACAATCCGTCGGCACCGGTCACGGTTTGTTGACAATCACGACCCGTTTCGATATTGTTTCTGGCTTGGCCGTGCCACTCATCAGGTGAGCCGGCGGGTCAGCCGACTTGCCGTGTCCTCGGGTCGGGCGTTCGGCCGGTGATCCCCAGCGCCGCGGTCTAACCCTCCATTTTACCGAGAGTACCATGCCCAAGGAAGACCTGAAGCTGTTTACAGGGAACTCGAACCGTGCGCTCGCGCGCGAGATCTGTGATTACCTCAACATTCCCCTCGGGGACGCCACGGTCTCTGCCTTCAGCGACGGCGAAATTCGCGTGAAGATTGAGGAAAACGTGCGCGGCGCAGACGTCTTTCTAATGCAGTCCTGCTGCACCCCGGTCAATGACTCCTTGATGGAGCTGCTGATTTTGATGGATGCGCTCAAGCGCTCGTCCGCCCATCGCATCACGGCGGTGCTGCCCTACTTCGGGTACGCGCGCCAGGACCGAAAGGACGAACCGCGGGTGCCGATCACGGCGAAACTGGTCGCCGACCTGATCGCAACAGCGGGGGCCAACCGGGTCCTGACGATGGATCTTCACGCAGGGCAGATTCAGGGCTTTTTTAACCTTCCGGTCGACCATCTCTACGCGCTCCCGGTCCTGTTGGATTACATCTCGAAGAAGTCCGGGAGCCACCCGGTCGTGGTCTCGCCGGACGCCGGCGGCGTCGAGCGGGCCCGGGCCTTTGCCAAGCGGCTCCAGGCCAACCTGGCGATCATTGACAAGCGACGGGAAGGCCCGAACAACGCCCAGATTATGAACATCATCGGCGATGTCGACGGACGGGATGCTTTGTTACTGGACGATATGATCGATACCGCCGGGACCATCATCCAGGCCGCACAAGCTTGCAAGGACAAGGGTGCGCGACGAGTCTGGGCCGGCTGCACCCATGCCGTGCTGTCGGGGCCGGCCTTAGAGCGGCTCCAGCAGTCCTGCCTGGACGAGGTAGTGGTCACGAACACAATCCCCTTGAACGGGAAGGAAAAGACATGCCCCAAGCTGCGGGTTCTCTCGGTGGCGCCGTTGCTCGGGGAAGCGATCTCGCGGATCCATGGAGAGGAGTCCGTCAGCTCGTTGTTTGCGTAACATCAACACAGTTTTTTAAGGCAAGACGCCCCGCGGCACGCGGGGTGACGAGGGGGGAGCGATGAAGTTCGAACTGACAGTTGAAGTAAGAGACAGCGCCGGCAAGGGCGTGGCGCGTCAGCTGCGACGCGGCGGTCGTGTGCCGGGCGTCCTGTACGGGCAGGGTGACTGCACCATGCTCAGCCTTGATCCCACGCCTCTCATTAAAATGCTTCGGTCACCTGCGGGGAGCACGGCGCTGATCTCACTGAACATCGAGGGCCAGTCCAAGAAGAAGTCCGTCACGGCGCTGCTGCGCGATTTTCAAGTCGATCCCGTGGACGGCAAGCTGCTGCACGTCGATCTGTTCGAAGTCTCCATGACCAAGGCGATTCATGTCAAGGTTCCCGTTCACGTGGTCGGTGGCACGCCTGCCGGTGTCAAGGAGGGCGGGCTGCTGCACCACAATCTCCGGGAGCTCGAGGTGGAGTGTTTGCCCGGCTCGATTCCCGATTCGATCGACGTAGACGCCTCGTCCCTCATGATCGGACAGGGCATTCACGTCAAGGAGCTGCGCGTCCCCGAAGGCGTCAAACTTTTGGAGGAAGCGGAGCAGATGGTCGTGAGCGTCGCGGCGCCGATGTCGGAGGAGAAACTTGAAGCGCTCCTGACCAGCGGCGCGGTGGCCGAGGAGGGCGAGGGGCCCGAGGTGATCGGCAAGGAGGAAGAAAAGGAAGGCCTTGAGACTGCGGAGAAAGGTGCAGCGGCTCCGGCTGCCGAGGCGAAGGGTGAAAAGAAGGAAGCAAAGGCTGAGAAAAAGGAAGGCAAAGAAGTTAAGGAAGAAAAGAAGAAGTAGCCTTGCGCCTGATTGTCGGACTCGGCAATCCCGGAGTCAGGTACGCGGTGACACGGCACAACGTCGGGGCCTCGGTCCTGTTGAAGGCGGCGGAGCGCTGGTCCTTCAGATGGCGGCCCTCAGGCGACGCCCGCTGGGGCAGGGGTCGGGTCGGGGACGTCGAGGTTCTGCTGGCCATCGACCTGGCGTGGATGAACCAAAGCGGACCCGCGGTCAAGGCCCTGCTCGAGCAAGCCGGCTCCAGTGGGGAAGACCTGGTCGTTGTCCACGATGATCTGGACCTCCCGCTGGGACGGATTCGAATTAAGCAGCACGGGGGCGCCGGGGGCCATCGGGGCGTCCTGTCCATTCTCACCTCTATAGAATCAGACGCGTTCTGCCGTCTGAAGGTCGGAATCGGAAGCTCCCCTCCGGAGCAGGATCCGGCCGACTATGTGCTTTCTTCATTTTTCCCCGACGAGCTGCAGGTCCTGGACGCCACCCTGGAGCGCTGCGTGTCGGCGCTGGAGAGCCTCCTCACCGAGGGCGTCGAGGCGGCCATGAATCGCTTCAACGTGAAAGAGCAGGCAATGGGCGATGGGCCATAGGCTCGAGCAACGACAGGATTGATCCGCGTCATTCCCATTAGCGCAGACCCCCTCGCCGTTTCCCCCTAGCCCCGCTAGTCCTTACCCAATGGGGCCGTTTCGTTGACACCCCGCGCGTGCCTATGGTACCGTCCGCACGCTTCATCCGGTAGCCCAATCCCTCGCTCCAGGCGTGCCCTGGGGCCTTTGGCCGAGAGGAGGATCCATGCCGCAGTACGAGTCTATCTTTATCGTCCGCCCCAGCCTCACCGACGAAGAAACCGAAAAGGTCGTGGAAAAGGTCAAGGGCGTCCTGCAGCGAACAGGGGCGAGCGTCGTCAAGCAAGAGAATTGGGGCAAAAAGAGGCTGGCCTACGAAGTCAGGCGGGAGCGCAAGGGAACCTACATCTACTTCAACTTCACCTCGCCGGGTGAGAGTGTCGCGGAGCTCGAGCGCTCCTATCGAATCGAGGACGCCGTAATCAAGTTTATGACCATCAAGCTGGAGGACGAGGGCGCATCACGGCCGGCGGCGGAGGCACAGGAGCCGAGCGGTGACGGGGTTTAACAAAGTCATTCTTATCGGGAATCTGACCAAGAATCCGGAACTGCGTTACACGCCCAGCGGGACGCCGGTGACCAGCTTTGGGCTCGCGGTGAATCGCCGATTTCGGCAAGCGAGTGACCTGAAGGAGGAAGTCTGCTATATCGATATCGTGGTCTTCGGCAAACAGGCGGAAAACTGCGGCCAGTATCTCAGCAAAGGCAACGGCGTCATCGTGGACGGCCGCCTGCAGCAACGGCGGTGGGAAACAGAAGACGGGCAGAAGCGCAGCAAGCACGAGGTCGTCGCGCAGACCGTCACCTTCCTGCCGAAGCGGCAGGATGGCGGCGGCGGTGGCGGGGGGGGCGAGCCGGCCGTGACGGATGACGCGGGATACGAAGAGGACTTGCACCAGTAAGGGCACGAAACGGAGGACGCGAGTGGATCGAGGACGAGGATTACAGCGCAGACGCCAATGTCGGTTCTGCCAGGACAAGACAGGGATCGATTTCAAGGACGTCGGCCTTTTGAGGAATTTTCTGACCGAGCGCGGGCGCATTGTTCCCAGGAGGATCTCGGGCAACTGTATGGGGCATCAGCGCGAGCTGACCGTCGCCATCAAGCGGGCCCGTACGATCGCGATGCTGGCATTCGCTGAAGAGAGGTGACGCCGAGCTCGGGATCGATCGGCACCTGGAGATTGATGAGGCAGCCCATCATGGCGGAGCGTGACAGCTTGACCCTCCACGTCCCCGACGTGCCGTCGGGCGGCGTCAGCTTGGATTGCGAGGTGGACGCCGAGCGGCTCAATCTCGCCACGACCGATTCCAAGGTGCGCGACCAGCTCCTCGTGCAGGCCGAGGTGATTCCCGCCGGAAACGAGGTTTTGGTCAGCGGGGTCGTGACGGGCACGTTTGTCAGGGAATGCGTCCGCTGTCTCAAGCACTATGACGACACGTGCCGGATCGCCTTTCGCGTGGAGTACCGGGCGAGCAAGCCTGAGGTGACGGGGCGGTCGCGCGCGGGAGACCGGCAGGCCCAAGACAAGCCGGAGGAGGCGGCGCCGTCGCCGGAGGGGGAGGGTTACTCCTATGCCGGTGAGGACCTCGATCTCGGCCCGATGCTCCGGGAGCAAGTGATCCTCGCGAACCCGATGCAGCCGCTCTGCCATCAGGACTGCCGGGGCTTGTGTCCGGTCTGTGGAGAAGACCGAAACGTCGTCCAGTGCGGATGCGCAGAAGCACGCCCGCCGAATCCGTTTGCGGTCCTGCGGCAGCGCTGGCCGCACGACGGCAACTCAACCTAGCAGGCTGTTCAAAAACCGTTTCTGCGCCCTGGGGAGCGCAAAGGAAATTCTAGAGCTGTCACTGAGTGAGAATTCCGGGCAGGATGTTCAAAAAGGCTTCCAGCAGCACCCGCAAGGCGGGTACCTGGCGAGCGAGAGGCCTCAGGCGTACTTTTTTTCGGTACATTGAGGCCTCGAGCGATGCGAGAACGCGGCTGGGGACCTTTTTCAACATCCTGCTAGCCCGCGGTCGACAGCCTCTGTGGCTGCAGTCGTGAAGGAGAGAATATGGCCAATCCGAAACATAAAAACTCGAAATCCCGTAGAGACAAGCGTCGCACGCACAAAAAGCTCAGGGCGCCCGGCCTTTCTGTCTGTCCGCAGTGCCACGAGCCCAAGCTCCCTCATTACACCTGCCTCAATTGCGGTACCTATAAGGGCCGGGCGGTTATTGCGGTCGAAGAGTCCTGATTCGGAAGTGTTGGCGCCGCAGGTTCGAGACCGTTGGAACGGTTTCCTGCGTCAGGTCCTGACAACAACTGGGTCGAAATTCGTCTCGCGTTCGTGTCGCTTCCGGCACTCTCGCTCACCCGCCTTCGCAAGACTTGTCCGCCGAAGCTTTCGCGGAGGCGGACGCCGTGGCTGTCTAGCCATGAGGGAATGTGAGACGGGTGCCCTTCGACGGGGCTCAGGACGGTAAGCTAGTCGCGAACCGCTTCGGCGGCTTCCACCGAAGCTCTTAAGAGGCGCCACGGCTTCACAGCCGTGGGGTTCCACAGAGGCCCAACGTAAAGCGTCTGCCATGAAGATAGCCGTAGATGCGATGGGTGGGGACCATGGCGTGGCCCCGACCGTCGAAGGTGCCTGGGCAGCCGTGCAGGAGCTCGACCTGGAGGTCGTCCTAGTCGGCGACGAGGCTCAGGTGACCGGCCACCTGCAACGTCTCGGCTGCTCCGACCCCCGTGTGACGGTTCGACATGCGCCCCAGGTGGTCGGGATGCACGAGTCGCCGTCGCAGGTCGCCCGCAAAAAGCGGGACTCGTCGGTTTGGATCGCTACCGAGCTCGTCAAGAGTGGCAATGCGGGTGCCGTGGTGAGCGCCGGGAACACCGGCGCGAGCATGGTGGCGGCGTTTTTCGTGTTCGGCGTCATCAAGGGGGTGGAGCGACCGGCCATCGCGGCGGAGCTTCCCACGTTGACGGGATCGGCGATCATGCTCGACGTCGGCGCCAATGTGGACTGCACGGCCCGGAACATCGAGCAGTTCGCGCTCATGGGAAACGAATACAGCCGACACCTGTTCAGCAAGTCGGAGCCGCGCGTCGGGCTCCTCAGCATCGGCGAAGAGGACAGCAAGGGCAACGAGGTGACGAAGGAGGCCTGGCGGCTCCTCAAAACGAGCCCCGTGAATTTCATCGGCAACATCGAGGGGCGGGACGTCTACAGCGGCGCGGCCGATGTGGTGGTGTGCGACGGCTTCATCGGCAACGTCGCGCTCAAGATCTCCGAGGGTGTGGCCGACGCCATGAAGCGCATGCTGCTCAAGGAGATTGCAGCGTCGCGCCTGGGCCGATTCGCCTACCTGTTCCTGGCCGGGTCTCTGATGCGATTTCGACGGCGCATGGACTATGCGGAATTCGGCGGCGCGCCGCTTTTGGGCGTCAACGGAATCACCATGATTTGTCATGGGCGCTCCTCGGCGAAGGCGATCAAGAATGCCATCAAGCGGGCGAAGCGGCTGGCCGAGAGTCAGCTCAACGCGTCGATTCAGCAGGACATCGAGGAAAGTCTCGCCCGCCGTCCATAAGAGTTCTTCGACAACGCGGTTCTGATGAGAGCGTACATCAAAGGCACCGGCTCCTACGTCCCGGATCGCGTGCTAACCAATTCGGATCTGGAGCGTACGGTCGACACCTCCGACCAATGGATCGTGGAGCGCACGGGCATCCGTGAACGACGGATTGCTGCGCCTGGCCAGGCGTGCTCCGACCTTGGGGTCAAGGCGGCGGAGGGGGCGCTCGAGGCTGCGGGGGTCGGGCCGGGCGAGTTGGACATGATCCTGGTGGCCACCTGCACGGCGGACGCCCCGCTGCCAGCGACGGCCTGTTTCCTGCAGCAAAAGCTCGGGGCTAAACGCGCCGCGGCCTGCGATGTCTCCGCGGCCTGCACGGGATTTATTTACGCGCTCGCGGTCGCCGACGCCTTCGTGCGGTGCGGCATGCAACACGTGCTCGTCGTCGGGGCCGAGGTGATGTCCATGCTGATGGACTGGACGGACCGCCGGACGTGCATCCTGTTCGGCGATGGCGCCGGGGCGGTCGTGGTCGCGCCGACCTCAGAGGAACGCGGCATCCTGTCTTCGCACTTGCATGCGGACGGCAAGCTCTGGGATTTCATTTGCGTGCCGGGCGGCGGGGCCAGCATCCCGCCTTCCGAGAAGATGCTCGCCGACGGGCTCCAGTATTTGAAGATGAGAGGAAACGAGACGTTCAAAGTCGCCGTGCGCGCCATGGAAGAGGTTGCGCGCGAAGCCCTGGCCGCCAACCATCTCACGGTCGACGATGTCACGCTGTACATTCCCCACCAGGCGAACGTGCGGATCCTGAACGCGGTCGCCTCCCGCCTCGCGCTGCCCGAGCACAAGCTCGTGATGAACATGGATCGCTACGGCAACACGTCGGCGGCATCGATCCCGCTGGCGCTGGATGAGGCGGTGCGGGAAGGGCGGGTGCAGAAAGGAGACCTCATCATGTTCGAAGCCTTCGGTGGAGGCCTCACCTGGGGAGCGACATTGCTGCGGTGGTAAGCGCTCTCGCGAAGTAAAAGGGCAAAAGGAAAAATTAAAAAGTGAAGCGAAGAAAGGAGTCGTAACCCACCGGTAGCCTCGGTGTGTGACGCTCCTAATCCGAACTTTTTAATCTTCCCTTTTGACTTTTTCGTTGAAGGAAGGGGGGCACAATGAGCGAAGAGAAACGAGCGCTGGATGGGCAGTGGGCCCTGGTGCTGGGCGCATCCAGCGGGTTCGGTGAAGCCACCGCCCTGGAGCTTTCGCGTGCGGGCATGCATATCTTCGGCGTCCATTTGGACCGCAAGGCGACCTTGTCGAACGTCGACCGCATCACCGGCGAGATCCGCAAGCATGGCCGGGAAGCAGTGTTCTTCAATGCCAACGCAGCCGACGCGGACAAGCGCCAGGAGATCATCAAGGAGATGCAGGCGAAGTTGTCCTCGACCAGGCCGCCGCGTACGGTACATGTGCTGCTGCACTCCCTGGCCTTCGGCACGCTGAAGCCGTTCATCGCAAAAACGCCCAACGATGCCATCGGCAAGCCACACATGGACATGACCCTGGACGTCATGGCGAACAGCCTAGTCTACTGGGTGCAGGACCTGGTGGCACAGGGTCTCCTGGCGCGAGGCGGGCGGATCTTCGCGATGACGAGCGCCGGTGGCGCCCGAGTCTGGTCCACCTACGGCGCCGTATCGGCGGCCAAGGCGGCCCTCGAATCGCACATTCGCCAATTGACGCTGGAATTGGCGCCCCTGGGGGTGACGGCGAACGCCATCATGGCCGGGGTGACGGATACACCGGCCTTGCGCAAGATTCCCGGTTCTGACCAGATGATCGCGCTTGCGCAGCGGAAAAACCCATCCGGTCGATTGACCACTCCAGAGGACGTCGCCCGGGCGATCGGGTTGCTGAGCCGTCCCGAAGCCCAGTGGATCACGGGCAATGTCCTATGCGTGGATGGAGGCGAGTTTGTTGTGGATTGAATGGGATTGAAGGGTAGTTCGTCGAGCCGGTTGTGTCAGAGGCGTCCGTGCACGAAAGGTAATCTGCGCAACGATTCTGCGGCGTTGACAGGCGAAGTGGAGACACGCTCGCAAAGAGCTTTTTCCCGTTGACAACCGAAAAGGTTTGCCTCATATGATAAGCGCTATGTCCCCGGGTATCGGATTTGTCTTTCCCGGCCAGGGCTCGCAAGCGGTCGGGATGGGCAAAGCCCTCTGCGAGGCCAATCCGGACAGCCGGAGGATCTACCAGGAAGCCAGCGACATCCTCGGGTACGACGTCGCCGCACTCTGCTTCGAGGGGCCAGCCGAACGCCTTAATCTGACGGAATTCACGCAACCAGCGCTGCTCACGGCCAGCCTGGCCGTGCTTCGGCTGCTCGAGCAGCGGGGACGGCCGCCGGCGGCCGTCGCGGGACATAGCCTCGGGGAGTACTCAGCCTTGGTCGCTGCGGGCGGTCTGAAGTTTGGCGCGGCGGTCTCCCTCGTACAGAAGCGTGGCCAATACATGTCCGAAGCCGTGCCCCCGGGGACCGGCATGGTGGTGGCGTTGCTTGGGCTGTCCGGCGAGGAGGTTCGGGCTGTCTGTGCCCGAGCTTCGGACAGCGGCGTCGTTGCGGCCGCGAACTATAATTCACCGGGGCAGGTCGTCATCGCCGGGGAGAAAGCGGCGGTCGAGCGGGCGATCCAGCTGGCTAAGGAGAAGGGATGCCGCAAGGCCGTCCCCCTTCCGGTCAGCGTGCCGGTGCACACGCCGCTCATGAACAGCGCAGCGGAGCGACTGGCTGTCGACATGGAACAGACGACATGGTCCGATCTCAGCATCCCGCTCGTCAATAACGTCGATGCGAAGGCGATCCGGTCCGCGGTGGATGTGCGGGACTCCCTGGTCCGCCAGCTCCCGTCCCCCGTGAGGTGGGAAGAGTCGGTTAAAGTCATGTACGATATGGGGGTCCGCCTGTTCGTCGAGGTCGGTCCGGGAACCGTTCTGTCGGGGTTGATCAAGCGGATCCTCCCCGACGCCGTGATCGCGAACGTCCAGGACGCCGCTTCCCTTGAGAAAACACTCGCAACCCTGAGCACCACGCCATAAGCCGCACGTTGACGCCATGACCCCTCTTGATGGAAAGATCGCCATCGTGACAGGAGCCGCCCAAGGTATCGGCCGCGCCATTGCCGAAACGCTCGCTCGGGCGGGTGCGGACGTCGCCGTCGCCGACCTGGATCCCGGTCGCTCGCAGGAGACCGTGGATGCCGTGGTTAAGCTGGGGCGCAAGGCCCTGAATGTCAAGGTGAACGTCGCGGATTGGGACGATGCCAAGGCCATGACCGATCAGGTCGTGAAAGAAATGGGCAAGATCGACATCCTGGTCAACAACGCCGGGGTCACGCGCGACGGCCTGGTCATGCGGATGAAGGAAGAGGACTGGAACCTCGTGCTGCAAGTCAACCTCTATGGGACCTTCCACTGCACGAAGGCGGTCCTGCAGCCCATGACGAAGCAGCGATCCGGTCGTATCGTCAACATCGCGTCGATCGTCGGCGCGATGGGCAACGCCGGGCAAGCCAACTACGCGGCCTCGAAGGCCGCGGTGATCGGATTCACGAAGACGGTGGCCCGCGAGTATGCGACCCGTCTGGTGACCGTGAACGCCGTCGCGCCCGGGTTTATCGATACAGCCATGACGCAGACGCTGCCCGCGGACGTGAAAGAGACCTTGCAGAAGCAGATTCCTCTCGGGCGGTTGGGGCAACCGGCGGACATCGCCGAGGCCGTCCGGTTCCTGGTCTCGGACGAGGCCGGATATATCACTGGGCACGTGTTGCATGTCAACGGCGGCATGTTGATGGCATGATCTTCCGTCCCCACGGAAACACGACACAGGCATACATGTTGGTTTCGGACAAAAGGAGGTGAGTATGGGGAAGGAGGGAGAGAAAACAATGACCGTAGAGGATCGGGTCAAAAAGATCATCGTCGAGCAGCTCGGCGTTGAGGAGGAGGACGTCACTCCGGAAGCCTCCTTCGTGGAAGATCTCGGAGCGGACTCCCTCGATACGGTCGAGCTGGTGATGGCCTTCGAGGAGGAATTCGACATCGAGATTCCCGACGAGGAGGCGGAGAAGATCCTCACCGTCGGGCGCGCGAACGAGTACATTAAAGAGAAGATGTAATCAGGTATCGGGACACGGGGGTGAATCACGCGCAAACACGACGGGTGGTGGTCACGGGCCTGGGCTTGGTCACGCCCTTGGGGACCGGGCTCGAAAAGACCTGGCAGGCGCTCTGCGCCGGGAAGTCGGGGGTGCGGCGCATCACGCGGTTCGACGCGACGGGATACGCGTCCCAAATCGCGGGGGAAGTGACCGACTTCGATCCGGCCCATTTCATCGAGAAAAAAGAAATCAAGAAAATGGATACGTTCATCCATTTCGCCGTCGGCGCCAGCCAGATGGCGGTGGATGACGCCGGCTTGAAGGTGACACCGGACAGCGCCGAGCGTGTCGGCGTGTACATCGGGTCCGGCATCGGCGGGCTCCCCGCCATCGAGCACTATCACAAGATCCTGCTGGAAAAAGGCAACGACCGTGTCACGCCCTTCTTCATTCCCATGGTCATCATCAACCTCGCGTCAGGTCAGGTGGCGATCCGCCTTGGTGCGAAGGGGCCCAATAGCTGCGCCGTGACCGCCTGTGCGACGGGCAATCACTGCATCGGTGACGCCTTTCGTCTCATCCAGCGAGGAGAGGCCGACGTGATGCTCGCGGGGGGCGCGGAATCCACCATTTGCCCGTTGGCCGTGGCCGGATTCTCCGCCGCCAAGGCGCTGTCGCGACGCAACGACGACCCCGCCCGCGCGAGCCGGCCGTTCGACCGCGATCGGGACGGGTTCGTGCTCGGTGAGGGGGCGGGCGTCCTCGTCCTGGAGGAGTACGAGCGTGCCAGACAGCGGGGCGCACGGATGTATTGCGAGCTGGTCGGCTACGCCATGAACGCCGATGCCTATCACATCACCGCCCCGCCGGAGGACGGCGAGGGTGCCGTCCGGTGCGTGGAGCTGGCGCTCAAGGACGCCGGCGTGGCCAAGGAGGACGTGGGCTACATCAATGCCCATGCGACGTCCACCTTTGCCGACAAAATCGAGAGCCTGGCGCTCAAAAAGGTATTCGGCGAGCGAGCCCGCAAGATTCCTGTGAGTTCCACGAAATCGATGACCGGCCATCTCCTCGGGGCCGCTGGTGGTGTCGAAGCCGCGTTCACGGTGCTGGCCCTTCATCGAGGTGTGCTCCCGCCGACGATCAATCTGGATTCGCCGGATCCGGACTGTGACCTTGATTACGTGCCGGGGTCGGCGCGGAAAGCCACGGTCCAGATCGCCCTCTCGAATTCCTTCGGGTTCGGCGGTGTGAATGCCTGCCTGCTCTTCAGACGACTGGATCACTGACCCGCCCGCCACGGTCGGCGCCACAGGAAGCACCATGGAGTTTCCCCATCTCCAAGAGGCGGAACGCGCGATCCAGTATGTGTTCCAGCGTCAGGAGCTGCTCGAAGAAGCGCTCACTCACCGCTCCTATATCAACGAAGCCAGGATCAAGGGCCAGAAGGACAACGAGCGGCTGGAATTCCTCGGCGATGCGATTCTGGCGCTCCTGATCAGCCAGCGCCTCATCGCGATCTTCCCCGAGGATTCCGAGGGCGAGTTGTCGAAGAAAAAGGCCACCCTGGTGAGTGAGGTCTCGCTGGCTCAGGCCGCGCGCGAGCTGGACCTCGGGCGGTTCCTCCGCCTCGGACGTGGGGAAGAGCGGAGCCAGGGGCGTGAGAAGAACTCCCTGCTGGCCAACACGCTGGAGGCTATCGTAGCGGCGGTCTACCTCGATGGCGGGCTTGATGCTGCGGAGGCCCTGGCGGAGCGTGCCTTGAGGGGGCTCTTTCGGGACCTGCAGGACGTGGATGGCCGGGCTTACACGCGCGACTACAAGACGCAATATCAGGAGTGGTGCCAGAAACAGTTCGAGACGCTGCCTCGCTACCTCACCGTCCGCGAGTCAGGGCCCGACCACCAGAAGACATTTGAGGTTCAGCTCACGCTCAACGGGGGCGTGGTCGGTGTGGGTGTCGGGCGGACCAAGAAGGAAGCGGAGCAGATGGCTGCAAAACAGGCGCTCGATCAGATCGAGCAGGCCTCATAAGAGGAGGCGGACGATGAAGATGTGCGTGTCTCCAGGAATACTCATGGCACTCATTTTGGGCGTGGGCGCGCTGGTCCTACCGCAGGGTCAGACGGGTTGGGCGGCGGAAGAGAAAACGGCGCCGCACGCGGTCATCAAGACGAAGTTCGGGGAAATGGAGATCCGCTTCTTTCCCGAGAAGGCGCCGAAACATGTCGAGAATTTCATCAAGCTCGGCAAGAAGGGATTTTACGACGGCAGCCTTTTCCATCGCGTGATCCCCGGCTTCATGATCCAGGGCGGCGATCCCTATACGAAGGATCCCAACAAGAAACATCTGTACGGCACCGGTGGGCCCGGCTACAACGTGAATGCGGAGTTCAATGACATCTCGCACAGCCGGGGCATCGTCTCCACGGCGCGGGCGGGGAACGATGTCAATAGTGCTGGCTCGCAGTTCTTCATTATGGTCGGCGACGCTCCCCAACTGGACGGCCAGTACACCGTGTTCGGCGAGGTGGTTCGGGGGATGGAGGTCGCAGATCAGATTGTGAACCAGCCGCGGGACAGGCGGGACTTGCCCCTCGATCGGGTGGAAATGGACGTGGATATAGTTGAGTAGCTGGGGGGCTGCCGGGCTTTCGCTTCCGGGCCTCCCGGAGCGACCCTTCCAGGCTGATGACCCATTGCACCAGGAAGAGCAACGGGTACTCCGCGGACGCCTTCCGCAATTTTCTCAGCCGCGGTTGCGGCAACCACGGTGCCGGGTACCCGGTGCTCCCCTGCTGCAGCGGGTGCTTCCGGCTTTCCTCCCCGGCGCAGCCTCGGTGGATGCCCCCCTTCCTCCCGGCCATGTTTGCTCAACCCCTGCAGCCCCTCTGGCTTATCAGGGAGGGGGAAGACAAACCAGCAGTTCCTCATCGTCGTTTCCTCAGTAGCGCATAATAGCTTGGCCCGCCTGCTCAATCGCCTCAGTGCCTTTCCCGCAGGCCCTACTCGTGGTATGAAGAATGAGTGGGGATCTTCTCTCTGTGAAAAGAAACCAGGGGAGTACTGTGGAAGTCGTCGTCGAAAATCGAGGGCCGCGGTGGGTCGCGCTGACCGATGAGGATGCGGCGAGGGTCGCGGAGCTGATGCGAGGCGACTGGCCGGTGGAGGTGGAGATCGGCTGCGGGAGGGCGCTCTATGTGGTGACCCGGGCGGATGGGGACCGGGGGATCCAGTTCCTCGGGATCGATACCGCCGAGCGCTATCTCAAGCATGGGCGCCGACGTAGCCGGCGCAGGAACCTCAGCAATCTGCTGCTGGTGAAGGCCGATGCACGCGAGCTGATCCAGCGCTGCATCCCGGGCACACGCATCGCGGCGTTTCACGTCAATTTTCCGGATCCCTGGCCGAAGCGCCGTCACTCCAACCGTCGCCTGCTTTCGCCCGAGTTTCTCCACATGCTGCGCGAACGGCTCAACAAGGGGGGAAAGCTCTTCGTCGCCACCGATGTCGAGGAATATTTCAGCCACGTTGAACGGACCGCGCGTGCCATGGAGCCGGGCTGGCGGGACATTCGCACGAGCGTCAACGCGCGACCCGATGGAAATCCAGCCCGCAGCGGCTACGAAAACAAATGTCTGACGAAGGGCGCGCCCGTCTACTACCTCGAGCTGACCGCCTGATCACCAGAGGCTCCTCGCCAGTCATCTGAAAGCTGGCTCTGCATCGGGGAAAGCGGGAAGCTAAGTCAATGTGAGTGATGGTGGTGCTCGTGCGGATGATCGTGCGTGTGCGTGTGGCCCAAGGCCTCGGCGGCTGGCGGGGTGAGCTGCCCGGGGAGGACGATGCGGCCGGCGTCCTGTTGCTGGGCGAGCTGGTCGGCAATGGCTGGGTGGTGGGTCCGGATATACCCGATCAGGCCGCTGAGGAAGCGCTGCGAGTGGATGCCGCCGCCCGAGAATTCCGTCACGAACTTGAGCGCGCGGTCCAGCACGTTCGTCGCCATCTGGGAATCGAGCTTGTGGTGGGGCTCGGCCTTGGCGAAGGATTCATATTCCTTCTTGAGCTTCTCCGCAAAGACCGACTCGGGCGCCGGAGGGATGTGGAGGGGGCTGACGCCTCGGCGCAGCGATTGGATGGCCCCCAGCACGTCTCCGTCCACGCCGTCTCGCCGGGTCATGAAGTAGGAAAACGACACGACCTCGATCAGGTTGAACAACGCCGCAGCTTTTTCCCCTCCGGCCTCGAACAGCTCCCTGTAGAGCTCCCGCCGAGCCTGCCCGAACCGCTCGCCGATCCGCTTCTGCTGATATTCGGTGTTCGTATCCAGGTAGACGCAGTCGCTCGGGCAGGAGATCCGGGTCATCCTGTGCTCACCGCAGCACTGGCTGCAGATCAGGCCGTCCAGCGCAGGACAGGGCCGCTTGCCTTTCCGCTCATGACAGTAGACGCACTTACTCATGACCGTCTTCGTTCTGGTCCTTTCGGCCCTTCATGAAGGGAAAACCGTAGTCCCTCAAGGTGCGGCGTTTCTTCTTGCGCTTGGCCTGCACCGGAGCCTCGAGCCCGTTGATCTCCGCGGCGTTGCCGTAGATGTAGGGGACGAGGATGAGATGGTTTATCTTGTCGACGCTGATGTCGGCCGGGGTTGGCAGGTACTCGGCGATGACTTTGAAGTTTTCGTCCGGCGTGACGCGCCAGACCTTGCCCGCCGTGAAGTCCGACACGTACATGCTCCCCCACGTGTCGAAGTCCACGCCGTCGAGGTTTGTGAACCGCCAGGAGAAGAACGAGTTGGAAACCAGGACCTCGATCACGCCGTCCGGCGCGATATCGATGATGCTGCCCTGATTCCAGCTCACGGCGATCAGATGCCCGGTCCGTGGATGCACCGCCAGCCCCCTGGGGCCCGCGAGCCGATCGTCTCGCGCGAGGAGCGAGATCGCGTGACTGTGGTTGGCGATGTCGACGCGATAGATGGTATTCGTGTCCGTATCCGAGATGTAGAGCGTGCCGTGGCCGTCGTAGGCCACGTCGGTCAACCCTGTGGTTGCGACGCCGACGGGGTCGGCCGTGATGGAAATGGAGGCGAGGGGACGGCCGCTGTCGATGTCGAACCCCCGCAACGTATCTATGTCGACCACGTAGAGAATGTTCCCGACGATCGCCATCCCTTTCGGCGCGTGGAGCTCGGTCTCGCCGCGGCCGCCGCGGATGAACTCCAACTCGATGAGCTTCCCGTCCTTGTCGAGCTTCGTGATGAAGCCGTTATTGTCCTTTTCGGTGGGCTCGCCGTTGATATTGGAAATGAAGTAGGTCTCCCCAGACGGCGTGGCGAGAAAGCTCTGCGGACCCTTGAGGTTCTTGATCTGAAGCGCGTGCGCGCCGGATACGCTCACGGCCGACGCGAGAAAGGTGGCTGCGGTGGTGGTCAGGATGGAACGAGCCACGGCTTGCCGCTGTGGCGCCCCGTCTACGGTCGCGCGCAGACTCGATGGTCGCATGAGGTTCCTCGCCGTCCCCTGCGCCGCGCGCGTCGTATCGAGTCTGCGTTGCGCAAGATCGTGCATCCTAATGGACGCTTTGAAAGGCTGTCAAGGAAGTCTCCAATTGACTTGATCTCGAAGCCCTTGTTATCGTGTCGCAAAGTTATAAGATATCACCGCGCAAGGACGATACGATGCCCGCACAGCTCATCGACGGCAAAGCTCTCGCCTTGAGGATTCGTGAACGGATCGCCAAGGATGTGGTCGATCTTCACGCGCGGTCCGGCATCCGGCCCGGCCTGGCCACGTTTCTCGTGGGCGAAGACCCCGCCTCGGCGGTCTACGTCAGGAACAAGCAGAAGGCCTGCGACGCGGCCGGCATCCTGATCGACGATCACAAGCTCCCGGCCAGCACCTCCCAGGGTGAGCTCCTCGCGCTGATTCATAAGGCCAACGAGGACTCGAGAATCCACGGGATCCTCGTTCAGCTTCCGCTGCCCAAACAGATCGACAGCGCCGCGATTTTGCAGGCCGTCTCGTCCAAGAAGGACGCGGATGGATTCCATCCCTTCAACATGGGTCAGCTCGTCCAGGGTCAGCCGACTTTCGTGCCCTGCACGCCCCATGGCGTGATCAAGATGATCGAATCCACCGGGGTGCCGATCGAGGGGAAGCGCGCGGTGATCGTCGGGCGGAGCAACATCGTCGGCAAGCCGGCCGCCTTGCTGCTCATGCATCGGAATGCGACGGTGACCGTGTGCCATTCCCGTACGCGCGACCTCGGGGAGGTCTGCCGGAGCGCCGAGATTCTGGTCGTGGCGATCGGCCGGCCCAAGTTCGTCACCGGGGACATGGTCGGGCCGGGCGCCGTCGTTATCGACGTCGGCGTCAATCGACTTCAGGACGGCACCCTCACGGGCGACGTCGACTTCGGTCCGGCGCGCGAGAAGGCGGCGTGGATTTCCCCCGTTCCCGGCGGTGTGGGTCCGATGACCATCGCCATGCTGCTCGACAACACCTTGGGGTCGGCCAAGCGTGTTGCCGCGGAGGGCGGATCGTCCCAAGCCTGACCGGGAGGGCATCAGCATCGAGCACGCAGGGAGTCGCGTTGAGTCACACAGGGTTGGGGCGCCTGGGAGAGGTGCTGGACAAGGGCCGGTTTGCCGTCACGGTCGAATTCAATCCGCCGAAGGGGACGCATGTTTCCCCCCTCCTGGATCATGCAAAGAGGCTGCTCGGGCGGGTCCACGGGGTGAACGTCACCGACAACACGGCGGCCGTCATGCGGGCAAGCTCGACCGCGATCTGCCGGTTGCTCTACGAGATGGGCCATGATCCCGTTCTCCAGGTCACCTGTCGGGATCGCAACCGTCTGGGCATCCAATCGGACTTGCTCGGCGCGCACGTCCTCGGCATTCGGAACGTGCTTTGCCTCACCGGAGACCACCCGAGCGTCGGGGATCACGGGGACGCCAAGCCGGTGTATGATCTGGACGCCGTGCAGATCATGCGGCTCATTAAGAGCATGAATCAGGGGCACGACTTGGCTGGGCATGCCCTCGATGGCGCCACGGCCTTCCGGATCGGGGGGGCGGTGACGCCGGAGGCGGACCCGTCCGGTACCATGCTGGCCAGGTTCGAGACGAAGGTGAATGCGGGGGCGCAGTTTTTTCAGACGCAGGCCATCTACGACCCCGCGGGTTTCGCGACGTTCAGTCAGTCGATCAGAAAATACAAGGTGAAGGTGCTGGCGGGAATCCTCTTGCTGCGCAGCGCAAAGATGGCCGAGTATCTGAATGCCAATATCCCCGGTGTGTCCGTGCCGGGCGAGATGATCGCCGAGCTGAAAGCGGCTGGCGAGAAACGCGCGCTGGATGCCGGGGTCGACATCGC
>JBFISJ010000002.1:0-40226 GCA_041608595.1 Nitrospiraceae bacterium
CACAAGATGAAAAAGTGACCCCTCGCTCGGGCGCACAGGCACGGCGATTTCGCCGGTCCGGGCCGAACGCTCCGCCTCCCCCCACGCCCACGCCGCATTCCCGAAGCTCATGAAAAGCTAGGGCCTTTGGGCTCTTTTGTAGGTCCTTTGTGCGCTTGATTTACTTTGAACCATCAGCCTAGGATGGCAGTTCGCGTGGAAAGTTGACGGACTACCGCGAGGTTAGGCGAGGAGAACTGTGACGGGGTCGGAGCTGGTTTTCGACTATCTGTCCCGGTACATCGGCGTGTTGCTGTTCATCGTGCTCGTGGCCGCCTTTGGTGTCGGGACCCTGGTGATCAGCTACCTGCTCCAGCCCAGGTACCCGGAGCCCGAGAAGCTGAGCCCCTATGAATGTGGGTCTGAGCCCTTTTCGGACGCCCGGATTCCGTTTCCCGTCCGCTATTACATCTTCGCCATGCTGTTTGTGATCTTTGATATCGAGATCATCTTTCTTTACCCCTGGGCCGTCGCATTTAAGGATATCGGCATCATCGGCCTCGTCGAGATGATGATTTTCATCGGACTCTTCGTCCTCGCCTATGTGTATGCGTGGCGCAAGGGCGCTCTGGAGTGGGACTAGGTCGACGGAAACGGGGGAAACGGTGGACATGAAACGAAAAGTCACACGTGTGCAGGGTGTGAACGTGAGATGCCCCCTCTGCCTCACGCCTCACGGTTCACCCCTCACGAGGCTTCCATGGGCTTGATTCAGATCGGACAGCACGAGAAGGACGGGCAGCCCGACGTCATTACGACGACAGTGGAGAAGGCCGTCAACTGGGCGCGCAAGGGCTCGCTGTGGCCGATGACCTTCGGGTTGGCCTGCTGCGCGATCGAGATGATCGCGGCGGTATCGTCCCGGTACGACATGGACCGGTACGGAGCCGGCGTGTTTCGCGCCTCTCCCCGACAATCCGATCTGATGATCGTGGCTGGAACCGTGTGTCGTCGGATGGCGCCGGTGATCAGGAAAATCTACGATCAGATGCCGGAGCCCAAGTATGTAATCGCCATGGGGTCCTGCGCCACGTCGGGCAATATTTACGACAGTTACGCCGTCGTCCAGGGCGTGGACCGCTTCGTTCCAGTCGACATCTATGTTCCGGGATGTCCGCCTACGCCCGAAGCGCTGTTTGACGGCGTGCTCAGGCTGCAAGATCGGATCATGCAACGTCGGGTGTTCACCAGACAACCCGAACAAGTGAAGACGTAAAGGGAGGCGGGGGCCCGCGTGCAGCACTTGGCCGACCGTATCCGTGAAGAGTTCCCCGAGGGGTTCGTGAGGGCCGCGGAGTGGCGCGGTGACCTGGCGGTGACGGTGCGCCCTGAGTTCGTACACAAAGTCGCGACCATGCTTCGCCAGGAGCCCGACATGGACTTCGACTACATCGTGCACGTGAGCTCGGTCGACTGGCCGGACGACGAGGAGCGGTTTGAGGTGGTGTGGGAGGTTTATTCGATCCGCAAACGCCACCGCCTTCGACTCAAGGCCCGCGTGCCCGAGTCGGATTGCGAAATCGATTCTCTGGCTGACGTGTGGAGAGGGTGCGAGTTCATGGAGCGTGAGGTGTACGACATGATGGGCATCCGCTTCCGAAACCATCCGGATTTGCGTCGAATCCTGATGCCGGACGAGTACGACGAAGGCTATCCGTTGCGCAAGGATTTCCCGACGCGCGGGAAAGGCTGGCGCGATACCTTCGAATTTCTCAACGAGGCACCGAAGTAACCCTTCGCGCATGACGCGCTACGGCTTGTAGGATGCATCAATACGAAGATCAGCGCAGCACGGTTTACAAGGTCGATCCCGAGAGTCCGGAGAGCCCGACGCTCCCGACCCTTCGGACCGAGGAGCTGCTCCTCAACATGGGGCCGCAGCACCCCAGTACCCACGGGGTGCTGAAAGTCATCCTCGAGCTCGAGGGGGAACGCATCACGAAGTCGACGCCCGTGATGGGTTTTCTCCATCGAGGGGTTGAGAAACTGGCGGAGGACGGGACCTACCATCAGTTCATCCCGCACACGGACCGTCTGGACTACGTTTGTGCGATGTACAACAACTTCGCCTACTGTCGGGCCGTTGAAAAGCTGATGAACATCACGGTTCCGGACCGGGCCGAGTATCTCCGCACGATCGTGGCGGAGGTCCAGCGGATCATCGGCCATCAGTTCTGGCTCGGCACACAGGCGCTGGATATCGGCGCCATGACCGTGTTCTTTTACACCTTCCGGGACCGGGAGATTTTGCTCGACTGGTTCGACGAGCTCTGCGGCGCCCGGCTGACCACAAGCTGGTATCGCATCGGTGGCGTGGAGCGCGACTTCACGCCCTCGCTCTTGGAGAAGCTGCGACGGTTCATCAATTATCTTCCGCCCAAGATCGACGAGTACGTCGTGTTCTTGGAGAAGAACCGCATTTGGCTGGCTCGCACCAAAGGCGTGGCGGTCGTCTCTGCCGAGGACGCGCTGAGCTTCGGGCTCAGCGGGCCGACCCTCCGCGGGTCAGGCGTCGACTATGACCTCCGCAAGTACGACTCCTACGGCGCCTATCCCAAATGCGAGTTCAGCGTGCCCGTGGGGAAGAACGGAGATACGTACGACCGATACTGGATCCGGGTCATGGAAATGTACGAGAGCATTAAGATCATCCGCCAGTGTCTCGACCGGCTCCCCGAGGGGCCCGTCATGGCCGATGTCCCGAGTGTCACGCTCCCGCCGAAGGATCGCGTGCTGACCAACCTGGAATCGATGATTCAGCAGTTCAAGCTGTTCACGCAGGGCTTCGACGCGCCACCGGGCGAGATTTACTGCGGCACCGAGGCCCACAAGGGAGAGCTGGGCTTTTACATCGTGAGCACCGGCGGGGGCAAGCCCTACCGCTTGAAGATTCGCGCGCCCTCGTTCATTCACATGGGTGCATTCGATCACATGTCCAGGGGCTACATGATCGCGGATGCGGTCACAATCTTTGGGACGTACGACATCGTCATGGGAGAGTGTGATCGGTAGAGGACGTGAGATGTCAAGCGTGCCTGCCCGCCGGCTTGTCCCCCGGCGCTTGAGCGAAAAGGGAAGCCCTGGAGAAGGCGGGAGGCGCACGGGACATTGACGTCGTTGTGCCCGAAGTTTCACGAGTAACGAGGTGAAATAGGTCATGGCTTTGAAACCAGTCACCAGTCCCGATACAGAGGCGGCGACGATCCAGCTATTGATCGACGGTCGGCCCGTCAGCGCCAAGGACGGCGTGTCGCTCTACGACGTCGTGTCCAACATCGGCAAGGTCGTGCCGGCGATGTGCTACCACTACACGTTCGACCCGTTCGGCTCATGCGGCATGTGCCTCGTCATGGTGGAGGGTAAGAAAGCGCCGGTTCGGTCGTGCACCGCCAAGGCCACGGCGGACATGGTCGTCCGCACCGATGGGGACGACCTGTTCCAGGCCCGCAAGAAGGCTGTTGAGAAGCATTTGTCCGTGCACCCGCTCGATTGTCCGGTGTGCGACGCCGACGGGCACTGCGAGTTGCAGGACATGGCCTTCCAGCATCAAGTGACGAATCTGGCCAACGCCAAGCAGAAGAACATCCCGGAAGACACGCGGAGCCCGGTGTTGGATTTCAACATGAATCGCTGTATCGCCTGCGGGGAGTGCATCAATGTCTGCAAGGACGTGTTGATGATTGATGCGTTGCAATTCATGAAGAAAGACGGATTCACCCAGGTCGTCGCCAAAGGCGACCAGGCGCTGTCCTGCGAGTACTGCGGCGATTGCCTCGCGGTCTGCCCGGTCGGCGCGATCACCAACAAGTATTCCAAATATCTCTACAAACCCTGGCAGCTCCGCAAGACGATGACGACGTGCAACTACTGCGGTGATGGCTGCCAGATGTACATCGAGACCAAAGACACCGAAGTGGTTCGCGTGACCTCGCCGCTGTCTTGGAAGAACAAATGGGGTGAGCGGTCGGAGACCGCGAAGGGACACGGCGGCATCTGTGTCCGGGGCCGGTTCGGCTTCCAGTACATGGATTCGAAAGACCGTCTGCAGCGGCCCCTCAAGCGCGTGGATGGCAGGTTCGAGGAGGGCCCGTGGCTGGAAATCGTCCAGGGGATCGTCGACCGCCTGGCGGATATCAAGGCCAAGCACGGCTCGCAGGCCATCGCCGGGCTGATCACCGCCCGGTGCACCAACGAGGAGCTCTACCTCTTCCAGAAACTGATGCGCGGCGTCATCGGGACGAACAAGCTCGACAGCAGTGCGCGCTACGGCCATCTCAATTTCGTGCATGCGGTCCAGGATTCAATGGGTATCGGGCGAATCGCGAACTCGTGGCCGGACATCACCAAGGCCAAGGCGATCCTTCTGGTTGGCTCGAATATCACGGAGACCAACCCGCTGACCGCCGTTCGAATTAAGGAAGCGATTCGCGTCTACAAGGCCCAGGTGATCGTGGTGGACAGCGCGCAAACCAACATCGTCCAGTTGGCCTCGCATCCGCTGAGGGTGCGGCCCGGCACCGAGCCGCTGGTGGTCAAAGGGCTCGTGAGGGCGGTCATCGATCAGGACCTGATCGACTCCGACGCCACGGGTGCACATGCCCAGGCGTTCGCAGCCCTCAAGCGCGCGGTAGACGGTGTCTCGCTCGACCAGATCGCGTCGGTGACCGGTGTCACCGTGGAGCAGATGCGCGAGGCCGCGGCCGTCTTCGCCGAAGCGCCCCGCTCCGTCCTCATCTGTGGCGAGGGCATCGTCCGCCGGCCTCACGGCTACGATCACGTGCTGGACCTGGTGGATCTCGCCTGGGTGACGGGGAAGCTGGGCAAGCCCGGCTGCGGGATCAACACGGTCACCGAGGAGATCAACGAACAAGGCGCGGTGGACATGGGGGTCTGCCCCGAGTTCCTCCCCGGACAGGCGCGCTTTACCGACGAGGCCGCGCGTGCGAAGTTCGCCGAGGCGTGGGGCACCGAGCTGCCGGCGGCGGGGAGCGGCGCATCCTTGATGGACATTCTGGACGGGTGCCGACGGGGCGAGATCAAAGCCCTCTACGTGGTCGGTGAGAATCCGCTGGCGACCTTGCCCGCTTCGGCCGACGTCCAGGGTGCGCTCGAGCGCGTCGAGCTCGTAATCAGCCAGGATCCGTTCCTCACGCAAACCGGGCGGCTCGCGCATTATGTCCTGCCCGCAGCCACCTATGCGGAAAAGGACGGCACCTTCACTAATCTGGAAGGGAAAGTGCTCAGGGTCCGGCAGGCGCTCGACCAGATCGGAGATAGCCTCCCGGATTGGCACATCATGACGGCCATCGCGACGGGGCTGGGTGCGGCCCTGGACTACGAATCGCCGAACGACATCCAACGCGAGATCATGAAGCTCCTGCCCGGCTACTACAACCTCGGCGAGCCCCGGAAGCTCACACCGAGCGCGGACGCGTACCTCTCCAACGGCTACCAGGCCGAGGTCGGCGGTCGTTATCGGGACGCGGTCAAGCGTTGGGACGGATCCGCCACCGGCCGGGAGGGTCGCTTCGGACTCATCATGGGGCAACTGCTCTACCACTCCGGCAAGCTGTCCACGCAAGCCAGTGGCTTGATCACCATCGCACCCAGCACGGGACGGCTACACCTCAGCCCCCAGGACATGGAGCGGCTGAGCCTGAACGAGGAAAGCCGGGTGAAAGTCACGAGCGACAAGGGCTCCGTCACCATGGGTGTGAAGGCGGACCTGTCTGTGCTGGCCGGCACCTGCTTCTTCCCGGAGCACTTCAACGAGCCCCCGGTGAAGGACCTGATGCCCCTCGAGATCGACGGGCGCACGCGCGTCCCGTATTTCAAGCTTGCCAGCGTAACGATAGAAAAGGTATAGCGGGCGGCACGGGAGAAGGGGAGCGAGAGGAGAGTTTGGGATGAGCGTCGGAGCGTTAGCGAAAAAGTTTCTCGAGGCCGTGATGTTTCGGGAGATCTGGGAGGCGATGAAGGTGACCTTCCGGCACATGTTGCATCGGCCCATCACCTTTCAATATCCCCGAGAGGAACGGACGATCCCCGACGCACACCGCGGGGCGCTGTGCCTCCTTCGCTACGACAACGGACAGGAGCGCTGCGTCGGCTGCGACCTGTGCGAGGCGGCCTGTCCGTCACGCTGCATCAAGGTCGTCAGCGAAGAGGACAAGTCCCTCCCGCTACAGCGATACGCGAAGGAGTTCTACATCGACATCACGAAATGCGTCTTTTGCGGCTACTGCGTCGAGGCCTGCCCGGTCAACGCGCTCGCCATGACCAAGATGTATGAATATTCCACCCATGACAAGCGCGCCCTCCTCTTCGACAAAGAGCGGCTCTACGATATCGGCGAACGCCATCTCGTCGACGCCAAAAAATACCTCTACGCCCACAATCAGGAAAAGGATGACGAATTCAGCCGGGACTACCGCTACCACTTTCCCGAGCCGGTTGAAAAGTCGAAGCCCTGAGCGAGATGGTTCCGTTCTTTTTCGCCTATTTTTCCCTCGCGAGCATCATCGCGGGGGTTCTCACCGTTGGGCTGAAAAATCCCGTCCACTGTGGGCTGGCTCTGCTCGCCCTCCTGCTCCACGTGTCCGGTCTCTTCCTCCTACTCAACGCGGAATTCATCTGGGCCGTCCAGGTGATTGTCTACGCGGGGGCCATCCTCGTGCTGTACCTGTTCGTGTTGATGCTGCTGAACCTCAAGACCTCGGAGCAGTATCTTCACCGGCATTTCTTGTGGTTCCTCGGTCCTGCCCTGGCTGGCGGGCTCTATCTGGTCGTGCTGATGATGCTGTCTCCGTTCGGCGGGGCCAAGGGGGACACACCGCCCGACGTGATCGTGTCGAGCGGTGGCACGTTCGCCGTGGGCATCAAGATGTTCAGCGAATACTTGTTGCAATTCGAAATTGTGGGGGTCTTTTTGCTGGGAGCGATCATCGGGGCCATCGTCCTCGCCAAGACGCCCCGCCAGGAAGGGCAATAGGACGGTCCTCCGTCCTCAGACTTCATCACAGACGCTATGGTGCCGCTTTCTGCATATGTGACCGTGAGCGCCGTGTTGTTTCTGACCGGTCTTATCGGCGTGCTGATCCGCCGCAACTTCATCATCGTGCTCATGGCGGTCGAGATCATGCTGAACGCGGCGAATATTAACCTCGTGGCATTTTCTCATTATCTGGATTCGATGGCCGGCCAGATCGTCGCGCTCTTCATCATTGCCATCGCCGCCGGCGAAGCGGCGGTTGGCCTGGCGATCATCATCGTCGTGTTCCGCGGGAAAATCTCGACGAACGTCGATGAGATGAATCTGTTGAAGTGGTAAGGTGTTTGACCTTCTCGTCCTCCTGATTCCGCTGCTCCCGCTGCTGGCCGTCCTCCTCAACGGCCTGCTCGGGTCCCGCTATACCCACGAGACCGCCCACCGGCTCGCCTGGGGTTCGGTCGGGTTGTCCTTCCTGTGCGCCATCGCCGTTTTCATCGATACCATCAAGACGGGGCAGGTTCGGGAGGTGGTCGCCTACCGTTGGATCTTCGGCGGCGACCTGACGGTCAACCTGGCCTTTCTGATCGATCCCCTGACCTGCATCATGATGCTGGTGGTCACGGGTGTCGGGTTTCTGATCCACCTCTACTCGGTCGGCTACATGCAAGGGGAGGAGGGGTTTACACGTTTCTTCACCTACATGAACTTATTCATGGTCTCTATGCTCCTACTGGTCATGGGGAACAACTACCTCGTCCTCTTCATCGGCTGGGAAGGGGTGGGGCTGTGCTCCTACCTCCTGATCGGCTACTACTACGATCGCGTGTCCGCGGCCAAGGCCGCGACCAAGGCCTTCGTCGTGAATCGTATCGGGGATGCCGGCTTCTTGGTGGCGATCTTTCTGGTCTTCGTCCAATTCGGGACGTTGGATTACACGCAAGTCTTTGCACAGGCAGACACGCTTACCGTCGGGATGGCGACGGCCATCGCCATCTGCCTGCTGATCGGCGCGATCGGTAAATCCGCGCAAATTCCGCTCTATACCTGGCTGCCCGACGCGATGGAGGGCCCGACGCCGGTCAGCGCATTGATCCACGCGGCTACCATGGTGACGGCCGGCGTCTACATGATCGTTCGCAACCACGTGATCTACGACATGGCCCCCGTGGCGATGACCACCGTCGCCTGGATCGGCGGGACCACGGCGCTTTTCGCGGCGACGATTGGGCTGGTGCAGAACGACATCAAGCGGGTGCTGGCCTACTCGACCGTGAGTCAGTTGGGCTACATGTTCCTGGCCTGCGGCCTAGGCGCCTATGCGGCGGCGATCTTTCACCTTATGACCCACGCCTTTTTCAAGGCCCTGCTCTTTCTGGCGGCCGGCTCCGTCATCCACGCGCTCGCGGGCGAGCAGGACATTCGCAAGATGGGAGGCCTCCAGCGGAAGATCCCGTGGAGTCACGGCGTGTTCCTCGTGGGCACCCTCGCCATCGCCGGGCTACCCCCGCTGGCCGGGTTCTGGAGTAAGGACGAGATCCTGGCCCACGCCTTCACGCAGGGACGCTACGTACTGTATGCGATGGCTGCGCTCGGCGCGTTCCTCACCGCCTTTTACATGTTCCGGCTGACGTACCTCACGTTTTACGGCTCCTCCCGCGTCGACCCGCAGGTCGCGAGCCACGTCCATGAATCACCGGCGGTGATGCTGGGTCCCTTGGTGGTCCTGGCCGGGCTCTCGATCGTCGGTGGGTTCCCGGGCGTCCCGCCGCAAAGCGGGTGGTTCCATCACTTCCTGGCCCCCGTCACGGCCGTGGCCGACGCCGTGCACCACGCCGGTCTGACCGAGGAGCTCGTGCTCATGGGCATCGCCACCGTGATCGCGCTTCTGGGCTGGGGCCTCGCCCATTATATGTATCGCTTGCGCCCCGATCGGCCCGCGCAGTGGAGTCAGGGGGCGCCACGGGCCTACAACACGCTGCTGAACAAGTATTACGTCGATGAAGTTTATGATGTGGTGTTTGTTGAGTTCATGAAAAAGGTCGGCAGGGCCTGGGACTGGGTGGACCGCACCATCATCGATGGCGCGGTCAGGTCTGTGGGTGGCCTGACCCAAGCCGGATCGGCGGGTAGCACGTGGATCGAGAAACACGTCATCTACGGGCTGCTCAACGTGATCGGCTACACGAATCACTTGGCCGCGTGGTCGTGGCGCAAGCTGCAGTCCGGCATGGTGCATCACTACGCGGCCATCATCGTGGCAGGCCTCTTCCTACTCGTCCACCTCATGCTCGCCCTGTGGACCGGCTCCATCACGATCGGCCTCGCGCTCAGGTAACGAACGATGACAGAAGAATTGCAAATCGGGTTCCCTATTTTGTCGGTCCTCCTCCTGCTCCCGCTGGCGGGCGCGCTCCTCATGTGGGTGCTTCAGGACGAAGATCTCATCAAGAACACCGCCCTGGGGGTCTCGATCATCGAGTTCGTGCTCAGCGCGGTGATGCTGTTTCGCTTCGTCCCCGACACCGCGGCCATGCAATTCGCAGAGCGTGCGGCCTGGATCCCGCCGCTGGGGATCAGTTACCACCTCGGTGTCGACGGCATCAGCGTGCTCTTCGTGGGGCTCACCGCATTTCTGACCCTCCTCATCGTCATCTACTCGGCCGACAGCGTCCGGCAGCAGGTGAAGCTGTACTTTATGGCTCTCCTGGCGCTCGAGACGACGATCATGGGGATCTTCCTGTCGCTCGATCTCATTCTCTTCTTCGTCTTCTGGGAGCTGATGCTGATCCCCAGCTACCTCTTGATCAAGCTTTGGGGGTCCGGCGCGGACCGGCAGTACGCGGCGCTCAAGTACGTGCTCTATACCCTCCTGGGCAGTGTCTTCATGCTCGTCGGCATCGCGCTGTTGAATTTGAATTACCACGCCTGGGCCGTCGCGCACGGCATTCAGCCCGCCTACTCCTTCGACCTTCTGGATCTGTTGTCGGTTCCCATCTCCACCGAAAAGCAGCTTCTCATCTTCTGGCTCATCTTCCTGGGCCTGGCCTTCAAGGCGCCCATGTTCCCGTTCCACACGTGGCTCCCGGACGCGCTCTTGGAGGGGCCCATCGGCATGGCGGTCGTCCTCGCCGGAGTCAAGCTGGGGACCTACGGCTTCCTGCGTCTCAGCCTGCCCTTGGTGCCCGACGCAGCCAAGCACGAAACCGTCGTCGCGATCATGATGGTGCTCGGGCTGATGGCCATCCTCTACGGCGCGATCGTGGCCCTGATCCAGCCTGATTTCCGCCGCCTGCTGGCGTACAGCAGCATCAGTCACCTGGGATTTGTCGTCCTCGGAGTCTTTGCCCTGAACTTCCAGGGCATTCAGGGCGGCCTCCTCACCATGATTAATTTGGGGTTCAGCACGGCCGGGCTGTTCTTCCTGGCGGGATTCCTGTACTCACGTTGGCAGAGTACGCATCTGTCCTCCTTCGGCGGCCTGGCCAGGCAGATCCCCCTCTTCGCCGCCTTTTTGCTGATTATCGGGCTCGCGTCAATCGGGTTGCCGGGCACCAACGGGTTCGTCGGCGAGTTCCTGATCCTGCTGGGAGCCTTCAAAGCGTATTGGGTCTATGGAGCCGTCGCTGTCCTGGGTGTGATCTTCAGCGCGGCGTATTTCTTGTGGTACTACGAACGCGCGATGTTTGGGCCGTTGTCGGAAGGTGTGGGTCGTGCCATCGGAGACCTGCGCGCGACGGAGCTGATCATCACGGTCTCGCTCTGCACCATGATCTTCTGGATCGGCCTCTATCCGTCGCCGTTCCTGCGTATTATGAACGGGTCCGTCCAGGCCCTCGTCGAGCGCCTGGACCAGGGTGCCGCACCGACAACGTCAATCGCGGCACGGATCGAGGGAGAGTAACCCGTCATGGATCCCTACCTCCTGCTGATCATTCTGTTCGCGCCGTTCCTCGGCGCCATCGTGCTGATCTTCGTCTCCAATCGGCAGCCGCTGCTGGTCCGGGTCATCGCCGCGGCGTCGGCGGGGATCTGTCTGCTCTGCTCGTTCCGTCTCTTCTATGCGTACGACCCGAATGTGGGCGGATTTCAGTTCATCCAGCGCTTCGTGTGGTCCGAAGAGCTGGGCATTGCCTTTCATCTTGGCGTGGACGGCATCGGTACGCCGCTCGTGCTGGCATCCTCCATTCTCCTGTTCGCGGGGATTTTCATCTCCTGGCACATCGAGGACCGTGCCAAGGAGTTCTACATTTTCCTGCTGATCCTCGCCGCCGCGACCATCGGGGTCTTCATGTCCCTGGATCTGTTTTTCCTGTACTTCTTCTACGAAATGTCCGTGATCCCCATGTACCTGCTCCTCGGCGTCTGGGGCAGCCACACCAAGGGGTATCTGGAGATGACGGATGCCGAGGGGAAAAAGAAGCGTGACTTCGTCGGCTTCATCCTGAACTTTTCCGCTAACAGCAAAGAATACGCGGCCATGAAACTGACCCTGTTCCTGTCGGCGGGCGCCGTGGTCGCGCTCATGGGTATTTTGCTCATCTATCAATTCTCCGGCCTACACACCTTCGACATCCTGGTCCTGCGCGAGCAGGCCGAGCTGTCCGGGACTCTGTCGTGGATCATCTGGCTCCTGGTTTTCTTCGGCTTTGCCTCCATCGCGCCCATCTGGCCGCTGCACTCCTGGTCACCGGTGGGACACGCGGCGGCACCTGCCGCGACCAGCATGTTGCACGCGGGCGTGCTCATGAAGCTTGGGCATTTTTCGATCATCCGTGTCGCCTGGGAGATCATGCCGGACACGACCCGCGAGCTGATGCCCATCGCCGCGGTGCTCTGCGTATTCAGCATCATCTACGGCGGATTCGTCGCGTACTACGCCCGGGACACCAAGTACGTGATCGGCTACTCCAGCTCGAGTCACATGGGGTACGTGTTCCTGGGCATGGCGGCCCTCGACTACATCAGCCTGACCGGGGCGGTGCTCTACATGTTCGCGCACGCGCTGGCGACGGGGATGCTCTTCGCCATGGCCGGCTGGGTCTACGACCAGACACACACCCGGGACATTCCTTCGCTGGGCGGCCTTGCGACCCGGATGCCGTTCGTGGCCGCGTGCTTCATGGTGGCGTGCATGGCGTCCATCGGAATGCCGGGAACAGTCAACTTCATCGCCGAGATCATGATCATCGTCGGGGCCTGGAACAAGTATCCCTTCCAGGTCATCGTCGCCGTCGTGGGCATCGTGCTCACCATGGCCTATCTGTTTCGCATGATGCGGGGCGTCTTCTACGGTCCGATGGACCATAAATACAGCCATGCGCACGACACCGTGGCCTGGGTCGACCGCGCGCCCTTGCTCATCATGATCGCCTGCAGCATCGGCTATGGCATCTTCCCCGGCCATTTCTACGACGTCATCCGCTCCGGGGTCGACCCGCTGATCTCCAGGATCATGGAGCTGACACCGTTGGTCACGCAGAGCGCTGACATACTCATGCCATGAAACAGGTTTGGTCGGTTGAGTCAGCTAGGTCAGTTTGGTCAGTCGGGGCGCAGGACTGATGAGCGTGGATTCTCTGACCCAACCGACCCAACTGACGAACCAGACTGGACTGTTTTGGACTGACAAAACTGACTCAACTGACCAACCCGACTCAACTGTTAAAGTATTCGAGATCAAGCAATGACTTTTAATCTGACCATGTCGGCTGCGGATCTCCTGCTGCTGCTCCCGGAGATCTTTCTGACCCTGTGGCTCTGCGCAGTCCTGACGGTGGACTTCACGGTGCGCCGCCTCCCACAGCAGCAACTGGCGTATCTGAGCGTCGCGGGTCTGCTGGCGGTGCTGGCGGTCCTCATCTGGTTCGACCAGACCGGCATCAGCGGTACGCTCTTCGACCGGATGTTCGTTGTCGACGGCCTTGCCCTGTTCTTCAAGATCTTTATCGTGGGCGCCACCGTGATCGTCATTCTCGTCTCGGTGGACTACGTCACGCGCTTCCACTTCTTTCGTGGCGAATATTACTTCCTGGTGATGATGTCTTCGCTGGGCATGATGTTCATGGCCTCGGCCAATGATCTTCTGTCCTTGTTCATCACCCTGGAGTTCTCGACCTTTGGGTTCTACATCCTGGTGGCCTATCTCCGCGACGACCTGGCCTCGAACGAAGCTGGCCTGAAGTTCTTCATTCTTGGTGTCTTCGCCGCGGGGTTGCTCGCGTACGGCATCAGCCTCGTATTCGGCGAGACCGGAAAGCTGGTCTTTGCCGACCTGGCCGCTGCCGAACCCAGCGCCGGGCTCGTGATCGGATACCTGCTCATCTTCGGCGCCCTTGGGTTCAAAATCGGGGCGGTTCCGTTTCATTCTTGGATTCCCGACACCTACCATGGCGCCCCCACGCCCGTGACCACCTTCCTGTCGGTCGTTCCGAAGGGCGCGGCCTTCGCGATTCTCCTGCGCATGCTCTTCGTCGCCCTGGCGACGTTCAAGCCCGCGTGGGTCCTGCTCATGGTCGCCGCGTCGATCCTGAGCATGACCTACGGCAACATCGTGGCGATCGCGCAACGCAACATCAAGCGGCTGCTGGCCTATTCGGGCATCGCACAGATCGGCAACGTGTTGATCGGGCTCGCGGCGGGCACGAAGATGGGAAGCGACGCAATCCTCTTCTACTTGCTGACATATCTGTTCGCCAATCTTGGGGCGTTTGCGGTAGTGATCGCGGTAAGTAACGCGATCCGGAGCGACGAAATCGAGGACTACAACGGGCTCAACCGACGCTCACCATTCCTGGCCTTCGCGATGCTAGTCTTTCTTCTCTCCCTGGCGGGCGTGCCGCCTCTTGCGGGGTTCATCGGCAAATTGTACATCTTCGTGGCGGCGATCAAGGAAGAGCTCTATACCTTAATCGTCGTCGGCCTTATCAACGTCGTCATCTCGATGTATTACTATCTCATCGTGGTGAAGAAGATGTACATCAACGAGCCGACCGATCCCACGACACTGACCATCTCCACACCAATGAAGGTCGCGGTCTACGCCGGCCTTATCGGCACCTTGGCGCTGGGCATCTATCCCCGTCCCATTATCAATTGGATCGTGGATGCCACCCTGATGTTTTCCCAGATCGTGGCGCCCAGCGCCTCCCTCCCCGTTACCAGCCTGCCCTTTGGGGGCTAACCGGCTGTTCCCCTTCCGTGTAACGTCCACGCCGATTCGGTCCTGACAGCTTCGATGGAACCCTTCAGAGGGGCGCGGTCTCGCATCCTTTTGCCTTCGCACCTGGTGCCCCCCCACACGCCATCCACCTGTTTTTGCTGCGGCCACGCGGCGATTGGGTCCTGGCGGGAGGCTTGCATATGCCCGCGGCGCGATTCCCGAATAAAGTTGCTGGCATTTGGGAGGTGCGTTTTAATGACCGAGGGCCTTGATGAGAAAGGCGATCTGAGTTGCCCTGTGGATGCACCACGAGACACAGTGACCGCACCGTCTCCAGCACCGTCGGAGTCGCAGCCTGCACCTTGGCTGGCTCGATGGGGGGAGCTGATCGCTCTTCGCTGGAATCCGCTCAATTGGAAAATCGAAACTCGCGTCCTGACCGGGTTTGCGCTGGTCTTTCTGGTCCTCCTCGTGATTGCCGGCGTCTCCTTCCGGAACACGAATCGGTACTTCGAAAACAGCGAACTCGACGCCCGCAGCCGCGAAGTCCTGCAGTTCCTCAACCTCACACTCCTCCTGTTTGAGGAGTCGGACCTGGGCCTGCGCCGTTATCTCGTCACGGCCGATCCCACCTATCTGACAGCCTACGAAAACGCTCGGCAACGCGCGCCCGTGCACCTCGCCCATTTGCGGGACATTACGCATGACCATCAGACCCATGAGGCGCGCCTCGACCGTCTGGAGCTGGTCATTACGCAGACGCTCGACGCCGGGGAACAGGCGATCGCGCTGCGACAGAAACGTGGCTTCAAAGGGGTCCGTCACCTCGTGCGAGAGGGGATCGCCACGGCACAACTCAACGAGATTCGACTCCTGCTGGACGAAATGGGAAAGACGGAACGGGCCCTTCTGCGCAGCCGCGGGCAGGAATCGATCGTCGGCACGCGTAGTACCGTCGTCCTCCTCTCCATCGGCACAGTGTTGCAATTCTTGCTGCTCTCTCTCGTCTATTATCTGATCCGGCACGATATCGACCAGCGCCGGCGCGTGGCCGCGGAGCTGCAGCATCGAGGCGAGCAGCTCGAGGCGGCCAACAAGGAGCTAGAGGCATTCAGCTACTCCGTCTCCCACGATCTGCGGGCCCCGCTCCGGCACATCGACGGCTATGTCGGGCTGCTGCAAAAGGGTGCGGCGCGAAAGATCGACGACAAGGGCAAGCGCTATTTGCAGACCATCTCGGAGTCGGCGAAGCAGATGGGGCGCCTAATCGACGACCTGCTCCTGTTCTCGCGCATGGGCCGCGCCGAGATGGCGAACACGCCGGTCCCGCTGGACCAGCTCGTCAAGGATGTCCTGGCCGGCCTGCAGCCCGATATTCAAAAGCGCGCCGTGTCGTGGACCATCGGTCAGTTGCCCGTGGTCCGCGCCGACCCGGCCATGCTCAAACAGGTGTTCTTCAATCTCATCGCCAATGCCCTGAAGTTCACGGAGACGCGGGAGCTGGCAAAGATCGAGGTCGGAAGCATTCTCAGCCACGACGGGGATGCAGTTCTCTACGTGCGGGACAACGGTGTCGGATTTGATATGCAGTATGTGGACAAGCTGTTCGGGGTGTTCCAGCGGCTCCACCGGTCCGAGGAATTCGAGGGAACGGGCATCGGTCTGGCCAACGTCCGCCGGATCATCCACCGGCACGGCGGGAAGACCTGGGCCGAAGGTGCGCTCGACAAAGGCGCCACCTTCTATTTTACTCTGCCGCTGGAATAACGACTGGGTATGAGCGCACGACATATCATCTTATTGGCCGACGATAATGAGAGGGATGTCGAACTGATCCTCAGCCTCCTCTCGGAGCATGATCTGCCCCACGAGGTGATCGTGAGCCGTGACGGCACCGAGACGCTGGATTACCTGTACCGGCGCGGCCCATTCTCAGCGCGGCCCCCCGGTCACCCCACGGTAGTCCTGCTGGACCTGAAGATGCCCAAGCTGGGCGGCCTCGACGTCCTGCGCGTCATCAAGGCGGATGCGCACCTCCGTGTCATCCCCGTTGTCATGTTGACCTCGTCGCGCGAAGAGCGCGACCTGGCGGAGAGCTACCAGTTGGGCGCCAATGCCTATGTCGTGAAGCCGGTGGCCTTCGAACTGTTTAGACAGGCGCTCAAGCAGACGGCGACGTTTTGGGGGGCGGTCAACGAACCGCCCCCCATTCACTAGCACCCCCTCGGATGCGACGGACCAAGAGCCCCATCATGGGAAACACACAGCCGAAACCGGAGGCCCTGCGAGTCCTCCACCTCGAGGACAGCGCGCCGGACGCGGAGCTGATCCAGGCCACCCTGGAGGAGGACGGCATCCAGTCCGAGTCACTCCGCGTGGACACGCGGGACGAGTACCTGACGGCGCTGGAACGCGGCGGATTCGACGTGATCCTGGCGGACTATTCCCTTCCAAGCTTCGACGGCATCAGCGCGCTGACTTTGGCGAAGGAACGCTGCCCGGAGCTTCCCTTCATTTTCGTCTCTGCGACCCTGGGCGAAGAACTGGCTATTGATACGCTCAAACGCGGCGCGACCGATTACGTCCTGAAGCAGCGGCTGTCCCGCCTGGGACCCGCCGTGCGGCGGGCCATTCAGGACATCCAGCAGCGCACCGAAAAGCGGCGCACGGAAGCCGCGCTGCGCGAGCGCGAGCACCAGCTTCAGGTGTCGCACAAAATGGAGGCCCTGGGGCGGCTCGCCGGCGGGGTGGCGCACGATTTCAACAATTGCCTGACCGTAATCCTGGGGTATACCCAGGTGGTGCTCAACGAGCTGGGAGCGACCCACCCGCTCGCCGGCAAGATGCTCGAGACCCAGAAGGCAGGCGCCCAAGCCGCACAGCTCATCCGCCAGCTCCTCGCCTTCAGCCGCAAGCAACCGATGGATCCAAGGGTCCTCGACCTCAACATGGTTGTGGACAACCTCCGCGACATGTTGCCGCGCCTCGCGGGGGAGCGCATCACCTTCGTCTTCAACCAGCAGCCGTTGCTCGGGCACGTGAAGGCCGACCACGGGCAGCTCGACCAGGTCATTATGAATCTCGTCGCCAACGCGCGCGATGCCATGCCGGAGGGGGGGACACTGAAAATAGAGACGGCGGAGCGTACGCTCGCCCCCGGGCACGAGTCACCCGGGCTCGATCTCCCCCCGGGGCCCTACGTGACGCTTTCGGTCTCGGACACCGGCTGCGGGATGGATGAGAAGACGCAGGCCGAGATCTTCGAGCCGTTCTTCACCACGAAAGGCGAGGGCAAGGGGACCGGGCTCGGCCTCTCGGTCGTACACGGCATCGTAACGCAGAGCGGAGGGGGCATCGCACTGGACAGCCAGGTCGGGCACGGCACCACCTTCACGATCTATCTGCCCCGCGCGGCCGAGCCGCTGACCCGGGATGAGGCCACGACGGCGGTTGACGGCGAGCTCAACGGCACGGAAACCATTCTGCTCGTCGAGGACGAAGCCGCCGTCCGCGCGGTGATTCGGGACGAGTTGGAATACAGGGGATACCAGGTGCTGGAGGCGGCCAACGTCCCCGAGGCGGTGCTCATCAGCAGCCAACAGCCCGGCCCGATTCACCTGTTGCTGACGGATGTGGTGATGCCAGGCATGAGCGGGCGCGACCTGGCGCAGCAGCTCACCTTACTGCGCCCGAAAATGAAGGTGCTCTATGTCTCGGGCTACACCGACGACGTGGGCGTCTTGCAGATTCTTGGATCTTCCAAATCGGCCTTCCTGCAAAAGCCGTTCAATCCCAACACGCTCGCCGCCAAGGTGCGTGACATTCTCACCAGCTCCCCCTCCTGACTTGACCCGCCGAGGAGGGCCGGGGGGTGCCCACCCTGCAGATTGACGGGTCTCGCCGGGGTCCCCTATACTCGCGCCGAAGGCGTCGACGCATGCATGTGTTGGTCACCGGAGGCACGGGCTTCATCGGACGTCCGCTTTGCCGGGAACTGGTCAGGGCGGGACACGCCGTGACGGCTGTGACCCGGGACCCCTCGGCGGCCAAAGCGCGGGTGGATCCCGCCGTCAGACTGGTCAGATGGCAGGGGTTTCGCGGCCCGACGCAGGAGCTGGCCACTGCCCTCGCTGAGAGCGAGGTCGTCATCAATCTGGCCGGGGAGCCCATCGCGGCGCGCCGGTGGACGCCGCAGGTGAAAAGCGAGCTTCGCGCCAGCCGCGAGGGCACCACCTCCGCGCTCGTGACGGCCTGCGCCAAGCAGTCGCAGCGGCCGGTCCTGCTCGTGAGCGCCTCGGCGATCGGCTATTACGGGCCGCGAGGAGACGAAGCGCTGACGGAGGAGTCTGACTCCGGATCCGGGTTCCTCGCCAGCCTCTGCCGCGAATGGGAAGGGGCCGCGCGCGCGGCAGAACGGCTCGGCGTACGCGTGGCGCTCTTGCGGATTGGTGTCGTGCTTGGGCGCGACGGCGGCGCCCTGAGCAAGATGCTTCCCGCGTTCAAGGTCGGACTGGGCGGGCGCCTCGGCGACGGCACCCAGTGGATGTCATGGATTCACCTGGAGGACCTCGTCCGGTTATTCATCTTCGTGATGGAGCAGGCCCCGACCGGTCCCGTGAACGCCACCGCGCCCGAGCCGGTCACGAACACGCAGTTCGCGCGGACACTGGGCCGGGTTCTCCACAGACCGGCGTGGCTCCCGGCGCCGGGGTTTGCGGTCAAGCTACTGGTGGGCGAGATGGCGGAAGAATTGCTTCTTACCGGACAGCGCGTGACACCCGCGCGTGCGCGAACGTTGGGGTTTCACTTTCGACATACGGACCTTGCGGGGGCGTTGCAGGATCTGGTCGGAACCCGATGAAGCTGCGGACCGCACCACGATCATTCCACGGTGGACTTCGATGCCTCTGCATCGGTTTGGCGACACTGTGCCTCTCGCCCGTCCCCGGCTGCTCGAGCGCGGAGGATCGTGCCTGGGATCGACTGGCGGACGGCTTGTCGGTGGCCATCTGGGAGCCGGGAACCGATTGTGCCGTCGAGGTCCCGCCGCTGCTGATGGTCCGGGTCAATCCTGATCAGTATCGCTTCGAGACGTATCACTTCCGCGACGAGGGACTCCCGGCACCGCTCACGATCCATGCCTGGCGCCAGCGCACGCAGGCGACCATCCTGTTCAACGCGGGCTTGTTCACCGAGGACTACTCCTATTTAGGCCTGCTGATGAAGGACGGCCGTTCCCTGGGATCGCGCCTGCACCCGGGGTGGAAGGGTCTCTTCGTCGCCGAGCCGACCGAGCCCGGGCGGCGGAACGCGCGGGTGGTGGATCTCGCGAAGGAGCCGTTCTCCCCGGAGGCGCCCGCCTATCGGGAAGCCGCGCAGTCCCTGATGCTTCTAGACGAGAGCGGCAAGCCGAGGGTCAAGCACAGCGGCAAGCGGGCCCATCAGACCGTGGTGGGCGAAGACGAGGCGGGCAATATCGTCGTGATCAAGACGGCGGGTGAGGTGCCGATGTGGGAGCTGGCGGTGTGTCTGCGCGACGGCATGCCGTCATTGCGTCACGCCATGGCGATGGATGGGGGCTCCTCCTCCGACCTGCTCTTCGCCGAAGGCCTGCTCTCCGCGCGCGCCGACGCCGAACCCGCACCCACCTGGAAGGCGCTTGTGGACGGCAGCGCGCCGGTGCACATTCCGCTGCCCGCCGTCATCGGCGTGCGCCCGCGAGAGCTGACGGCCGCGCAACAGCGCTGAGCCTGGCCCTGGAAGGCATCCACGCGGGATCAGCCCCCGGGTCGGCTGACCGGATAGCCGGCGGCTACCCACGCGTTCATGCTCCCTTCGACGTTATAGACGTATTTGTAGCCGAGGTCCGCGAGGGTCTCCGCCGCAATGTTGCTCCGTCTGCCTGACTGACAGTAGACGACGATATGGTCATTGAGTCGGGCGCCGATCTCGCGATGCCGGGCCCCGATCTCCTGATAGTCAATGTTCATATCGGTCCCGGGGATCACACCCGTCACGTGCTCCTCGGGGCTCCGGACATCGACCAGGTGAAACTCCTTCTCCATGGGCGAGCTGGCCTTTTGAATGCCCGCCATGAGCTGGTGCACGGAAAGGAGATATGAATGGTAGGCGGAGGCGAGCCCGCCGCCGAGAACCACGAGCCCGAGACTCACGCCCACCAACGCTGAGAGCCATCTCCGTCTCATTGAAGAAACCTCCTGTCTTAAGCAGGAATTGACTGAACGGCTCCTGCTGCCGATCGCAGCTTACGGACATCATCATATGACCCATTTGGAAAGGTGGTCAAGCGCCTGCATGTTGGCTACCAGTCTGCTGCTGGTGGCATGCGGCGGCGGCGCGACGCTAGTAAGAATTGACGCTCAGGGGGGCGTGGTCACCTACGCCTTCAACCCGGCGCGCGGGCACCTGGCTTCCCCTTTCCGCGACGACGCGCTCGCGCTGATAGCCCGGCACTGCGGGGGTGCGTTCACCATCATTCGGGAAGGAGAGGCGAGAGGCCGCGTACAGGAAGTTCACACCGTTGCGGGAACGGAGGTGATCGAAGAACGACGCTGGGGGCTGGAGTTCGACTGCCGGGTGATCAGGCGGGCGCCGTCTTCGACCGTGCCTCCACGAGGCGGATGAGATCCTGTACCGAGAGAAGACTGAGCACCTTGACGCCCTCGGCTTCGACGTGAGAACGCCCGTCCTGCTCCTCGCGATCCACGATGACGAGGGCGTGCTCGACCTGCAGTCCCGCTTGCCTTGCGGCTTGCACGGCTCTGATGACCGACCCACCGCTGGTCAGCACGTCATCCACCACCACGGCCCGATCCCCCGACTTCGCGGCCCCCTCGATTCGCTTGCCCAGACCATGGTCTTTGGCCTGCTTGCGAACGACGAAAGTGCGCCATTCCCTTGAAGGGGACGCCGTCAGTGCATAGGCCGAGATTGCGGTCGCCAGGGGAATGGCCCCGAGTTCCATGCCGCCGAGACAGTCAATGTCAAAACCCGAGAGCGAGTCGAATGCGAGCTGCGCGACGAGGTGCCGCGCGCGAGGATGGGCGAGCAGCACGCGGCAGTCGACGTAAAGGGGGCTCATCGCCCCCGAGGCCAGGCGGAATCCTTTGTGCGGATCCCACTGGAATGAGGCGGTGTCAAGGAAGGCCCGGGCAAGTTCGTGCTTCAGCATGTCGGGATTTGAGTATAATGCGTCTACGGGTAAAAGTCACCAGGGGCACCGCCAGGGCGCGACCCCGGATGCTTCACGGCTTGTGAATAATACGGATGCCGCTTCCGCTGACCGGTGATCGTGTCGCCGTCACCTAGAATAAAAGAGCCCCACACCCGAAGACGTGAGGCTCCACTGGCCGCTCGTTTTCTCTGTACTCGCTCACATTAGTCGTTCACTTGACATACCCCTCGCAGATGTTCGTGACGGTGACGATGCGCGATAGGGCCACCCACCGTTGTCTGTCTTGCGTCGTTTGGATCAGGTGCCCGCCCTGTGTGCGATCATTCAGAGCGATCCACTCTTCGCACGCATTTGCGAACTGGCTACCGGCAGGCGATCTCCATGCTGGTGCCTGCTCAGCTTCGCGAAGAGCCACTGCAAGTTCCACATCCGACAGGGTCGAGCCAGAGGGAACGGTAATGAGATCACCTTGTGGTTGGTAGACGGGGCAGCCAAGCGATTCATTGTCGGTGAGCAGCACCGTTTGTCCATCATCGCAGATATACAGCGGCTTGGCTTCGGCGTTAACTGTCAACACGGCTGCGAAGGCAGTGAGTATAGCAAGGATACGCAACATAACAACCTCCCAAGAAACGCGTTACGAGACCAACAACAATACGAAGTGGAGAGTCAGGTTAAGAGGCTCCATCGGATCGTCTCAATGCTTAGAAGCTTGGGGTTTCCTTCTTGACCCTGTACTTTTCACATAAGCTCTTATCGGGCACAATCCTCGACAAGCGCTCCCACTTCTTCACGTCTTCCTCCGCATCCACGCCTACGGTGATGTGTCTTTGAAGACTCAGGTCGAGCCACGCGCACGGATCGGTCCGGACCTTCTCCGCTCGCTGCTGTGCCCGCTGCTGTGCCGGGGAAGGGCGTTCCGCCAGCTTCAGGCCAACGGCCCACTCCACGTCCGCCCAGGTCGCGCCATCGGGGACCGTGATCAGCTCCGAGTGAGGCTCATAGACTGGACATCCGAGTGACGCTTCATGCGTCAGCAGAAGGGTCTCGCTGTCGTCGCACAGAAACAAGATTTTGTCTTCTCTGTTCGTCGCACATGATACTAAGAAGACGGTGAGCAGGAATACTATGGTGACCATGCCTCTCATGACTCCATGACCTCCGTTCTTCGAACAAAGACTGTGAAGTACAAAGTGTTTCCGCTTTAGAGTGCCGGGATTTGTCATGCGAGGCACGCTATGCACCCTTCATAGGGAAAACAATCCCCGCTTTTGGTTCACTCACCCTCCACAGGAAGTATCTGTTGACCCTGACGTGGGGTTGAGGCCGCGCAGGGGGCCGTGTAGGACCTAAGTCCTCGGACTAAGCTGCGAGGTGTCCTATGACGCGCCTGTTACTGATGACGCTGGTTCCCATCGGGCTGGGAATGGTGCTGCTGCTCGGAGGCACAGGGTGCGCCACCAAAGCCGACCTAGGGAAACTGAATGAAGGACTGACCCAGAACCTCGAGGCGCTGGACAGCAGGGTCCACGCGCAGGTGGAGGACGTGCGTACGGACCTCAAGGCGACCCAGGCCCAACACACCAAACAGTACGACGAGTTGAAAACGACGTTAGCGGTGGTCAAAACTGATATGGCGACCGCAAACATGTTGACAGAGTACTGGTCCAAAACGACGCAAGGCGTCAAGAAGATTGCGGCCTGGACGGACGAGGTGAACGAGCAGCTCGGCAGCGTGCGGCAGCTTCGTGTCGCCATTGAGCAATTGCCGTCGCTCCTCACTGGTCTCGCTACCGAGATGCACTCGCTCAGGCAGGCGCTGCTGAATAGTTACAAACTTGAGGAGGCCGCACTGAGGGAACGACTGAAGGCACTAGACCACATGCGGCGGCAATTAGAGGCCTCACTAGAAAGAACTCCTTCAGAGAAGTTTGCGGCTCAGTGAAGACGAACACGGCGTTCGATGACACCGTGCGCCGGGTCCTGGCGGGCCTGAGGACGCGCGTGGACGTGCCTTGGGTTCCATGACCGTGACGGCCACCGGGTCGCCGATGCCCGCCACCCGTTCGAGGACGCATACATACGAGCCGGGCTGTTTGATTTCCACTTCCCTGACCTGCGGCATACCTTCGCCTCGTGGCTCGTCATGCGCGACATTCCTCTCGCCACAGTGGGCAAATTCCCGGGACATAAATCCCTCGCGATGACCATGCGATATCCCCATCTCTCGTCGGACCATCACGAGGCAGCTGTCCGGGTTTTGGGTGGGTTCCGGGACCGCCTACATGACAGTGACATGACAATCCAAAGTTCTGAGGGGCAGCAGGCAGGGCTATCAGCGGTGAGCTTGGGACGGCGGAAGACGGCGCAAGTGGTAGACGGATCAGGGATACAAGGATTGGTGCCGAAGGCGGGATTCGAACCCGCACACCCCGGAGGGCGCCAGACCCTGAATCTGGTGCGTCTGCCAATTCCGCCACTTCGGCACATGCGGAGGCGAAATTATCGCTGAAGGGCCGCCCGGCGTCAAGCTCTGCGGCGTCCGCAGGCGAATCAGCCGACGAGCGGCTGGCTCTCCTGTCGGCGCTCGAGCGAGCCCCACTGGCCGGGATCCGGAATCTCGCGCTGATCGACGCTGAGCACGATGCGCTCCCGTACGAGACCGGCTGCCGCCAGCAGGAACGGGGCGGGGACGCGCGCTGCCTCGTCGACGAGCAGGACATCGAAGCGCACGCGCTCGAACAGGGGATCGGCGGCCACGCGCGCCGCCGTCGTGATCACGAGACGCTTGTTCTGCAGAAAGGCCTGGCGATTCGTGCCCTCGCCGGCCGCGAGCAGCTCGCGGATCTTCTTTGTGCCACCCAGCCTGATGACCTCCTCTTTAAGCTCAGCGTATTCCGGCTTGATCTCCTTCGGCAGTGCTGCCTCGGGTGTCAGCTCTTTGATGCGCGCCTTTGCGATGTCCAGCTCCTTGACCGTGGCCGCGCTGTTCTGTTCGTAGATCTCCCGGTACTCCTGCAGCGTCTTCACATTCTTCCCCGCGGCTTGCATGGTCAGGCGCTTGATCAGCGGCAGAGCCTCGTATTTCGCCAGGGTCTCGTTGATGCTCTTGATCTTGTCACGATAATCGGTGAGCTGCGTCAAGAGGCGCCATTCGAGCAACTTCACCTCGTTCAGGTCCCGCTGCTTCTCCGCCTTGTAGGCGAGCAGGGGCGTCAGCTCCCGGAAGCGATCGTATTTCCGCCGAAGGGAGGCTTTGTCTCCCCGCGACTTGGCAAAGAAGTGGTGCATCTGCGCCTCGAAGCCGAGCTCGCCGAGCGGCATACCCGAGGAGGCCCTGAGCAGCGACAGCTCGTACCGGCTCAGCAGGCTCTTGTACTGCAGGCCGCCGCCGCGCATGGACTTCGCCAGGACACCCAACAGCTCGTCCGCGGCCGCATGGTCCGGGCAGACCAGGAGCATGCGCTTGTTCGCGCGCACGAGCTCCATCGCGAGCGTCGTAAGCCGTTGGCGCCGCGTGGCCGTATCCTCGCCCCACAGCGGGGTGAGCACCGACGCGGACCCGCCTATCCGCGCGGACTCGTGCCCCCCCTTCGCCCCGGGATCCAGCCAGGCGACCAGACGCTCGGACGGCCCAAGCGTAAACTTCTCCGGCTGGCGTCCCATCGTCGCAAGCCGCGTGGAGCAGGTTTCCAGGAACCCTGCGCTGTCCGGCACGATCGTCGAGCTTCCCACGGTCTGCCCAAGGGCGTCGAACACCTGGACGACGAGCGACCGCCCATCGGCGCCGATCACGAACCCCTCCGTGGGCTCCGCATTGCTTGGCGGCAGGACACTCACGGGGACATCTTCGAGCAACACGCGCCCCTCGCTCAGATCGAATCGGTAGACGTGCAGCGAGCCGACGGTGAACAGCAAGATACCGCTCGGGGAGGTCACCGGCGCATCGAGTCCTTTGGACGCGGCACGTTCACGCTCCGTATCGAGCCGTTGCGCACAATGTTCGAGCAGGTCGGCAAGCTTCATGGCAAGAAAAAGCGCGCGCGCCCCCCTCAGCTCCGTAAGGCCTCGACGAGACACATGGCCACGCAGGCCAGGCCGCCTGTCGCTGGTGTGCGGTCGAACGCACACCGGCGCACACGGGCGCAGGCCGTGACCCCCGGCAGGTAGCGTTCAAGGTCGAAGTCGTGCAGCAAGTGTGCGCGCAGGGGGCCCGACGCGCCCGCCCGGCCGTCTGCGGAAAGAATCAGCACGCGGCGACGCGCATCGTCTTCCAAGATTGCAGCACGGGGGGGCTCACCATAGAGCGGACGGGCGCCCCGCAGGCCCGGGAGCATGACCGTGCGCTTGACCAGCGCGTCCGGTGGGTGAACCGGCCTGGTGCTGAGGCGCACATTGAGGGTCGAGAGATCGGGTGGCTCGCCGATCCCTGCTCGCTGGCCGGACAACTCTTCCGGAGTGGCTCCATGGCTGGACGGGAGAAACTCAACAAAATACAGAATTAGACAGACGGCCATGAGCAGGTTGAATAACAGCCCCACCAGAGGGATGACCATGCAGCGCGGCAGCCATTGGCTTCCGATCACTCGCGTCCTCATCATCATTGGCCTATCGGGAGGGCAGCTGATGCCGCCTGCCTCCGTGGCGGTGTATATTACTGATGCGCCCCGCGACCTGTCTACAGACGCCGGGTCCCGACCCGAACAGGCCCAGACCCGCTCCAGCGGCGGCTTTCCTTCGTAGTCGCGCAGGGCCCGAAGGCGAGAGAGAAATTGACTTTTCCGGGGGCGCCCAGTATCCTCTGGCCTTTCCAAAAAGGAGCCTCGCTTATGAAGGTGATCTTACAGGAGACAGTCGAGGGTGTCGGCCATCTTGGAGATCTCTTGGATGTCTCCGACGGTTATGCCCGCAATTTCCTCCTCCCGCGGCACAAGGCCCTGGAAGCCAATACGCGTAATATCAAGGCGTTGGAGCACGCGAAACGTGTGACCGCCGAGAAGGCCAAGAAGGAGCGTCTGGAGTACGAGGAGCTGGCGAAGAAGGTGTCCGCCCTCTCGGTGACCATCACGGCCAAGGTCGGGAAGGACGACAAGATGTTTGGGTCGGTGACGAGCAAGGACGTCGCGGAAGGGCTGGCGGAGCAGGGCCATGCCATCGACCGGCGGAGGATCGTGCTCGACCATCCCATCAAGGAATTGGGAACCTTCACGGTGCTCGTGAAGCTGTACAAGGACGTCACCGCCAGCGTGGCGGTCCACGTGGTGAAGAAGGAAAAAGAAAAGGACAAGGAGAAAGAGGCTGTGGCTGAGGAGGCCGAGCCGGCGGGATCGTGACGCCGTGACCGACAGGCCAAGGGCCTCGGGAGGAAAGACGGAGGATACGCAGCGGTATGAGTAGCAAGGCGGTCGGATACCTCAAAGATCTCAAGGCGACGGACCCCGAGGTGTACAAGGCCGTCCGCGCCGAAGAGAAACGCCAGCGGGAGAAGCTGTTGCTCATCGCTTCGGAAAACTTCGCCAGCTCGGCGGTGCTGGCGGCCCAGGGCTGCCTGATGACCAACAAGTACGCCGAGGGGTATCCGCGCAAGCGCTATTACGGCGGCTGCCAGTACGTGGACGACGTGGAGGAGCTCGCGATACAGCGCGCGAAGGAGCTCTTCGGCGCCGAACACGTGAACGTCCAGCCGCACTCCGGCTCCCAGGCCAATATGGCGGCCTACCTGTCCGTGCTTAAACCCGGCGACTCCATTCTGGGCATGGACCTCTCGCAGGGCGGGCACCTCACGCACGGGAGCCGCGTCAACTTCTCCGGCATGCTGTTCCGGTCGTACTCCTACGGTGTGGATCGGCAGACCGAGCGGGTCGATTACGACGCGGTGCGACGCATCGCCGAGGAATGCCGCCCGCGCATGCTCGTCGTGGGCGCCAGCGCTTACTCGAGGGTGCTGGATTTCGCCCGCTTCCAGGAGATCGCAAAGGGCGTGGGGGCGTATCTCCTCGTGGACATGGCGCACATCGCGGGGTTGGTTGCCGCCGGCCTTCATCCCAGCCCCATTCCGCACGCCGATTTCGTGACGACCACGACCCACAAGACGCTCCGTGGTCCCCGGGGTGGGATCGTTATGTGCAAAGCGGAGCATGCCAAGGGGGTCGACAAGATGATCTTCCCCGGCTCGCAGGGCGGGCCGCTCATGCACGTGATCGCCGCTAAGGCCGTCGCTCTCAAGGAAGCGCTCTCGCCCGGGTTCAAAACCTATCAGGCCCAGATCGTGGCGAACGCCCGGTCGCTCGCCGAGGGACTCACGGAACGCGGCTATCGCGTCGTATCAGGCGGCACGGACACCCACCTGATGCTCGTGAATCTGAGCCCGAAAGGTGTCACGGGAAAAGAGGCGGAATCCGCGCTGGATGCGGCCGGCATCATCGTGAACAAGAATGCGGTTCCATTCGACGAACGCCCCCCTGCGGTGGCGAGCGGGATTCGTATCGGCACCCCGATCGTGGCGACCCGCGGCATGCGAGAGCAGGAAATGCGCGAGATCGTGGGACTCATTGACCAGGTCCTCCAACAGCCAGCCGATCGCGGCGTACGCCGCGACGTGAAACAAAAGGCCAAGGCCTTGTGTCAGCGCTTCCCGATCTTTTTTGATTACGCTGCGTTAGGCGGCTGAGCCAGGAGTGCGCCCTTGAAGTGCCCCTTCTGCGACGGCATCGAGGACAAAGTCGTCGATTCGCGTATGGCCAAGGAGGGGGAGGTCATCCGGCGCCGGCGCGAGTGTCTCGCGTGCAAGCGCCGCTACACGACCTACGAGCGGGTGGAAGACTGTCTCCCGATGGTGGTGAAGAAAGACGGCCGCCGCGAGCCTTTCGATCGTGTCAAAATTCTGTCGGGCATCAAGAAGGCCTGCGAGAAACGGCCGATCAGCACCGCCACCATCGAGGCCGTGACCGACCAGGTCGAGAAGCAGCTGCAGGAGCTGGGCGAGACCGAAATCCAGAGCCGCATCATCGGCGAGGAAGTCATGCGGCAACTGCATCAGCTCGACCAGGTCGCCTACGTCCGCTTCGCCTCCGTCTACCGCGAGTTTAAGGATATCGATCAGTTCATGGACGAGCTGAAAGCCCTTGCCCACGAGAAACGCGAAAAGTAAGAGGGCTTACTCTCCGTTCCGATCGGCTTCCTCCGTTTCACCCCTTCGCCCTGCCCCGCGCGCCGACCGAGCGCCCGCCGCGCGCTCGCGCCGGAGTGGGGCGCCGGTCACACGGATCATGACGCAAGCCCGGCGAGCCAAGACACGACCCAAGCCCAAGCTGGTGGCCTCAGGCGCGACCCAGGTCGCCATCATCGGTGTCGGCCGTGGGGGAACGGCCCTGCTGGAGATCTTCGCCAAGGACCCCTTGGTCCAGATCATCGGGGTTTCAGAAATCGACCCGGCGGCGCTGGGCGTTCCGCTTGCCCGCCAGCTGGGCATCCCCATTACCCCGGACTATCGCGACCTCCTGTCGATGGAGAGCGTCGATCTGATCATCGACGTCTCCGGCGATGCGGAGGTTGGCCAGGTCCTCCAAGAGTTCAATCGTATGGGGGTCGCCATCATCGGCGGCGCCACTGCCAAATTCATGTGGCAGCTGATCGAGGCCAGGATCCGGGCGACCGTCGAGATTGAGAAGACGCTGAACAAGTATCAGACCCTTTATCGCCTCTATGTGAAAGAGGCCGGCGCGGCGGTGGAGCAGGAGCGCACCCGCATCGCCTGCGAGATCCACGACGGGTTGGTGCAGAGCCTCGCCGGCGTGAACTTCAAGCTCGACGTGTGCGAGGAGCTGGTTCGGAAAGACGCCGACGCCTGCCTCGATACGTTGCGGGAAACCAAACAGCACCTAAAGCTGGCGATCCAGGAAGCACGGCAGGTCATCTTTAACCTCCGCCCGCTGCAATTCGAGAAGATGGAGCTGATACCGGCTCTGAGGAACTATCTCAAGTCGTACGAGACGCAGTCCCGCATTAAAACGGAGTTTCGGGTGTCGGGCAATGAGAAGCGCCTATTTTCGAAGACGAAAATCTTCCTGTTCCGGATCATTCAAGAGGCGGTGGGAAACGTCCAGGAGCACGCGAAAGCCGATCGCGTTCTCGTCCAGCTCGAGATCGGGCGCGATGCGGTCACCGCCAGCATTGCCGACACGGGGGTGGGGTTCGACACGGCAGCGGTGTCGCGCGACCCGACCAAGTGGGATCATTTCGGACTACGCGGGATGGTCGAGCGCGCCCGCCTGATTGGGGGCGAGGCGACCATTCAATCCAAACGCGGGCAGGGCACCAGGGTAAAGATCAAGGTCCCCCTCGTGAAAAAGGAGGCCGCTAGGGATGGAACGCATTAAGGTGCTCATTGCCGATGACCACCGGGTCGTGCGGGAAGGCTTGGCGGCCATTCTGAAGACCAAGGAGAATATCGTCGTCGTGGGTGAGGCTCAGGACGGCCAGGAGGCGGTCGAGAAGGCCCGGTCGCTCCTGCCCGACGTCGTGCTGATGGATGTCAGCATGCCCCGTATGACCGGCGTGGAGGCGACACGCCAGCTCAAGCGCGAGTTCCCGCACATGGGCATCATCGCGCTGACAATGTACGACGAGCAGCAATACATCTTCGACCTGGTCCGTGCCGGGGCGACCGGCTATCTCCTCAAGGATACGGACTCGGCACAGATCGTCGAGGCGATTCGTGCGGTGTACCGGGGCGAGTCCTTGATTCACCCGTCCGTGGCCAGCAAGATCCTGGCCGAGTTTTCCCTCATGTCGCAGAAAAAGGGGAAGAAGGCTGCCTGGGTGGAGCATGACCTCAGTGAGCGCGAGATCACCGTCTTGAAATTGGTCGCGGAAGGCAAGACCAACAAGGAGATTGCGAACGTGCTGGATCTGAGTGAGAAAACGGTGAAGAACCACGTGCGGAACATCTTCCACAAGCTGCAGGTGTACGACCGGACGCAGGCCGCGATTTTGGCTATCAGGAAAGGACTGATCGAGCTGGATCCGAAGCCGTAACGTCAGGACTGAGGGAGGAGGCATGGGGGCTGAAGCTCGCACAGGGGACCCTGGTTCTCAGTCCTCGGCACTTCGTCTTAGGCATAGCGATCCTCCTCCCACGGCAGTGCGGTATTGGAATAGCCCCGTTGCTCCCAGTACCCCAGGCGGTCGCGGTCGAGGAAGCGGATTTCCTTGATCCATTTGGCACCCTTCCAGGCGTAACGTTTCGGCACGAGCATGCGAACCGGTGCGCCGTGCTCAGGCGTGAGCGGCTCACCGTTCCAGGCACGCACGAGGAGGACGTCCTCGTCGTCGCAGGCTTCGAGAGGTAAATTGGCGGTGTAGTCGTCGTAGCTCACAACGTGGACGAACCGCGCCGACGGCTGGATCCGTGCCAGCTGCATCAGGTGACGAAAGGAAACGCCTTCCCACGTATTATCGAAGGTGCTCCAGGTCGTCACACAGTGAAAATCGGCCATCAGTCGGACCTGGGGCTGCTCCAGAAAATCTTTCCACGTCCAGGTGAAGGGTGACTCGACAAGGCCTCCAACCGACAGCGTCCATTGGTCGATCTGAATGTCCGGACGGATCCCCAGGTCGAGGACCGGCCAGCCCTTCACCACGTGCTGCCCGGGCGGGAGACGGGACTGGCGGGTGCGCTGGTCGCGCATGACGCCCTCCTCCAAGAGGCCGCGGCGACCTTGGGCCCATTCCAGCTTTTTTGCGATCAGACGCTCGTTGGGTTCCATACCGACCCTCGCAGACGACCGAGTGTATTTCACGCCAGGTGCGCACCTGGGAAAACGCAACAGTGTTAGCTTTTTACCACAAAATGGCCTTCGCATGGCAGAAGAATTTTCATTAAAAAATAGTGGCTTAGATAACAAATACGTAGTCATGTGGATGGTATGGGAGTTGCAGATTTGATGGCGGGCCTTGCTATGAGAAAACAACAAACGGTTGGCCAGGACATCAGTTGTGAGGGCGTCGGCCTGCACAGCGGCCAACCTGTTCGTCTCACGTTACGACCCGCCTCTGCCGACACCGGCGTCGTGTTCTTGCGCCAGCACGACGGCCAGACGGTCTGGGTCGGGGCCTCCGTCAGAAATCTACTCCCCACGCAGCTGTGCACCGCCATCGGAGTGAACGGGACGCAGTTCAAGACCATCGAGCATATCCTCGCCGCCTTCACGGGACTCGAAGTCGACAATGTCCTGGTGGAGCTCGATGCAGACGAGGTGCCGGTCATGGATGGGAGCGCCGGCGACTTCGTCCAATTGATCCGCCAAGCCGGCGTCGTGCCTCAGGACCGAGCCCAGCCGATCCTCAACATTACCCACCCGATCGAAGTCGCGGAGGGGGATCGCACGGTCAAAATCGAGCCGTCTACAACGCCTCGGATCACCTATGTCATTCATTACGAGCATCCGCTGATTCGGACCCAGCAGTACGTCTATGACGGCTCGGTCTCCTCGTTCGAGCACAACATCGCGCGCGCGAGGACGTTCGGATTTCTCAACGAGGTTGAGGCCCTCTGGGCGCGAGGGTTGGGGAAGGGCGGATCGCTTGAGAACACGGTCGTCCTCACCGAGGACGACATCCTGAACGAGTCGGGGCTGCGCTTCGAAGACGAGTTCGTCCGGCACAAGGTGCTCGACCTCCTCGGTGACCTGGCGCTGCTCGGCGTCCCCATTCTAGGGCACCTGATCGCAGAGCGCAGCGGCCACGCGCTCCACACCAAGCTGGTCGAATCGATTCTGGCCCAGCCCGACAAGTGGGAGCTGCTCAACGCCGAGGAGCTGCCCGCAACGAGCCGAGCCTACTCCGCCCTGAATCCGCTGTTGCAGCCGCCCTCCATTCCGTTCCAAGTCTCCCCCACGCTCTAACCCCGTCGTCGCCGTCCGGCAAGCAGGCCACACGAGAATTTCGGGCAAAAAAAACGCCGGGAGCGAGTAGCCTCGCTCCCGGCGTCAATCCCGGTGGGGGGTCTTACTTCTTCTTCTTGGTCTTCGCTGCCTTTTTCTTGGTCGCCAACACCCTCACCTCCCTTCGTCAGCTAGAGATTGCGCTACGAAGCCTCAGACCGCTTCGGTCAGTGGTCCAGGAGCGGCTTCGAACGTATTCGGTCCCACTTTGCGGAACCGTTTGTCTCTCTTGAGCGACGTCGCCACAGAGGTCAACGGCGTCTTGCCCTTGATTTGCAGTCCGCCTTCGACGAGATATTGCAGCAACTCCTTCGCGTGCATCGAGCGGTTCGCTTCCCGAAGAATCTGGTACGCCGCCTCGGGCACACTTTTCCCGACGTATTTACTGCGGCCGAGTAAGATTTCTCTAGATTGATCGGTGACGTCCGTGACAGGAAGGGGGCGGGCCCCTTTTTCATCCGTGATAATTTGGCTGGACAAGCTGGCGAGCTTGGCTTTATCAGCTTCGACGCGGTACAGGGTTTCAGCCAGTTCCAAATACTTCTTGATAGTTGCAATTTCCTCCTCTAACCGCTTCCGTTTCTTCTCAAGCTCCTGCAGCCGGTTCCTATAGGCGCTGATTCTTTGCTCGAGCCCAACGATGATGTCTGTCAATTCTTCCACAAGCTTGACCTCTTGAGAGCATGCTTGCTTGATAGCATAGCTTGCGAAAGCTGTCAATATCAAATTTTGCATTGCTTGTCTATGTGACAAGCTCGCGTCTAAAGCTCGCATTCAATCGCTTTCAGCCATACAAAGCATGATGCTTGCTGCCATGCCTGCGTGAGTGCAAAGCACTGGCGCTTGAGGCTAAAAAAGCACCGAAACGCATGGAAAAGGCTCATGTCTCGTCCCTACAAGCGTGCTCTGAGGACAAAGCATAGCAATATTTCAGGATCTGTCCACATTTTGAGCCCGTATCGGGCCCGAGAGCTCTCCTCAATTTCGAGCATCGAGGCCGCGATGAAGGGCAGGAAGAGCGACGCACCACGCACGGCTCACGGATGGGTGACCGAAGGGGAATCTCGCTGGGGCTGTGCTATATTCGGCCCCCATGCCGAGGCCTGACATGCCGCTGGATGCCGACCGAGAGCAGCTCAAACGCGTGGCCCTCACGGCCGCGCGGCGAGCCGGGGCGATCCTTCAGGAGCGTGCCCGATTGGGATTCCAGGTCGAGCACAAGGATGCCGTGAACCTCGTCACCGACGCCGACCACCAATCCGAGCAGGCGATTGTCGGCGAGCTTCGCCGGGCGTTTCCTGACCATGAAACGCTTGCAGAGGAGCGCGGCCTCTCGGCCGCGACCCGCTCCCCCTATCGATGGGTCATCGATCCGCTCGACGGGACCACCAACTTCGCCCATGGCTTCCCCGCCTACTGCATCTCAATCGGCCTGGAATATCACGGTCGCCTGATCCTCGGCGTCGTGCTGGACCCCACGCGCGACGAGTGCTTTGTCGCCGAGCGCGGCCGGGGAGCCACCCTGAATGATCGGCCGATATGGGTGTCCGGGATCGGCGCGCTCACGGATGCGCTGCTGGTCACGGGATTCGCGTACGACATCCGTGAGAGCCCCGTCAACAATCTCGACCATTTCACGCGGTTCTCCCTGCGCGCGCAGGGAGTCCGCCGGGTTGGCGCCGCGGCCCTCGACCTCTGCTACGTTGCCTGCGGCCGATTCGATGGATACTGGGAGCTGAAGCTCAAGCCTTGGGACATGGCCGCCGGGGCCGTGATCCTCGAGGAGGCAGGCGGCCGTCTGACCGACTTTACAGGAAAAGTTTTCTCAATTTACGGCAAGGAGATCGTGGCCAGCAACGGCCCGATCCACGAGGAGATGCTCACTGTGCTGAGGGAGGGAACGCAACGATGAGCGAAGGGCGAGGAACGCGGATGAGGGAAAGCGAATCAAGCGCTTCCGCTCGTCGCTCATGGTTCGGCGCTCCGCGGTTGTTTAGTAGAGCAGCTCCATACGTCCGGTCGCCCGCGCGACATTGATTCGGGAGGCATTGAAATTCGAGAGCGCCTCCACGACATTGTCACGCGCTCGTGCAACCGACGCCTGCGCGTTCGTCACCTCGACATTGTTCGCCACGCCGACCGTGAACCGCTCCCGGGCAAGATCCAGCTCGCGGAGCGAGAGTCTGAGACCCTCGCGAGCGACGAGTACCTGCTGTCGGGTGGACTGCAGCGTTAGCAACGCGTCCCGCACCTCGAGCGTGATTTGATGGGCCACATCCTTCGCCCGAATCTGCTCCTGGCGGACTAGGCTCCGTTCTCGCGAGATGCGCCCCTCCCGCGAGCCACCGTCGAACACCGGGATGGTCATCATGAGCGTGGTCGACCAGGTCTCTAAGGTCCCGTCGACCTTGCTGCCTGTGTGCCCCCAATCACCATTGAACGAAAAGGACGGCACACGCTCGCTCGACACGGAGCTCAGCGACAGGGCGGCGAGTCGCTCTCGCCGATTCTGTGCCTTGAGCTCGGCGCGGTTGGCACGCGCGACCTCGAGCGCCTCGCGCGTGGTCTGCCCCGACAGCTCGACCAATCTCAATGCATCGGTCAGCACCAGCCGCACATGGAAGTCGATTCCCAGGGCACGGATCAAGTTGAGCTTCGCGCGTTCCTGCTCGTTCTGCGCCACCAACAATCGCTGCTTTTCATTTTCCAACTGTACTTGCTCGCGTGTCACGTCCAGACCCGTGGCCAGACCGGCGGCTTTGCGATCTTCGGCCAATCGGAGGAGCTCCTCGTTCAGCGTGATATTCGCCTCGACCGCCTTGACCGCCGCCTCTGCCCTCAAGGCTTCCACGTACAGCAAGCCGGTCGTCGCCATCGCGTCACGGCGCGTGACTTCCGCATCCAGCTCGGCGACCTCGATACCTGTCCTGGCGGCACGCCACTTTTGGATCAAGCTCAGGCTGAACAAGTTTTGCGTCAGCACCCCCCGGTAATCGAAAAAATTGAACGGGCCGGTCACGCCCCCGCTCACACCCAACGAACCGAGGAAGAACGTGCGCCGATTCCAGCTCAGGCGCCCGGAGACATTGGGGAGGAGCGCGCCCAGCTCATTCTGGCTGCTCCCGCGCGCCTCCATGACACGCTCCTTGAGCAAGCGCACCGTCGGGTTGTTGTCGACCGCGGCCTCGATCGCGTCCCGAAGGCTGAGCCGCAATTGCGGCATGTTGTCCACGGCTGCGGCGGACTCGAACGCCCCTGAAGTCAGTACCACGCAAGTTGCCACGACAACCATCACCATGTTTTTCATCGCTGCTCCTCTGCTCGTGTTGTGCCTGTGAGACGTACCGCGCGAGCCTCTTCGCGCCTTGCATCTCGAAATGGACAGGCTCTCGTGGGGAGTCGACCGCCCCGATGCACCCTAGGGGCGTTCAGGCCTCTCCGACGCCGGTCGGGATCGGCTCTTCTTGCTGCACGCTGGGCGCTGGTGGTTTATGGCGGGCATCCATGACCAGACTGAAGAGTGCGGGGACGACGACGAGTGTGAAGACAGTTGAGACGGCCAGCCCACCGAGCACGACGCTTCCGATCCCTCGATACAGCTCCGATCCCGGCCCCGACGCGAGGACCAGCGGCATGAGGCCGAACATCGTCGTGAGGGCGCTCATGAGAATCGGCCGGACGCGCGTACGCACGGCTTCGCTGATGGCCTTGCGGGCTGGCATGGGCCGGCTGTCGTCATCCATCTCCAACTCACGGGCGGTGTGGCGACGCAGCTGCATGAAATTCAGCGACTGGTGGACGATCAAGATGGCATTGTTGACGACCACGCCGATGAGGATGATGAACCCGAGCATCGTCAGCACGTCGAGCGCCTGGTGCGTCACGAAGGCGTTGACCATGCGGAGCCCGAGAAACCCGCCGACCGCCGCCAAGGGCACGGTGAAGATAATGACGAACGGGTATAGGAAGCTCTCGAAGAGCGCCGCCATGAGCAGGAAGGTAATGATCAAGGCGAGGAGAAGATTGCCCTTGAGCGCGTCGTAGGTCAACGTGAGGTCGTCGGCCGTGCCGGCCAGCCTCACGTTGTACAGCCTCCCCATGGTGCCGCCTTCTTTCAACGGCGTAATAATTTTCTCTTCAAGTTGGGTCATCGCGTCCTCGAGCGGTATCTCAAAGGGCGGAATGACTCGGACCACGATCGCCCGCTGGCGCTCGATGTGATTGATCTGCTCGGGCCCGGCCACGAGGGCGACATCGGCGATCGCCCCGACGGTGGTCAGGCGCCCGCTCGGCGTGTAGATCGGCATGTTCTCAAGGTCCTGCGTGCGGGCCGTGGCGCCATCCTGTCCGCGGACGGTGAGATCGATCTCGTCGCCCTCGAATTGAAAATCACTCGCTTTCGCGCCGTCGATCAACGCGTCGATCGTGAAGCCAAGATCCCGATTGGTCACCTGGACGTCCGCCGACCGGTCGCGCCTGATCTTCACCTGCAGCTCGGGGCTTCCCAGGTCGAGGCTGGGCATGGGGCGGACCTGCGCGCCGGGGAGCAGAGTCTTCGTTTGAACGAATATTTCTTTCCCGAGTCCGAGCAAAGTTTCGATCTCCGGCCCGGTGATCTCGATATCGATGCTGCGGCCCTCACCGAGTCCTCGCTCGAAGAGCCCGCGCTGCGTGACGACGCTGATCACGCCGGGCAGGTCGGCCGTAGCCCGGTAGAGCACGGGAAACAACTCTCTGACGACTTGGGGATCCTTGGTGCGAGCCCCCATGAAGACCGTCCGACCTCTCGCCACGTAGAAAAAGTTGTCGATCGCCGGACCATTGAGCGCCGCCTCCTCGGGCGAGCGCAGGTTCGCCTCCCAATGAGGCTTCAAATGGCCCTCGATCGTTGTGGCCAGCGAGGTAAGCTGCTCGATGCTGTACCCCGGGGGAGGCAGGAGGATACCAATGAGCAAGTTTCGATTCCCTTCGGGCAGGTATTCGGCCTTGGGAAGCATCGCCCAGCTCAGCAGGATCGCCAGAGACGTAAAGCCAACCACGACCATCAGCCGCCGGATAGTGCTCCCGCACAACCAGTAGATGAATTTTCCCACCCCGTCGGCGGAGACCCCCCGGCGCTTGAGCGCGTCGACCTGCCCGTCGAGCCAGGTTCGTGGCGCCCCGGCGTGTCCGAGCAGGTGACCGTCACCCTCGGGCTCCTCGGCGACGGTCTTGAGCACCCTCGCCGACAAGGCCGGGATCACCGTGATGGACGTGAGCAGGCTGAGCCCGACGCCGGCGGCGATCGCGATGGCAATGTCACGGAAGAGCTGACCGGCCTGCTCTTCGATGAAGATGATCGGCACGAAGACCGCGATGGTGGTCAGGGTGCTCGCGAGCACCGCGCCCCAGACCTCCACGGTGCCGTCGTAGGCCGCGCGGAGCAGAGCCTTTCCCTCCTGGCGATGGCGGTAAATGTTCTCGAGCACCACGATCGAGTTGTCGACCAGCATGCCGGCCGCGAAGGTCATGCCGGCCAGGCTCACCACATTGAGGTTCCGGCCGAGGACCCAGAGCATGATGAAGGTTCCCATGATGCTGATCGGGATGGCGAGGCCGATGACCAGCGTGCTGCTGCCGGTGCGCAGGAAGAGAAACAGGACGGCGACCGCCAGCAGGCTGCCGATGATCAGGTTCTGTCGGACCAGGGAGAGGGAGCTGTAGACGTAGTCCGTCTCGTCATAAACCTGGTACAGCTTGAACCCCAAGGGATTCAAGATGTCCTCGTTCAGATCCTGCACGGCCCGCCGCAGGCCACTCATGGCATCGAGAACATTGGCGCCGGTCTCCCGGACGGCGTTGACGGCGATGGCGGTTTGACCCATCTCGCGGACGACGTGGCTCGGATCTTGATAATCCAGGCGGACGGTGGCGATGTCTCCGACATAGACGGGCTTGCCGTTCCGGACCGTTACGACGACATCCTCGACCTCCTGGGCGGACCGATACTCCCCGACCGTCCGGACCACGTAGCTCCGCTTGCCCTCGTCGAAGTCGCCCGCGCTGTAGTTACGGTTCTCGGCGTCCAGGGACTGCGCCAATTGCACCATCGTGATCGACCGGGCTGCCAGCTTGGCCGGGTCCACCACCACGCGGAGCTCGCGCTCGCGTCCGCCGTAGACGTTCGAGGACGCCACGCCCTCGACGCGCTCGAACCGGGGCTTGACGACGTCCTCGACGAAATCCCGCATCGTCTCAATGTCGACCGCGTTGCCTTCCACCGGCTCGAAGATGAACCAGGCCATGGCCGAGCCCTGATTGTTGGCGCTCAGGATCACCGGCTCGTCCACCTCCGTCGGGTATTCCTTGACCTGGTTCAAGCGGTTGGAGACCTGGAGCAGGGCGGTGTCGATGTTGGTCCCGGCTGGGAACCGCAGGATAATCCGCCCCTGTCCGTACTGGCTTTCGCTGGTCATCTTCTCGAGGCTCTGGACGCCCTTGAGTTGCTCCTCCTGCTCATCGACGATCTCGCGCTCGATCTCCTGGGGGCTGGCGCCGGGCCAGGCGGTCTCCACGGTAATTTCCGGCTTTTCCACGTCGGGCGTGAGTTGGATGGGAAGGCGGAGCAGGGAGACGATACCGAAGAGGGCGACGAGCAGGACTCCCACCGTCACCGTGACCGGATTGCGGATAGAAAACTGGATAAGATTCATGGGTTGTTCAGAATGCGGACCGCTTGCCCGGGGAGGAGCCGCTCGTTCCCCTGCACGACCACATCCATGCCCACCTCTAGGTCGCCGGAGACCTCGACGAGCCCGTCCGTGTGGATACCGGGCTTTACCTGCTGTTGTACCGCCACACCGTTCTGGATCAGAAACACGAATTGATTGCCGCCCTTCAGCACGAGGGCGTCTTTGGGCACCACGATCGCCTGGTACGTCTCGCCGACGGTAATCGTCACGCGGGCCACCATTCCGCTCTTGATGACGAGCTCGTCGTTGGGAATTTCCATCTTGACGGGAAAGGTACGCGCCGCCCTGTCCGCCTGCGCGACGATGGAAAACACCGTTCCGGTTGCCTTGAATCCGGGCAGTCCGTCGAACACGGCGGAAACGGGGTCACCGCGGCGGAGAAAGGGGACGAAGCGCTCCGGGACCGGGACCTCCACCTGCAGCCGCGACAAGTCCACCATCTCGATCACCGGTCCGCCTTCTTCCAACCACTGTCCGATTTCCGTATGTTCCTCGATGATCCAGCCATCGAACGGAGCAACAATGCTCGACTTTTTGATGCGGTCCCGGACACGCCGAATCTCCGCATCGAGCTGCGCCAGACGTCGCCGCAGAGCAAGTTCCTCGGCAATGGCGTCGTCCCGTTCTTTTTTCGTGACGGCCTCTTTTTCGAACAGCGCCCTCATCCGCTCAAGGTCGAGCTTCGCCTGGTCGTGCCGGACGACCCCTTCGGCCTGCGAGGCCGTGGCCGACTCGAGCTGGATCATTAAGGTGTCTGTGTCCAGGCGCGCGAGCAGATCCCCCCGACGCACCTGCCGTCCCGCCTTGACGGGAAAATTGACGACCCGTCCGGCCAAATCGCTGGCCACGATGCTCCGTTTCCAGGGCTCGACCGTTCCCACGAGGGTGACGGATCGCCGCACATCCTGCCGCTCGACCGTGACCACCCGCACCGGCACGGGCGGCGCCTTGGGCGGGGTCTGCGCGGCTTGCTGCTCGCTGCAGCCGGCCGCGCCGATGAGACAGAGAGAGGCCAGCCATCGCCCACCGAGTCGCGGCCAGCGCTGCGGATGAGTGCTCATCATCATATCTTTCGCTGGTGCTCGCTCATCCTGAACGAGCGTCCAATCCTTCGCATCGGTTCTCCGTGCGTACCGTCCACCGACCGGCACTCCGACCACTCAAGTCG
>JBFISJ010000003.1:0-39951 GCA_041608595.1 Nitrospiraceae bacterium
GATTTCGCCGCCCAAGGCACCATCACTGATACGAGCGGCGGCCTCTTTGCCCAAACAATCAACACGGAACGATTGACGCTGCCCCTGCCGTCGATCGGCGGGCTGGTAAATTACGACATCACCAGAAAATTACTTGCCCAAGTCCGGAGCGACTTTTTCTATCTGAAGGTCGGCGAGTATACAGGGTCGATGTTCGAGATCTATCTCGGGCTCGAGTATCGGTTGTTCAAGCACTTCGCCGTTGGAGCTGCCTTTAACAGGCTCGCCGTCGATTTTGCAGCAGATACTAAAGACGGGCTAAGAACTGACCTTGCGTACAACCAGCTTTACTTGTATGGGACCCTTTACGCCTTCGATACGCCGTTGTAAGGGCCGAGACCTTTGCGACGCTGCGCTTATCCCATCACCCCCAAGATGGGGAAAGAGGCCTGTTCGGGTGCCCTTACCATGTGAACCGCAGAACCGCCCCGGTGTGGTCCATGCTGTCAAACGGCTTAGCCGGCATGTAATCACGGAGATCAAAGTCATACCCTCGCGGAAGACGATCCGGTGGGGTAAACCAGTGAAAGGAGCCAAAACTGTAGCTTTCGATCCCCAGCTCGATGCCGGGAAACGCATCCGGCGTTCGGAGCTGTAGGGTCGGCCCGTGCCGCCATGAAAGGCGATCGCCACCCCACTCGTAGGAGCGATCGCGCAGGGATGGTGGCAGGTAAAAATCAAATCGCTCTTTTCCCCGCAACCGACTGTCACCGATGCTTTCTGCGGCGACTTCTCTATTGCCCTGTGCGCGCTCGAATCCATAGAGGGCTCCGGGAAAGATCGCGGCGAACATGATCAGCGCGATCATGGCCTTGCGAGTCGCCAAGCGGCTCTTCCATATGCGATGTAAGTTCCACATTGAGACCTAACCCTTTCTTGCTGCACGGGGCTAACCTGTGATCATCTTTCTAGGAAAGGCGCCGTGCGGCGCCACGTGATTCACGCAGCGCCGCGCGGCCATCCCCAGGCATCGGTTATCGCGATCCGCTCACCACGAGGGGGAGTCCCTCCGCGGTTTCTCGTTTCGGATTCACCGCGTGGTGTTCCGCAAAGAGCTTCCTCTCCAGCCACCGCCGGCACGCGCTTGTGGTCTGCTTGGCCGTCTCGTTCATGCGCTGCCCGAGGCTCTGGGCTTGGCTCCGAAGGTTCTCCCTCGCACCCTCGTACAGGACATGCATGTGGCGTCGCGTCTGGGCGCCTGACTGGGGTGCGAGGATGAGCCCGGCGCCGAGGCCCAGAAGCGTGCCGGTGACGATCGCGGCAGTTGAACGTTTCCAATTTGTGGCTTGCATCGTTCTTTCCTCCTTATTTGGTGATGGTGAATCGCTGTGTGCGCGTAAGGGCCAGCATTCGGAGGGCCCCTGATCCTTTCGCTTCGAGCTGTCAGGTCGTGTTGCACGGGTATCCCACGTCGTCGCATCTTCAAGCGGCCTTATAGATTTGCTTTATGATCATGGAGTCAAAAAATGACGAAAGGTCACATCAGGTCAAAAAAACTCGCTACGCGAGCCCTGCCCTCTTGGACTCTTGCGGATAAATCTCATTGAGAACGCGGGCCCTCACGTTCCCGTAGTCCAGTTGACTGGTGAGAGGGTGCCAGCCAAAGCCGTCCAGAAGCGCATGCATGTTGTCCCACGTTGCCTTGCGGGCATCCGCAATCCCCATGGCTGCAAGATTAATCTCCGATGACATCAGGACATAGGCGCCGAAGGCTCCGCTCCACAAGCCGAAGGTGATCTGTTCCGACGCGAGTCCTTGCTTCGGTGTGAGATGGCCTTGGGCGATCCCGTCCCGGACAACCCCGGAGACAGTGTCGATATTGTGTTGCTCCACTCCGTCCAACTGCTTGCGCATAAAGGCAGAAGCCTTTCCCCTGATCGATTCATTCTGGACCAGCAGTTCGGCCTTGAAATGATCGGGATTCAGGCGCATGAACAGACCATACCCGAGCGCCATCGCAGCGATGCGTTCTCGCGGCTTTCCCGGAAAGGTCGAGCCGCGCTCGAGCAGCTCGCCGACCTTGCGCCCGGACTCGATCAACATGGCGACGAGGATCTCCTCCTTGCAGGAGAAATGCTGATACATGGTGCCCTTCGAGTATTCGGTCCGTTCCGCGATCCGATCCATACTCAGGTCCAGATACCCAACCTCGAGGAGCTGTTGTCGGGCTGTCTCGATGATGAGGGCTTCCCGCTGCTTCAGCTCACGCTGTTTTCTGTCCGATCGAGGCATGGCCAATTTTTATACTAGTTGTCAAAGTTTGTCAAGTCGTCAATTTAACAATGTTTTGGGTCGTCGAGGCCAGCCACGTTCAAGGCGTGATGGGAGCCTCGAGCAGGGTGATCCTTTGGTAGAGGTGGATCGAGATCTCATGGCGGGCGAGGCAGGGAGGCCGGGCCTGGTCTACCGCGTGCGACTCCGTTTGGGAATGGGGCACGCCCACGGCCGGCTCGGCCAAAGGCAAACTCCCCCCGCACGGGCTGCCGCTGACGAGGAAGGGGAATCGTTAGAAGTGGAAGGGCGCTAACTGGACTCGACGGCAGGGTAGACGCTGACCTTGGCCCGGCGCCGGCCGCCTTCGAACTTCACGACTCCGCCGACCCTGGCAAAGAGCGTGTGGTCGCGGCCGATCCCGACGTTGAAGCCGGGGAAAAACTTGGTGCCGCGCTGACGGACGATGATGCTGCCGGCCTTCACCTGCTCGCCGCCGTAGGTCTTGACTCCCAGGTATTGCGGGTTGCTATCCCGGCCGTTGCGTGACGATCCGACGCCTTTTTTGTGTGCCATGAGCCGTCCTTCTACTAGGCGGTGTTGATGGAGGTGATGCGGACCTGCGTGAACGCTTGCCGATGCCCCTTGGTCCGGCGGTAGTTCTTGCGCCGCTTCTTCTTGAAGACCGTGATGGAACGTGTGCGGCTCTGCTTGACCACCTCGCCCGCGACCCGTGCCCCCTCGACCAGCGGCTGGCCCACGTGGATATGCCCGTCCGCGTTGACGAACCGGACCTTGTCGAGCTCGACCTTCTGACCAACCTCGCCGGGCAGCTTCTCGAGCTGGATCACCTCGCCCGGTGCCACGCGGTACTGCTTGCCCCCTGTCTCTACGATGGCGTACATGCTCCAAGCCTCCTTCGGCAAAGCAGAAATAGGTAACATGGATGTTTCGAGAGTGTCAAGGCTGACCTTCATGTCATGCCCGCGGTTCCTTTCGGGAATCCATCTCTTGCCTTTGGTTCGGGCGATTTCCTGATTCCCGCTTTCACGGGGATGACGGAGCCACAGTGCCCCTCGCTTTTCAGTTTTCACCTTTACCTCATCCCCCGCCTTCCGCCTGCCGTCTTCCGTTGTTTCGTTGACACCCCTTTGAACTCGTTGTTATAGTGGGCTTTAGTTACGCTTCATCAGGAGCGCCGCGCAACCACCACTTCCTTCGCTCCATGCTCGAGGCCAGCACAAAAATTTGGATGGACGGAAAGCTCGTCGATTGGGCGGACGCGTCCGTTCACATTCTGACGCACTCCCTCCACTACGGGCTCTCGGCGTTCGAAGGCATTCGCTGCTACCAGGGCAAGGGCGGCTCGGCCATCTTTCGCCTGCGGGAGCACGTCGATCGCTTGTTCGAGTCGGCGCACATCACCCAGCTTGAGATTCCCTACGATCGCAAGCAGGTGGCCGACGCCATCGTCGAGACAGTGCGCGTCAACAAGCTGGAAGCCTGCTACATCAGGCCGATCGCCTACATCGGATACGGCGCCATGGGCTTGTATCCCTCGGAGAACCCGATCCATCTGGCGATCGCCGCGTGGCGCTGGGGCGCCTACTTGGGCGAGGAGGGCCTCAAGAGGGGTATCAAGGTGAAGGTGTCCTCGCTCACGCGGCACCATGTCAACGTGGCGATGACCCGTGCCAAGATCTCCGGGTACTACGTGAACTCCATCCTGGCCAAGCGCGAGGTCAAGCAGGACGGGTACGACGAAGCGCTCATGCTCGACACGGAAGGCTACGTTTCCGAAGGAACCGGCGAGAACGTCTTCATCGTGCGCAAGGGGCAGATCAAGACCACCCCTCTCACCTCCATTCTGGAAGGGATCACGCGCAGCACGGTGATGGAGCTTGCCCGGGAGCGCAATATTCCGGTCGTCGAGGAGCGGTTCACGCGTGACGCGCTCTACGTGGCCGACGAAGTGTTTCTCACGGGGACGGCTGCGGAAATCACCCCGGTCCGTGAGATCGACGGCCGCCGGATCGGTGCGGGCAAGCCCGGGCCCATGACGATGGACCTCCAGAATGCCTTCTTCAAGATCGTCAAAGGCGAAGACCCCTCTCGCAAAGCCTGGCTGACACGGGTTTAAAGAGGGCCGTCCTCCGTTCTCTCTCCGCCGTCGCCGACGCTATCGCGATCGCAAAAAACACCTTCCAGGTTTCACGTTCCAAGGTCCACGTCTCGGGTCTCAGATATGATCCCTTGCGTGGAACTTGGAACCTGAAACTCTTGCGGACGTGGATTTCCGCCTTTGCCAATGCTGTGGCGAGTTAACGGCCGGAGGAGAAGGTCTACCGATTCTCTAGTTAGCCGGAGGGGCGGCGGATTCGCCGGCTGGGGCAGCGGAGGATCCGGGCGCAGGCTGACTTTCCGTGGACGCCGGCGCTGCCGGGGCTTTCTCTTCGACGGCGGGCTTCTGTTGGAGATCGATGATGGTCGACGAGTAGGTGCGCTCCTTTGACAGGTACGCGAGGCTGAGCGAGGTGAGCATGAAAATGACCGCCGCGGCGATCGTGACCTTGCTGAGGAAGTTGGCGGGACCGCGACTGCCGAAGATGGTCTGGCTCGAGCCGCCGAAGGCCGCGCCGATTTCCGCGCCCTTTCCGGATTGCAGCAGGATCGCGGCAATCATCAGGAAGCACACGATGACGTGGAGCACGACCGCAGCGGTATACATGAGTGTCTAGCGCAATCCTTTCATGAGGAGCCGGCCGAAGACACGATCTTAGCAAAGGAGTCGGCTTTGAGACAAGCGCCTCCGACTAATGCGCCATGGATCAGGCGCGACCGCAACAATTCCGCTGCATTATCCGGCGTCACGCTGCCCCCGTAGAGCACCCGTACCCGCCCACCGGCCTCGCCCGCCAGCTTGGTCAGGAGGCGCTGGAGCAGCCCGTGCACGCCCTCCGCCTGCTCGAGGGTGGCGGCCCGACCGGTGCCGATGGCCCAGACGGGCTCGTAGGCGACCGTGACCTTGGCCACCTCGGCCGTGCCCAGCCCGTCGAGGCCGCGCGTGAGCTGTCGGGTCACGATCTCGTCGGTCTGGTCCCGCTCGCGCTGGTCGAGTGTCTCGCCAAGGCACAGGATCGGCAAGAGGTCGTGCCGGAGCGCTGCTGTCACCTTCCGGTTGACGTGGTCGTCCTCCTCGCCGAAATGCTGCCGGCGCTCCGAATGCCCGATGATGACGTAGTCGCAGCCCAGGTCCCGCAACATGGGGGGCGCGACCTCGCCCGTGAAGGCGCCGCCGTCCTCCCAGTGGACATTTTGGGCGGCAAGGCGAAAGGGCTCGGCGCCCGTCAGGGCCTGGCGCACGGCCGGGAGCGACGTGAACGGCGGCGCGAGGACGACCTCGACGCCGTTCGGGACACGCACCCGCTGCTCGAGCTCCTTCACGAAGAGCGCGGCCTCGGAGGCCGTCTTGTTCATCTTCCAGTTGCCGACGATGAGCGGGGTGGGCAAGGCGGCCTCAACACCTGCGGGCGATCACGGAGCGGAAGTAGCCATTCAGAAGTCTCGATCCGGCAGGGCGGTCAGTCCGGGGAGCTCTTTTCCCTCCAGGAGCTCGAGGGCGGCGCCGCCGCCGGTGGAGATGAAGCTCATGCTCTCCGACTCGCCGGCGCGATGCACCGCGACCGCCGTGTCGCCTCCGCCCACGATTGTGAGCGCATAGGCGTTGGCGACGGAGTGCGCGAGCGCGAAGGTGCCGCGGGAGTAGGCGTCGATCTCGAAGACGCCCATGGGGCCGTTCCACAGGATGGTTTTCGCGTTTTCGACTGCCTCGGCGAACAGCTTGACCGAAGCAGGCCCGATGTCCATCCCGTACCAGCCCTTCGGCATCTCCTGGACCGGCACGATTTTCGTGGCCGCGCCCGCGTTCCTGCCGTCCGCCACGACGCAATCCACGGGGAGGTAGAACTTGACCCCGCGGCTGGCGGCGTGTTGCTGGATCTCCCGGGCGAAGTCCAGCATGTCGTCCTCGACCAGCGAGTTGCCGATCTCCAGGCCCATGGCCTTGATGAAGGTGAACGCCATGCCCCCGCCGATGATGACCTTGTCCACCAGCTTGCCCAGGTTCTCGATGATCTCGATCTTTCCCGACACCTTTGCGCCGCCGAGGATGGCCACGAAGGGCCGCATCGGATCTTCCATCGCCCCTTCGAGATACTCGATCTCCTTCTTGAGAAGAAAGCCCGCTGCCGAGGCCTTGATGAGCTTGGGCACGCCGACGATGGAGGCATGGGCGCGGTGCGCGGCGCCGAACGCGTCGTTGATGTAGACGTCGCCGAGCGCGGCCAGCTTTTTCGAAAAGGTCTCGTCGTTCTTTTCCTCCTCGGGATGAAAGCGCAGATTCTCCAACAGCACGACGTCCCCGGGCTTCATCTTTGCGGCCAGCGATTCGACCGCCGGCCCGATGCAATCCTCCGAAAACGTCACCTCCTTGCCCAGCAGTCGCTGCAGGCGCTTGGCGACGGGCGCGAGGCTGTAGCGGGGGTCGGGCTTGCCCTTCGGCCGGCCGAGATGAGAGCAGAGGATGACGGCGGCGCCCTCATCGACGGCGCGGTTGATGGTTGGCAGCGTGGAGCGGATGCGGGTGTCGTTGGTGATCTGCAGGGCTTCGTCGAGGGGAACGTTGAAGTCAGCGCGGATGATGACGCGCTTGCCCCGGAGGTCGATGTCGTCGATGGTTTGCTTGCGAAGCTTCATCGCTCCTCTTGCCGCCGGCGGACGAGGACCCCGGCGGGGCTCACGTGCCTTTGCTGGCGATCAGCTTGACCAGATCGCGGACGCGGCAAGAGTAGCCCCACTCGTTGTCGTACCACGCCATGACTTTCACGAGACGCCGTTCCTGGACGGTGGTGAGCGGGGCGTCGAGGATGGCGGAATGCGGATTGCCCATGAGGTCGACGGAGACGATGGGCTCTTCCGAATAGGCCAGGATGCCTTTGAGGGGCCCCTCGGACGCGCGCCGAAAGGCCTCGTTCACGGAGGCAGCGTCACAGTCTTTCTCCGTCGTCACCGTCAGATCGATCATCGACACATTCGGCGTCGGCACGCGGATCGCCAGCCCATCCATCTTGCCCTTGAGCTGGGGAATGACGAGGTGGATGGCGCGCGCGGCACCCGTGCTGGTCGGGACCATCGAGAGGCCTGCCGCGCGGGCGCGCCGCAGGTCCTTGTGCGGCAGGTCCAGGAGCTGCTGGTCGTTGGTGTAGGAGTGGATCGTCGTCATCGCGCCCTGACGAATGCCGAACTGATCCAGCAGAACCTTGGCCACAGGGGCCAGGCAGTTCGTCGTGCAGGATGCATTGGAAACGACGTGGTGCGCGTTCGGGTCGTAGGTGCCGTCGTTCACGCCCAGCACGATGGTCGCGTCGGCATCCTTGCCGGGCGCGGAGATCACCACGCGCTTGGCGCCCGCCGAGAGGTGCGCGCTCGCGCTCGCGCGGTCGGTAAAGCGGCCGGTTGATTCAATGACGAGGTCGACGTTGAGGTCTTTCCAGGGAAGCGCCTTCGGGTCCCGTTGCGCCAGAATCGCGATCTTCTTGCCGCCGACGATCAGTTGTCCGTCCGCGGCGCCGACCTTCGCCTCCAGGGTGCCGTGGATCGAGTCGTACTTCAACAGATGCGCCAGGGTCTTGGCGTCCGTCAGATCATTGATGGCGACGAACTCGAGGTCGCGGTCATCGAGCGAGGCGCGCAGGACGAGCCTGCCGATCCGCCCGAAGCCATTGATGCCGATTCGCAGTGCCATGAAAAGGTGTGAAATTACCGAAGGTTTGGGAGAGTGCAAGGACCCGAGCCAGTCGGCCGCGGGAGGGGAATAGTACCGAGCATCATAGGGGAAGTCAAGCTACTCGGAAGAGAGGAGTGAGGCGGGACAGGGAATCGTTCCACGTTTCAGGCTCCAGGCCCAGCGTGCGGGCGACTCTCCGCCGTCGAACGTGGAACCTGGAACCTGGACGGTAAGACCCGTGACTTGGGTCCTGGATATGAATTCTCAGACGATGTAAAGTCCTGTGCGCGGTACGGAATTGCGAGTAGGGGGCCGTGTGTGAGCGCGTCGTTCTTCGAGAAATCGGCCGCGGTGCTCGAGTGGGACCGCGTCATTGAGACGCTGGCGGGGCTGGCGCGCTCGGTCATGGGTGCCGAGCGGTGCCGGGCGCTCGTCCTCGAAACGGAGGTGGAAGCCGCCAGGGCCCGCATGCGGGAAACCGGCGAGATCGTGGCCCTCTCGGAGGAGGGCGATCCGTTCCCGTCCATCTCCTTCTCGGACGTGCGGGATGCCCTCCTGCGCGTCGCCAAGGGCGCGGGGCTCGAGCCGCATGATCTCCGGGACATTTCGGTCGCATTGGGGATCGGGGCGGACCTTACCGCATTCCTGTCGCGACGCCAAGAGCGGGTGCCCGCCCTGTGGGCGGCGGCGTCGTCGCTCGAGCCGTTCGGGGAGCTCCGTCAGGTCAAGGTCTTGATCGACCGGGCGGTGGACGCGGAAGGCAACATTCGCGAATCTGCCACGCCGGAGCTCCGGCGCTTGAGCCAGCACGCGCACGACCTCAAGCAGCGGATGCGCGACAGGTTGGCCGTCATCCTGGAGTCCCGGCGGTACGCCGAGGTGTTGCAGGAGCACTATTTCGCGCAGCGCGAGGGCCGCTACGTCGTGCCGATCAAGGCCGAGATGCGGGGCCGGATCCCCGGCATCGTCCACGATGTCTCGGCGAGCGGCGCGACCGTGTTCCTGGAGCCCCGGGAGCTGGTCGAGCTGAACAACTCCATCAAGGTGGCGGGGCTGGAGGTCGATCGGGAGGTCCGGCGCATTCTGCGGGAGCTTTCGACGGCGGTTGCGGAACACGAGCCGGCGATCGAGCACGTGCTCGGCGTGCTGGCGGACTTCGACTGCATCGCGGCCAAGGCCGCCCTGAGCCACCTGGTGAAGGGCAAACCGGTGAGCCTCAACGAGTCCGGGCGCATCGTGCTGCGGCAGGCGCGCCATCCGTTGCTCGTCCTCTCGCGCGAGCATGTCGTGCCCAACGATCTGCAGCTGGACGAGACCCTGCGCGCGCTGGTCATTTCCGGCCCCAATACCGGCGGGAAAACCGTGACCCTCAAGACCGTCGGGTTATTCGCGCTCATGGTGCGCGCGGGCCTGCACGTTTCCTGTGCGCCCGACAGCGAGATGGCCGTCTTCCCCGACATCTTCGCCGACATCGGCGATCCGCAGGACCTGGCGCGGGACCTGTCGAGCTTCTCGGCCCACATGACGCAGATGATCGGGTTGCTCCGGCATGCCGGTGCCGATTCCGTGGGCGGGGCGCAAGGGGCGCCCAAGACGTTGGTCCTGCTGGATGAGCTGGTGACTTCCACAGACCCCACGGAGGGCGCCGCGCTGGCCGAGGCCCTGCTGGTCGAGCTGACCCGACAGAATCTCAAGGTGGTCGTCACGACCCATTACAACGCGCTCAAGCTGCTGGCCCAGACGACGCCCTGCTTCGCGAACGCGAGCCTCGAGTTTGATGTGAGCACGCTGTCGCCGACCTATCGCCTGATCATGGGGGTGCCCGGCGGCTCCTCCGCGATCGAGATCGCCGGGCGGTTGGGGTTGGACGACGCCATCCTCGAGCACGCTCTCAAGCTCATCAAGCGGGAGGACCGGCTCCTCGAGCAAGTGTTGGAGGATCTCCAGGAGAAACAGCGCCGCCTCCATCAAGACGAAGAGACGATCGCCGCGTTGAAGACCGAGGCCGAGGAGTCGGCGCGGGAGGCACGGGAGATCGCGGATCGGTTGCGGGCGTCAGAGCGCGAAGAGAAGAAGGGGATGAAGCGCAAGCTCACGGAGGACCTGCTGCGGGCGCGGGCCGAGGTGCAGGCGATTCTGGAGGAGCTGAAGCGGGATCGGACGCTGATCAAGGCGAAGGAGGCCAAGCGGCAATTGGCGGAGGTGGATACGCGGGTCTCGGCTCGGCTGGGGCCGACCGAGGAGACGATCCCGGTCGAGCAGCTCGACGCCGGTGGGCACGTCGAAATCGGCGGCCTCGGCACGACCGGAGTCCTGCTCGAGGCGGTGAAAGGCAGGCGGCGGGTGCGCGTGCGCGTCGGGGATCGCGAGGTCTCGGTGGCGGTGTCGCAGCTCGTCGGGTTGGGTCACGGGGCAGAGCAGCCGCACCGCGAGCAGAGAGGAAGCCCGCCGCGCCGCCCAGCCATTGCGGAACCGGCCCCTGTCGAAACGGACCAGGCGTTGGTCGTGGATCTGCGGGGCAAGACGGCCGAGGATGCGCTGGACGAGACCGTCAAAGCGCTGGATCAGGCGGCCATGGGGGGCCTGCCCTGGATTCGCCTGATTCACGGCCATGGGACCGGCCGGCTCAAGGCCACGCTCCGGGAGTATCTCACCTCCTCGCCCTACGTCGCGCGCTTCCGCGCCGGGGTTAAGGCGGAAGGAGGAGATGGGGTGACGATCGTAGAGCTCAGGTGAGGGGGAGGATCGTTCCGGGTTCCAGACTTCGCGTTCCACGTTCAAACGGCACGGAAGTGACTTCCGTGGAACCGGGAACGTGTTGTTCCAATTTAGTGGCTGGCCATCAGGCGCGACCCTTCGGTCAGCGCCTCATAAGCCTGGTCGACGGAGCCGACCGGTGAGACCTGCATGAGGAAGGGAGTGTGCCAATCCCTGTCCGCGGGGTCCTGTTCTTCGGGAATGAGGACGCGGCGGAGGTGCGCCGCCTCGGCCGCAAGAATTTTCTGGGGGACGGAGCCCACCGGGCCGATCTGCCCATCCGGCGTGACCGTGCCGGTCATCACGCGATCATCAGCAATGGGTTCGCCGTTCGCCATGGCCATGACGCTCAGGCTGACCATGGCCGAGAGGCTCTCCCCGTAAATCGTCAGCTCGCGATAGGGCACCGTGAGCACCACCGTCCAGGAGTCGCACGTGACGCCCATCGATTGGGCGGCACGAACGATGCCCTGCTTGATGGAGGTCTGCGCCATTCTGGAGAAGCGGCCGGGGGAATTCCTGAAGAACACCGCCAGGCCGGAGTCGTCGTGCCGGTTCTCGAAGGCAACCTGGAGGTAGACGACCGTGCCCCGAGGCTCGGGTCCCATCGTGACCCCGAGGATCGGAATCAGTTGCTCTTGCTCCAAGTGCCCCGCCGTGAGGGTGGCGGCATGGCCAAGGACGCCCAGGAGGATTAAGGCGCCAATAGCAAGGGACGTGCCGGTCTGGGCCCGCCTCGGTTCTTTGGGTAAACGCGTGTACAACATTACTAGTAAATGTACCACTTTGCGAAATAGAGGCCAGTTTTTGCGTACTTCCGACATGACCCCCCAAACCGGGGGTAACCGCCTTTCTCGGAAGCCATATGGGCTTTCTCAGGGGGACCTGAGAGGGTCGGGCACGGGGACGGGGGCCTGGGGAGTAGGGCGAGTGGCAAGGAACGCGTGCGACACGCGGTGAGACAGAGGCCGGGTCGATAGTCCGCGCGTCGGCGCGGAAGAGGAAAATTAGGCGACGTTAGCGGGGCGTGGTGGCGTTGCGACCGGCGGCGGCACGGGTCGAATTGGCGAGGGCGATACGCACGTTGCGCAGAAAGCCGGCGTGTTTGGGTCGCCTGAGCGGACTCGCGCGAAAGGCGGCACCGAAGTCGGACTCTGACATGCCTGCGAGGTCCTGTAAGACGGGGGCCAAAGTCGAGGCACGGGGCTGAAAGGCCGTTTCAGTGGTCGGGACGGCCTGGTGATTGTACGGACAGACGTCCAGACAGTCATCGCAGCCGAAAATGCGATTCCCCATTTTCTCGGCCAGCTCGGCCGGGATCTCCTCGCCGTGGCGCAGCTCGATCGTGAGGTAGGAGATGCAGCGTCTCGCATCGACCACGTAGGGCTCCGTGATGGCGCCGGTCGGGCAGACCTGGATGCAGAGCGAGCAGGATCCGCAGAGATCGCTCCCGGGCTCGTCCGCATCCAGCGCGAGCGTCGTCAAGACCTCCCCGAGCACCAACCAGGAGCCGTACTGATGTGAGACCAGGTTGGAGTGCTTTCCGATCCACCCGACCCCGGCTTGTTGCGCCCAGGCCTTCTCCATCAGGGGGCCCGTGTCCACATAGATCTTGCTGCGCGCGTCCGGGCAGCGGGCCTGCAGGAACGCCTGGAGCCGCTCCAGTCGCTCCCCGAGCACGTCGTGGTAGTCCTCCCCCCAGGCATAGCGTGCGATGCGGCCGTGCCCGGCCCGTTCGTCCGCCCGATCCGCCGTGTAATAGTTGAGGCCCAGCGAGATCACGGACCGGCACCCCGGCAGCAGCCGGCACGGATCGGCGCGGCGTGCCGGTTCGCGCGCGAGCCACTGCATCGTGCCATGATAGCCGCGCCGCAGCCATTCGGCCAGCCGCGCGTGCAGCGTGTTCGTGAAAGTCGGCTCGGTGTGAGGGGAGGGAGGTCCGGCGGGAGGAGGTGGCGCGTCGACCCGGCTGATGCCGACGGCGCTAAAGCCGAGGCGAAGAGCCTCGCGTGTGAGGTCCTCGGAGAGGGACATGGCGGATCACCGCCCGGGCCTCTGGGGCTGGTACTGCGACGGCGCATCCTTCCCACCGCACACGAACATCACGCTGAACCGGGCGGAGCATTGGGGCGTCTTGCACGTGCCGCAGCTGCCGGTGATCTTCGTCTTCCAGTCGGTGTTGCGTTCGTCGAATCGGCAGGAGGTGTTCCCGCCCTTCGAGACGTTGGTCCACGGCTTGTCGGTGCCTGGGAAGTGGGCGACCTCGCAGCCGAACGGGATGGGCACTTCGCAGCTCCCGGAGGAGTCGTCTTTGGCCATGCCGAAGTTGCAGACGGATTCGGTCGTGGCCGTCCCGCCGAAAAATTGGGCCAGGGCCAGGCCGCTCAGCGCCATGACCGTCACCAGGAGCAGACCTCCCCATGCGAATGCGAGGATACGTCGAAGCGGTCGATGTGCGGATCTCATTATTCCTCCACAAAATGTGCAAACTGGATCTGCAGAAACCTACGGTCCCGTCCCAGGTCCCCAATCCCAGGTCGGAAAGTTTCTTCCTAACGTGGGACCTGGAACGTGGAACCTAGAACGATTCCCTATCCTATTTTAGGTCGCGGCATCCTACCACAAGGCTCGCGGTTGCGGCGAATTTGGCCGGAGCGTAAAATCACTCATCGGCGAAGGCTGGTAGGCGCTCGAGCAGATCGTTCCAAATTCCAGGTCCCAGGCCGGAAGCCCTGGATGCGAGCGGGCCTTCCACGTGGGACCCGGGACGTTATTTATGGCTGTGATGGAAAAACGGGAAATAGTCGGGATTCTTGAGGAGATTGGTCTCTTGCTCGAGTTGAAGGGCGAGAGTCCGTTCAAGAGCAACGCGTATTACAACGCAGCCCGGGAAATCCAGGGATTGACCGGGGACCTCGCCGAGCTGGTGTCATCGGGCCGCATCCGCGAGGTCAAGGGGATCGGGCAGGCACTGTCGGAGAAGCTGGCCGAGCTGGTCGGCACAGGTCGGCTCGTCTATTACGAGGAGCTCAAGCAAAGCGTGCCCGCGGGGCTGCTGGAGATGACCGCCATCCCGGGACTCGGTCCGAAAAAGGTCATGGCGCTGTGGCAGAAGCTGGGCGTTACGACAGTCGGGGAACTGGAATATGCCTGTGTCGAGAACCGGCTGGCCAGCCTCCCCGGGTTCGGGCAGAAGACGCAGGACAAGATCATGCAGGGGATCCTCCAGCTCAAGAGACGGCGTGGCTACCACCTTTATGCGGGTGTCATTGGTGAGGCGGAAACGGTCCTGTCGGTCCTCAGGCAGGAACCCGGCCTGGCCGAGCTCGTGGGTGACCTCCGGCGGCGCGTCGAAGTCATCGGGTCCATCGACCTCCTGGTCGGTGCCGCCGAGGTTGCGGACGTGGTCACCGCGTTGAGGCGGGTGAGCGGCGTGACGCAGGTCGGTATGGACGGGTCAGTGGTCAAAGCCCGCTCGCCCTCAGGGCTTCCGATCGTGGTGACGGTCATGGAGCGGCTGACGCCCCACGCCCTCCTGGCCGCGACGGGGAGCGAGACACACCTCGCCGCCCTGGCGGCTCGGGCTTCGCAAAGAGGCGTGGCGTGGGACCTGAGCCCCGGGGGGACGCCGCAGCCCCAGCCCCAGGCGGACACCGAGGACGCGCTGTATGCGGCGCTGGGCTTGCCATTCATCGAGCCGGAGCTGCGGGAGGGGCTGGATGAGATCGAGGCGGCGGACGCAGGCCGGCTGAAGCCGCTGGTCCGTGCCGAGCAGATCCGCGGCATCTTTCACAATCACACCACCTACAGCGACGGGTCGGCCAGCCTGGAGGACATGGTGGAGGCGGCCAAGAGGCTCGGCTATCGCTACATCGGCATCTCCGATCACAGTCAGTCGGCCTTCTACGCCAACGGCCTCAAGGAGGACCGGATCAAGGAGCAACACGCGGCCATCGACGCGCTCCGCACGCGCATTACCGGGATCACGATCTTCAAAGGCATCGAAGCCGACATCCTGCCGGACGGCAGTCTGGACTACCCCGACGACGTCCTCGCCCGCTTCGACTTCGTGATCGGGTCGGTCCACAGCCGATTCAATCTTCCCGAGGAGGAACAGACCACGCGTGTCGTCAAGGCTTTGGCCAACCCGTATTTGACGATGCTCGGCCATCCGACGGGACGGCTCCTGCTGTCTCGGGACGGCTATCGAATCGACATGAAACGAGTGATCGACGCGGCCCGGGAGCACGGCAAGATCGTGGAGGTCAACGCCAACCCGCATCGCCTCGACCTGGACTGGCGCCTGTGCCGGTACGCCAAGACCATCGGGGTGAAGGTCAGCATCAATCCCGACGCCCACGCCACCGAGGGCCTAGAGGACGTCCCGTTCGGAGTCAATGTCGCCAGGAAGGGGGGCCTGGAGTCTGTCGACGTTGTCAACACGCGCGACGTCGACGACATGCGGGTGTTGCTGGCGCAGTGAAAGCCCATGGCCGGAGAGGCCGGCCCTGGCCAGACCCCCCATATTTCCCGGTGGAGCCGGGGAAAATTCATGGTAAGGTGGTGAGCCCAAAGACCTGCTGTCGCTTGAAGCGTTAACCGGAGGAGCCGTTTATGTTGGCCACCCGTATTCACCAGAAGGACAGCATCTTCTATTTCATCTCGTATAAGGCCGCCGACCTGCTTGAAAAGGTGCGGTTCACGAGCCGGTACTTCTTCGAAGGGGAAGAGATCGAGGCGGAAAAACCGAAGGAGGACGACGAGGTCGCGCGGTTCATCGCCGGAATCGAGCGCAGTGAACAGGGGTTCCAGCGAGCCCTCAACAAGCAAAAGATCAAACAGATCGTCAACTTTTACCAGACCGCCGTGACCCAGCCGTTGATCCCGGGGACGATCCTCCTGTTCACCGAGGAGACGCTCCGATTTCAAAAGATGGGCGACTCCGAAACGGTCGGGTATTTGAGCGAGCCCAAGGGCAATTATCTCATCATCGACGGCCAACACCGCATCGCGGGTTTGCACTTCTTCATGGAGCGGCACCCCGACGAAGTGCGGAAAATGGACGTGCCCTGTGTGTTGTTCGATGGACGCAGCGCGGACTTCTCGACCGAGATGTTCGTGATCATCAATTCGACGCACACACGGATCAACCGGTCCCACCTGATCGATCTGTACGAAAAGATCTCGTGGGAAAGTCCGGAGAAGAAGTTCGCCGCGAAGGTCGTCAACATGCTGTACTCGGCGGACGACTCGCCCCTGCAGTACAAGATCAACCGGCTCGGCGGGCGGAGCCGCAGGGAGAAGTGGATTCTGCAGTCGGAGGTCTTCAACGAGCTCCACAAGCTCATCACCCAGCATAGCCGCTGGATGGAAAACCACCTGCAGAACCGCTCCGACAAGCTCTACGCTCTGATTCGGGACTATCTAAAGGCGATCAAAGAGGTGATGTCAGAGGTCTGGGGGAACAACGAGCGGTACATGTTCACGCGCGATGTCACCCTCAAAGCGCTGATCCGGGTGCTGGGAGATCTTCTGCCGGACCGCAAGCTGATGGGGCAGTGGGAGCAGGATCATTCGCCGAAGCACTTCATCGCGACCGTCCAATGCTGGGCGCCGCTCACCAAGGAGTTCCGGGCCGATGGATTCTACGAGCGGTTCCCGGCCAAGGGCCAGCTCGAGCGCGTTCGACGCATTCACAATCGGCTGAGCGAAGCGATCTTCGGATAAGAGGGGAGTCGGAGGGCGGACTTTCCTACTCGTCATGCCTGCGCAGGCAGGCATCTAGCCATCTTTTCTTGGCGATTGCCGGACCCATGTACCCGCAGGAATGAAATAGGAAGATCTGACCTTTACTTGCCCCCTTTCGCTTCCCGCCTCACGGGAACTTGTATTCCGCCATCTCCGTCTCCTCCAGACCCTGCTTGACCATGCCCGCAAGATCCAATCCGCGCTCGACCTTGCGAACCTGATCCAAGCTCGCCCTCGTCGTGGGATGAGGGGGGACGAAGAGCCGGCAGCAGTCCTGGTCCGGCTCGATCGAGATGTCGAAGCTGCCGATGCGTTGCGCCTGATCGGTGATCTCGATCTTGTCCATCCCGATCAGCGGCCGGAGGATCGGCAGTTGCGCCGCCTCCTCGACGACCCCGAGGTTCTCCGCTGTCTGTGAGGCCACCTGCCCGAGACTATCGCCCGTCACGAGCGCCCAGCACCGTTCCCGCCTGGCCAGCTCCTCGGCGATCCGGACCATCATCCGCCGATACAACACGACCCGCAATGGGGTAGGCGCGCCGAGCACGATCTGCCGCTGGATCTCGCCGAATCGAACCAGGTACAAGCGCGAGCGCAACTGGGAGGGCGTGAGCACTGCCATGAGATCACGCACCTTCTCCTCCGAAGAGCGGCCCACATAGGGCTGGCCGTGGAAGTGGATGAAGACCGCGCGGCACCCCCGCTTCATCATGCGATACGCGGCGACCGGAGAGTCGATTCCACCCGAGAGGAGACAGGCCACTCGCTTGCTCACCCCCACGGGCAGACCGCCCGCCCCCGGCTCCTTCAGGAGCGAGACATAGGCGTGGTCGGCGAGAACCTCGATCGCGACGGTCAGGTCGGGATGCCGGAGGCTGACCGGCTTGCCCGTGACCTGATGGGCATGCGCCCCGATCTCGCGATCGAGGTCCATGGACGTCATCGGAAAGCGCTTGTCCGCGCGCTTGGTCGAGATGCGGAAGGTGGAGAAGGACAGACCGCAGATGTCCTCGGCGACAGCCGCTTTGAGAGCGCTCAGCGTCTTTTGAATGTCGGGATCGATCCGGACGGCGCGAGCCAGGGCAAAATGCGAGATGCCGAAGACGCGGGAGAGCCGGGCCTTGACCAGCGTCCAGTCCGTGTCCTCACCGAGGGTGACGCGGATCCGGCCGGGGAGCGACCCGACGTGCGTCACGCCCAGCCCGGCCAGGGTGTCGCTAAGGTTGCGCACGAGCTGCTTCTCGAAATAGGACCGATTCCGGCCCTTGAGGGCAAGCTCGTGGTAATGAACGATGGCGAATCTCATAACAACCGTGGGAGTGAAAGGTGAAAAGTGAAAAGGTCAGGAAATATTAGGTCAGAAAAGTGCGGCGATAGTTCGAAGGGAGGGCGTTCCTAATCTTTTACATCTCGCGTTTCACTTTCACCCTCCTTCCGCTTCCAGGTATTTCTCCGCATCGATCGCCGCCATACAGCCCGAGCCCGCGGCAGTCACGGCCTGGCGGTACTTCGAGTCCTGCACGTCGCCGGCGGCGAACACGCCGGGGATCTTTGTCGCGGTGCCGTCGTGCGTGCGGATGTAGCCCTTGTCGTCCATATCGAGCTGTCCCTTGAACAGCTCCGTGTTGGGCTTGTGCCCGATGGCAATGAACACGCCGGCGCAGGCCAAATCGGAAGTCTGCCCGTTCTCCACATTACGGAGCCGCACTCCGGACACGACTCCGTTGCCCAGTATCTCCTCCACGACCGAGTTCCAGACGAAGGCGACCTTCGTATTCTTGAGCGCGCGCTCCTGCATGATCTTCGATGCGCGAAGCTTGTCGCGCCGGTGGACGACGCTGACCTTCGTCGCGAACTTGGTCAGGAACGTCGCCTCTTCCATGGCGCTGTCGCCGCCGCCCACGACGACGAGCTCCTTGCCACGGAAGAAGAATCCGTCGCAGGTCGCGCAGGTGGACACGCCGTGCCCCATGAGCTGCGCCTCGCCGGGGACGCCGATCTTCAAGGCGGAGGCGCCGGACGCAATGATCAGCGTTTTCGACTCAATGACCCGTTCCTCTTCAATGGTGAGGCGGAAAGGACGCTGGGTCACCTCCGCGTGCGTCACTTCACCGGTCAGAAACTCCGTGCCAAAGCGTTCCGCCTGCGCCCGCATCTCTTTCATGAGGTCAGGACCCATGACCGCGTGATGAAACCCCGGGTAATTCTCCACCTCGGTGGTCGTGGTCAGCAGACCGCCGGGTTGAGCCCCCTCGATCAGCAGCGGATTGAGATTGGCGCGGGCGGTATAGATGGCCGCAGTCAAGCCCGCCGGCCCAGATCCTATAATGATAACGTTTCGCATGGAGCCAATTTACCATAGCTCGCCCTCGGAACGTAAGGAGTGATGAGGCAGGAGTGCGCGGAAAAAGGGCCATCCCCTCGCTCCTCACTCTTCACTGCTCGCCATCCTCCTCTTCCAGTTTCCATCTTTCCTTAATTGCGACGGCCTGTAAGCGGCGCCTGCGAAACGCGTACAGAACGAGCAGCGTCATGGCGGCCCAGAGCAGGGTCGAGCTGGTGAGCAAGGGGACCCAATGGTTCCACCACCGCTGCTCGGCCCAGAAGGCGTCCTCGAACTCGTCGAGCGTTGCCGACGTCAGTTGCGCAAAGGCGTCGGCAAAGGGGACGTCCTCGCTGACGAGTGCCAGCAATTGCCCGGGGAAGTCCGATCCCCAGGTCTCGATCATGCTGCCGATGAACGCGGCGGACAGCACATAGGCGCGGCGGGCGGCGCCGGGACCCTGTCCAAACAGCTCGCTCAACTCGTCCCGGGAGACCCCCTTGCCTCCCACCATGGCGAACACCAGGCGGGTCCGGTCCTCGAGATCCCAGCGGTCGGCGGTTGCCGTCGCCAAGCCCTCGTTGAACCATCGCGGCACGGCGCGGCCGCGGGTGGCACGGGTGACGAACACGTGCACGAGCTCATGCGTCAAAACCGACTCGACCGAGTCATACGGATAGGAGGGAACGCGTTCCACAAAGATGACGATCAGGCCTTCGCCGCCGGAGGCATACCCGACGACCCACGGTGGTACGTGCTGCGCGAGCGAGGAATCCTCAGTGGACAGCAGCACGTGGATCGGGGCGCCGGCACGGCTCAGCCCCGTCGCGGCGAGGGCCGCGGCCAGCGTCCGGTCCTGCGTCTTCCGCAGTTGGTCGGCGAGGGATTGCAGAGAGGCCGGGGCCTCGAACTGGAGGGGATGATCGAGGGGCGCGGCGGTCACGCCGGGAGCGCAGACGAGGACCGCGCAGGTAAGAAGGGCGGGGCAGGCATGGAAACGCAACATGGGGCGCATGATCGCGGCTTTATTCTACCTTTTCTCCATCCGTGCCTTCGACGTCAATCACGGCTTCTGCGTCGGGGAGGGTCCGCCTGCGCCGTCACGCGGGGCCGATCAAAGTGAGTCCCTTCTCCCTTTCCTCTCCCCAGCTGGGGAGAGGAAAGGGAGAAGGGGCGACTGAGAAGAGGATGCGTGAGCTGGGATGCAAGACCGCGCGGTGACAAAATTTGTCGCAAGTGGCTCGGTCTGCCGAAAACCAGCCTGATCTCGTTCAGCTTTGCACGCTGGATTTTCGTCGCAAAGAAACTAGCCTTGTAATTTGAATCACCTCGAAAACCCCGATAAAGAGGCACTGGCTTTGCTCTCTCAATAATAGTCCGCCCTTTAGCCGGTGATGCGTGGACTGCGGGTAGCCATCCTCACGCGGGCTTTTGAACGAGGGATTCGAAGGTGGCGGCCCCGAGCCGCCGATACGACGGTTGGCACGCCAACCAGGACAAGGAGGAAGTAGCCATGAAACTGTACGTTGCAGCATTGCCACTCGTCGCGCTGTTCGCTCTGGCTCCCCAGGGCGCGCTTGCGGAGGTCATGGTCGAGGATGTGAGCCTTTCGGAGGATGTGCAGAATCGCGAGCCGGTGGGGAAGGTGTCGCCCGCCGTCGCCTGCGAGAACGGGGGCAATGGACAGGCCGTGGTCCCGGTGGTCGACACGTCCATGACGAACCGTGTCTATTTCTGGAACCGGGTGAAGACCGATGGAACGGGCACGCTTCGTCATACCTGGTACATGAACCGCGACCAGGGCTGGCGGGAGACGGCTGAGATCGACCTGAACTATTCGCCCTCGCCGGGGTATCGGACCTGGAGCTCGAAGCAGCTCGATCCATCCCTGCATGTCGGCGAATGGAAGGTGGAAATCACGACGGTCGACAGCCCGGAGCGGGTGCTCTGCTCGGCCAGATTCAAGGTCGAGTAACCAGATCCTCGAGTAGATCCGAGGGAAAGGCCGCAAGAGTCAGGGTGTAAGACTCTTGCGGCCTTTCTCGTTAGAAAATACGTTCCACGTTCCAAGTTCCAGCTTCTAGACCCAACATTTTAAATGGTGAGCACGATGTCTCACGTAGAACGTGCAACTTGAAACCTGGAACGATCCATTCCCGACCTCCTGGGGTGCCCTTGCATACTCCCAGATCACCCAGCATAATGATAGTATGTCGGGTAGGAGGGTCACGCTCATGAAAGTGATGCACATCGATTCTATGAAGCTTCTCGTTCGGAAGTGCGGGCCGGCATTGGCGGGCATCGCGGCTTTGTCACTGGTGAGCGCCGCGCTCGTGTCAAATGTGCCGGCAGCGGGTCTGAACAAGACGGCCATCATCGAGGAGGCCATCCGGTTGGGTGAGGAGTTCGGCATCGTCGTCGGCGAGGTGGATGAGGAGACCCGCGACTATCTCGGCATGCAGCGCGCCGAAGGCGTCGTGGTCTACGAGGTGATCGCCGGGAAGCCCGCTGACCTGGCAGGCATCCGAGTGAAGGCGGTCATCAAGGAGATCGACAAGCGCGAGATTCGTAACCTCGTGGACTTCGGTGAGGCCCTGAAGCAGGCGATGAAGGAAGACAATTTCACCGTGGCAACCTACCAGCCCTTCGATCCGGTGAACCCAAGCGTTGCCGGCGGCCTCAATTTCCATTTCGTGCGCACCGCCCAGAACTAACTCGTTGGTGCGAGCCCGCTGCCAAGAAACGTCCAAGCGATCTCACTCTCCCTTCACTCTTCCCCCAGCGGGTAAGAGGGGGGCTGAGCTTCAGCCCCTCTCGTTCAACCCCCGGATGTTCCATTTATCTCGGGCGCTTTGCATCGATGACGAGCTGTGCTACAGTGCCCACATATGGGCACAGACGATCACGCCACATTTTTCCACCATACTCTAACCGAGCTGCTCGCAACCCCTGGTCCACGGGAATTCGCCGAGACGCTCCGGCGGCGGCTCCAGACGCGCATACGGTTCGATGCTGCGGAGCTCTTCTTCTACAGCCCGGCCTCCGACGCCTTCACGCCGGTCGGCACCGAGTCGGGGGACGCTGACCTTGCCGCTGCCGTCGGTGCGCAATTGCCCGCTGAAGGCACGATCAAGCAGGCGACGGCACGCGGGCGGGAGCCGGTGCGCTGTGACGATCTTGCTGCGTCCCAATGGGCTGAGGGCAAGGCCGTCGGACGGATGCAGCGAGAGGCCTCTTGTATCGTGGCGCCCCTTCTCGTACGTGAGGAAGGGCGGGGGAGCGGCGAGTCCCGCGTCATCGCGGTGATATTCATTGCGGCCTGGTCACGGGGCGCGTTCACCGACGAGGACAGAGATCTGGCGGGCATGCTCGGGCGAGCGGCGGGTCCCGTGCTCGAACGCATTCTGGCCGCCGAGGAGCGCGATACCCTCCGTCACATCGCGGAACGCCTGGTGGTGGGCTCGGTCGGGTTGGAGACGCTTATCCCGAGCATCAAGGAAAGCCTGGCCCATGTGCTGCCCCACGATCTCACCTGCCTGGTGCGCTTCACGAAGGAGTCGGACTCCCCGTGGTTCGAGATCTTGCATACCGAGGGCGCCCGGGTCGACTTGGATGCGCTGCGCAGGTTTCCCTTCGAGCGGATGGCCCCGGCCGAGATCCTGCGAAGCGGGCGGCCGGTCCTGGTGACCGGGCAGCAACACGAGCCGTTCACGGAAATGTCCTACTTCGAGTCGATCGGAATCCGGTCGGGGATGCTGTGCCCGCTCATCGTGCGCGGCGAGCCGTACGGTTTCCTTGCCATCGGGAACCAGCGCCGCAACGCCTTCTCCGAGCGCGATCTGGGTCTGGCGGAGCAGATCAGTCATTTGCTCTCCCAGGCGGTCGCCAATATCCTGGCCTACGAAGAAATCCGAGTGCTCAAGGAACAGGCGGAGCGCGAAAATCTCTATCTGCGCGAGGAGGTGGGTACCGCGTTGGATCTCAGGGAGCTGGTCGGAACGAGCCCGGCCCTGCAAACCGCCTTACAGACCATCGAGCGGGTCGCCCCGACCGACACAACCGTGCTCATCACCGGAGAGACCGGGACGGGCAAGGAGCTGGTGGCCACGGCCATCCATCAACTGTCGCCGCGCAAGGGACGACCCTTGATCAAAGTGAACTGTGCGGCGCTGCCGCCGGGCCTGATTGAATCCGAGCTCTTTGGTCACGAAAAGGGCGCGTTCACCCATGCGGTGACCAAGAAGATCGGCCGCTTCGAGCTGGCCGACGGAGGCACCATTTTCCTCGATGAGGTCGGTGAGCTGCCGCTGGAAGCGCAAGCGAAGCTGCTGCGCATCCTGGAGAACCAGGAGCTGGAACGCGTGGGAGGCAGCCGAACCCAGAAGCTGGATCTTCGGGTGCTGGCCGCGACCAACCTCGATCTGGACGAGGCGGTCAAGGCGGGAAAGCTTCGGGCCGACCTGTACTACCGCCTGAACGTTTTTCCCCTCCGCCTCCCCCCGCTGCGGGAGCGGCGCGAGGATATTCCGTTGCTCGTCCGACACTTCGCAAAGAAGTATGCGGCGCGACATCGGAAGGTCATCACGAAGGTGGACTCGGGTGCCATGAAGGCCCTGTCGGCCTATCCGTGGCCCGGCAACGTGCGCGAGCTCGAGCATGTCGTCGAGCGTGCGGTCATTCTCGCACAGGGCCCCGTGCTCGAGGTCGAGGGACTGACTGCCTCCGCCTCCGGGGCCACGGAACCGTCTGCGGACGAGCGGATCAAGACCCTGGCGGATGCGGAAAGACACCATATCCTGCAGGTGCTGACGCGAACCAACTGGATCATTGCTGGAAACCGCGGGGCTGCCGCGCAGCTCGGCATGAAACGCTCGACCTTGCAGCACCGCATGCGAAAGCTGGGCATCAGTCGACCAATACAGACGCAACCGTCATAGAAGAAAAAAACGTCCCAGGTTCCACGTTCCACGTCCCGCGCCTCACTCCTCCCGCCTGCCCTGAGGTCTCCCGAAGGGCTTGCCACGTTACGTTCCTTTTCTGCTCGCATCTAAGCAGAACTGCCCGAATGCGGGCATCGTCCCCTCGGTGAGCAATCCGCTTTTTTTGCAACATCAGTAGAAAGATCAAACTTTTCTCAATAGTTACAAGCCGCCACCGCTGCTCGCCGCCGGCGGCATCAAGCATGCTCACCTGTCACGGCATGAAGATTCAGCGACCCCCATCTTCGCCGGAGCAGATTTCCGACATCGTCAAGGCCTATCTCGACCAGCGGGCCGGTCAGATCGAACCGGCTGGTGACCGGGCACGGCCCGGTCATCGTTTCGCGTGGTGCGGCGACGTCCTCGACTTTCTGACCGACGGCATTGAAGACCACGTGACCGCCCAGGGGTTCACGTTCCGAGGCCGATACCCGGGCCCGCTGCGACTCTGGGATGAGGACCAGCAGCCCGACGGCGAGCACGCGAGACGGTTCTGGTCGGTCGCGTTTGATTGCCTGACCGGCCGGCCGCTTGCCAACGTCTGTACCGTCTTCTTCCATCGGCATGACCGCGTCGCGTTACCCCGGGCACCGCTGGTCGTCGCCGTCGCGGTCGAGTCCGAGGTCACTCGGGAGCAGATCCCATGAATTACGTCGCGCTCAAAATGTTGTTCGGCGATCGCGCGAAGTACCTCATGCTGCTCTGCGGACTGGCCTTTGCCGTCATGCTGATCGTTCAGCAGGGTTCGATTTTCTGGGGCCTCATGATCTGGTCGCAGTCCGGGATCTCGAATGTGAACGTGCCGATCTGGGTCACGGATCCGAGCGTGGCCCAGGTGGAGGAGGTCAAGCCGTTACCGGATACGGCGGTGGCGCAGGTGCGGAGCGTCCCCGGCGTCGATTGGGCGGTTCCCCTGTTCAAGGGCGTGTACCGAGCGCGGCTCAGCAACGGGGAGTATCACCGGGTGTCCCTCGTGGGACTGGATGCCGCCACCCTGATCGGCAGACCATCCAAGGTCCTTGAGGGGCGGATCGAGGATCTCCGCACGCCGGAGGCAGTGGTCGTGGATCAATGGGCCATCGAACGCATGGGAGGCCCCGAGGCGATCAAGGTGGGGGCGGTCTTCGAGATCAACGACAAGCGAGCCCGCATCGTGGCCGTCGCGAGCATCCAGAAGGATTTCCAGAACATTCCTGCCGTCTACACCACCTTCGAGCGCGCGCTCACCTACGCCCCGCCCGAGCGCCGCATGCTCTCCTACGTGCTCGCGGAGCCGAAGGCCGGCGTGGGGATCGAGGAGCTCACGCGCCGCATCCGTGCGGAGACCGGGCTCGGCGCCTACACGCAGGAGGAATTCGGGTTCAAAACCCTGATCTGGGTGCTGAAGAACACGGGGATCGGGGTGAACTTCGGCACGACGATTCTGCTCGGCTTCATCGTGGGCATGGCCATCGCCGGGCAGACCTTTTATCTGTTCACCGTGGAGAACTTGAAGCAGTTTGGGGCGCTCAAGGCGATGGGGACCTCGACGGCGACGCTGGCCCGGATGATCGCGCTGCAAGCCTTCACGGTGGGATTGATCGGCTACGGCGTCGGCGTGGGGCTGGCGACCGTGTTCGGGCACCTCGCCGGCACCGGAGGACAGCTTCCGTTCGTCCAGACCTGGCCGCTACTCGGTCTCGTGCTCGTTGCCCTTCTCGGAATCTGTACGCTCTCGGCGGTGATCAGCATCGTCAAGCTGGCACGACTCGAGCCGGGGATAGTATTCAGGTGAAACGCTGGGCGTGGGATCGGAGCGTCCCGGGTCTCACGTCCCACGTCCCACTTAAAAAAAAGTCTCCGACACGTGGGACCTGGAACCTGGGACGCAAAACGTGAAACGTGGACGCGGAAATGTTCTATCTTGTGATGCCTGCGCAAGCAGGCATCCATCCTCGTTTTCCAATCCTGGATTCCTGCTTTCGCAGGAATGACAGAAGGGAATAGTTAAGTATGGCGCCCCTGAATCCGTCAGCAGGTCCGACTGGCGCGACTGCCACCGAGCACGCCCCGGCGATCCGCGTGCGGAGCCTCGTCAAGTCCTTCGGGTCAGGGGACACGAAGGTGGTGGTGCTCAAAGGGATCGACATCGATATCTACCTGGGAGAGTTGCTGCTGGTGGTCGGGGAGTCGGGTGGGGGAAAGACCACGTTCTTGTCGACCATCGCCGGCATTCTCGATATTGATGAAGGCGAGCTGGACGTCTTGGGTGTGCCGCTGCCCAGGCTGCCGGGTGCCAAGAAGACGCGGTTTCGTGGACAGACGATGGGCTTCGTGTATCAGCAGTTCAATCTCCTGCCGACGCTCACGGCGGCGGAAAACGCGGCGGTGCCGCTCCTCATTCTCGGCGAGGGGCGAAAAGAAGCAGTGGACAAGGCGCGCTCGTTCCTGCAGACAGTCGGACTCGGCGACCGAACGGAGTTCCTGCCTAGGAACCTTTCGGGCGGGCAGCAGCAGCGGGTGGCGATCGCGCGCGCCCTGATCCACGAGCCCCGGCTCGTCATCTGCGACGAGCCGACCGCCGCGCTGGACGGCGCGAGTGGGCAGAAGATCATGGCCCTCCTCCGAGAGGTCGGACGAGCGCCGGACCGCGCTGTGATCGTCGTGACGCATGACAGCCGCGTGTTTCATTTCGGAGATCGCATGGCCGAGCTGACCGACGGAAAAATCGTGAGCGTCCACCGAATCGAGCAGGGCGGGTCCGCATGATCGTCATCAAACGCCTCAGCCTGTGGCTCGCCATTGCGGGGCTGATCTTCACGATCTGGACGCTGGCCACGGCGCGGCAGAAGGAGCCGATGCCCACCCCGGTGGAGCCGCCGCCCACGAGCCCGTTCGCGAGCACCGTGGCAGCCTCCGGCATCATCGAGGCCGTGAACGAGAACGTCCGGGTCGCGCCGCCGCTGGCCGGGCTGGTGATGAACGTCTTCGTCACGGTCGGCGACCAGGTCGATCAAGGAGTGCCGCTCTTTCAGCTCGACGATCGGGACCTCCAGGCGCAGCTCCTCGCGCGCGAGGCGGCGATCGCCCCGGCGCGGGGGCGGGTGGGCGAGCAGGAAATGCATGTGGAGGATCTCCGTGTGCAATACGAGCGATTGCGCTCCGTCCTCGACCAGCGGGCCGTGAGCGAGGATGAGCTCAAACGGGCGTGGTATGCCCTGCAAGTGGCCAAGCGCGGCCTCGTGCGCGCACATGCCGAGCTCAAGCAGGCGGTCGCGCAGCGGGACGAGACCGTTATGCTCATCGCGCGGCTCACCGTGCGCGCGCCACGCGACGGGATGGTGCTCCAGGTGAACATCCGCGCTGGCGAATTCGCGGACCCGGGCGCGGATGACCCGGCGTTGCTTTTGGGACGGACCAGGCAGCTCCAAGTCCGAGCCGACGTCGACGAGGTGAACGCGCCGCTCGTCACGCCGGGCAACCCCGGCGTCGCCTACATCAAGGGCTCCACCGAACGGGCGATACCGCTCACCTTCGACCGTATCGAGCCGTACATCGTGCCCAAGAAGTCGCTCACGGGTGACAACACGGAACGCGTGGACACCCGTGTACTTCAGATTATCTATCGCTTCGACCCCCCGCCGTTCCCGGTCTACGCGGGTCAGCAAGTCGATGTGTTCATTGGCAGAAGTAATAAGTGAAAGCGAAAGCCGGAGGAGTGCCTGTCAGCCATAGCCTTGGCAGAGGCGGAAGGAGTCAGGCCGAAGGAGTCAGGAGGGTGGAGTGAGGAGTGAGGAGGGAATAAGAAGTGTCGCGATGCTGAATCTGTGCCTTGTCTTCCTAGGCGGTTGTGTGATGGGGGAGGACTATCAACGGCCTGAGGTGGACATACCGGAGAGCTGGGCCGTGGTGGCGGGAGGGAAAGCCGAGATGGTACCGGTCGAGACGGACCGTCTGCCCGAGGCCGAGTGGTGGCGTGCCTTCCAGAATGAAGAGCTGACCAGGCTGGTCGAGCGTGCGCTGGAGCAGAACCATGACGTCCGCGCCGCCGCCGCGCGCGTCTTCGAAGGGCGCGCAGCTGTGGTGGCGGCGGGAGCCGGGCTCTATCCCCAATTAAACGTCGTGAGCAGCTATTCGCGCATCCGGCGCAGCGAGACGATTCTCGTGGGCCCGACGAGTGGCGCACCGCAGGGGTTTGCCGGCCCGGGCGCGGAGTTCGATATCTGGAATGCGCTGCTCGATCTGCACTGGGAGGTCGACCTGTGGGGAAGGATCCGTCGCGGGCGTGAAGCCGCGGAGGCGGATACCCGGGCGCTCGACGACGATCTGCGCGCCGTGCAACTCGCCTTGATCGGGGACGTGGGAGAGGCCTATTTCCGAATCCGCGAATTGGACGAGCAGCTCGAAATCACGGCCCAGAACCTTACGATCCAGCAGGAGGCCTTGAGCATCATTGTCAGCAAGTCGCAAGCCGGCCTGTCGTCGGACCTGGACGTCAGACGGGGCGAAGCGATCGTGGCCGAGACCGCATCGCGGCTGCCCGATCTCAGACGGCTGCGCGCCGCAGAGCTCCACCGGATCTCGGTGCTAGTCGGGGCGAACCCCGGCACCCTGCGGTTGGAGCCGCGCCCGTTGAGATCGGTCGTCACGCAGCCGGCCATCCCCGCCGGGCTCCCTGCGCAGCTCCTCGAGCGCCGGCCCGACATCCGCCGGGTCGAGCACCAGCTCGAGGCCGCCAACGCGCGCATCGGCGAAGCACGGGCGCAGTTCTTCCCTTCCCTGTCCATCACCGGGCAAGGTGGGATCCAGTCAAGCGACTTTGCGGAGTGGTTCACGTCATCGACCCGCGCGACCACCATCGGGCCAACCGTCACCCTGCCGATCTTTCTCGGTGGCACCAATGTCGCGCGGCTCGACACCGCGCGCGCCCGGTACGAACAAATGCTCGAGGACTACCGGCAGACGATCCTTGAGTCATTCCAGGAGGTTGCTGATCTGTTGGTGGCGATCCGTGCCCGGACGGAACAGCTCGATCGCCAGCGCGAGGAGGTCCAGGCGTCCGAGGCCGCCGAGCGGCTCGCGATCGTCCGGTACCGACAAGGGCTGGTCGACTTCCTGGAGGTCATCGACGCGCAGCGCACGGTCCTGGACGCGGAGAGCCGGTTCGTGGAGACGGAACGGGCTCGCCTGGTTGACATGGTTAAACTATTCAAGGCGCTGGGCGGCTGGTGGGATGATCGGGGGGCGGAAAGCAATAGGCGGGAGAGGATGGAAAAAGTGAGGAGCGAGAAGCGAGGAACGTGGAACAAGAAGCAAGTAGGAGGCTGACCTGGAATTGGGAATCTGGAACGTGGAACGGAAAATGGGTAAGGATTAGTGCTTCTGTCGAGTGCGTCGAGGCGGATACGATCGAGGCTTTTTTAATTCCTGATAGATTTGTCTGACTCGACGGCGTAACTCGGAGAGGGGCCGCGTCCCGTCGATTACATATCCGGCCAGCTTCGCCTTGGCCGAAAGCGGCATCTGACTCTGAATGCGGCGGAGCGCCTCGGAGCGGCCCAGGTGATTCCGCCGCCGCAGCCTGGCAATCTGGGTTTCCCGGTTTGCGGTGACGACGATGAGGCCGTCCATTCGCTTATGCGCCTTGGCTTCGATCAACACCGGGGCATCGTAGATGATGACGGTGTTCGGCCGACGGCGGAGGATGGCCCTTGTCAGTCGTGACTGCTCGCGGGCGACGCGAGGGTGGACGATCGCGTTGAGCCGCTTCAGCTTGGGCGGATCGCGGAACACGAGTTTGGCCACCGCGGCGCGGTCCAGAGTACGATCGGAGCGCAGAATTTCTTTCCCGAACGCCCGCACGATATCCCGCCACGCCGGCTTGCCTGGTTCCACGACCTGACGCGCCAACAGATCGGCGTCCACGACCTTGGCGCCGCATTCCTTGAACAGCTTCGCGACCGTGCTCTTCCCTGTCGCAAGCCCACCCGTCAGTCCCACCACCGGCATGGCCGCGCAGAATAGCATGTCGGGCGGAAAAAGTGAGGAGTGAAAAGTGAGGAGAGAAGGCGGGAGTCCACAGTGCCTCTTCCGTCATCCTTGCGAAAGCAGGGATCCAGGCAATCTCGTCGCCGCACCTCCGGGGCGCGTGTCGACAAGGTGGATACCCGCCTGCGCGGGCATGACAAGAGGGGAGGGTAGAGGCATCTGACCCCAGTGATGCGAAGACGCGATTACCTTTAGACTCGGCACTCTCCTTTTCATGACCTCATTCCTGACTCATCACTTTTCACTTCTGACTTCTCACTTCCCGAGACCTTGACTTCCCGCGCTGCTACCCTGTAAGACCCTTCGATGGTCATTTTGGGCGCCCTTTCAAGGTTTTGCCTTGCCCTGTCGCTGCTGCTTACGACCGGTCTACCTTTTTCCGTTTTTGCAGGCGAAGCGGCAATGGCGACGAGCGATCCGGTCGGGCGCAAGCTGGTCGTCGCGAAGGACGGCTCCGGGGATTTTCGGTCGATTCAGGAGGCCGTCGAGGCCGCGCAGTCAGGGGACACGGTGTTCATCACGCAGGGGGAGTATCGGGAAGACGTGACGATCCACAGCAAGGAACGGCTCCGGATCGTGGGCGCAGGCAGAGACCAGGTCAGTCTGCGGGGACATGGGCGATTCGGCGTTTTCTACATCGGCAAGTGGCCCTATGGGGCGACGAATATCGAAGTGAGCGGGATGACCATCCACGAGCATGGCGGCCTGGCCTTCGGGATCTTCAATGGTCGCAATGTCGTGCTGCGAGACTTGGACATCAAAGGCGGCTTGTTCGGCCAGCAGGTGGATCAAGTGCGCATCGAGGGCTGCGAGATCGGCGGGAGCGAGACGACCGGCGTGCAATTTGCCGATTCCCGCGCCACACTCATCGGCAACACGATTCATGATAATGACCACGGTGTGTCCGTCGCCGGGCAGTCGAATGTCCGATTGGAACGCAACGTGATCACCCGCAGCCTCTTTGAGGCCGTGCTCGTGAAGGATCAAGGTCACGCCACGCTCATCGGGAACACGCTCGTCAAGAACGGGGGCGGGGCGGCCTTCCTGGGCGAGTCCTCGGGGGAGGCCCGCGGAAACATCGTGGGGTACAACAGGGTCGGCTTCCGCGTCGCCGCGGAAACGCGGACCACGTTTGCACATAACGGGCTGTTCAACAGCGGTGACAATTACCAGCGAGTGGGTCCCCCGGACCAGCCGGCGCCCGAACTGAACGGCAGCGACATCATTGCGAACCCGCGCTTCGTCGATATTAAGAAGAACGACTTTCGATTGCGCCCCGATACCCCCCTCCTTCGGGTGGGTGAATTTGCCTACCTCGGGGCCCTGGCGCCGGTGGCGTCCAAGTAGAGTCCCGCCGCACGAAAACTCTAAGCTGTTCAGACTTGGAGGATTTTGCTGATTCATTTGGCACCTCAGGACCATGTGGTATGCTATGGGTACGTCCACGAGCGGTGTTGCCTCACCGGGTAAAGAAGCCGCACCCCACAACCGACAAGAGCCTAGCAGGGGATGCCCAGAGCGCACGATGGCCAGCTACGATCCCAAGAATGAGCGGAACACCCCGAAAAACGTCCCGGCCCTCGAAGAGCTCGAATCCGGCCGCCTCGTGGGGGCCATCATCCCCATGTCGGAAAAAGCCCAAGTTGCCCTCCGCGACAGCATCGAAGTCATCGACTACCTCCTGAACCAGGACAGCGTCACCTGGAGCTAGCCTCAAGGGCTGTCGTGCCCGTCCCGGGCGCGCGCTTCGCACGCGACCCCATGGTTGCCATCCGTCTGGTTTCAAATTCCTCTGTAATCTCAATCACATTGTAAGGATTGGGCGCCCGGGCCGACGTAGAGCAACACTGTCTGCCTGTCCATAGAATCTCCCGCAAGGCCTTGCTATACTCCCGGCCCGCAACTGCTGCCGTAACGCAGGGGGCAGGGGGCATGGTGGAGCCAGCACAGTTATCGGATCCGCAGGACTGGGTGGAAAAGCACGGAGACTACCTGTTCCGGAGCGCGCTCCTGCGGGTTCGGAATGATGTTGTGGCGGAGGAAGTCGTGCAGGAGACCTTCCTCGCGGCCCTGCAGGCGAGGGAGCGATTCGCCGGCCAGTCCTCCGAGCGAACCTGGCTCGTCGGCATCCTCAAGCACAAGATCATGGACTATTTTCGAAAGAGCGCCCGCGAGCAGACCAATCCGGTGGAGGATGTCGCACAGAGCGAGTTACCCGATCAGTTCGATGAGGGGGGACATTGGAGGAGAGGGGCGGCGGGACCGAAAGAGTGGGCCGATCCCAGCGGCGCGCTGGACCGGCAGCAGTTCTGGCAGGCGCTGAGGGTGTGTTTGGACAGGTTGCCGCCACGGACGGCCAGCGTCTTTGCCTTGCGGGAAATTGATGAGGTCCCAAGCGAGGAGATTTGCTCCACAATGAAGATTTCCAAAACGAACCTCTGGGTCATGTTACATCGGGCCAGAATGCAGCTCCGGCGCTGTCTGGAAACCTCGTATATGGGAGTGAAGGATAAGAAGTGAAAGACGAATCACATTTCACTTAGTCTGACCATGCCCCGTTTCATGATGAAAATCTTTGATGCGCTGCTCTATCCTTGCACCGAGGTGACGGAGCTCGTGTCTACCTCGCTCGACCGCGAGCTTCCGCTACAGCAGCGCCTGCGCCTGCGTCTCCATTTTCTTATGTGTGTTCTCTGTCGTCGCTACCACAAACAGATTCGCTTCATTCACGAGGCGCTCCATCGTCATACTGACCGCTTGGCCGAACAAGGTGCAGGCACCACCACCGGCCTCTCCCCCCAATCCCGCGACCGCATCAAACGCGCCCTGTCGTTATAGCAACTTTACTCCTTCAGCGCTTCTCGCTTCTTGGATCCCCTCACTCCTTACTCCTCACTCCTCACTGCTTTTGCCTCTTCCTGCGCCCGCATCCGCTCCAGGTACTCCAGGAAGAACGCCAGGAAAATGGCGAGGAACAGTGAGAGGACCCCGGCGATCACCATGTTGAGCGCGATGCGCGGCTTGCTCTTCTTGTCGGCCGGAACGGCTGAATCGAGGACCTGCACGGTCGGCGTATCGCGAGCCTCGGCGAGCTTGGCCTGCTCGAGCTGAGAGGTGAGCAAGGTGTACAAGGTCTCCTGAACCTTCAGGTTCCGCATCAACCGGGAGTAGTCCAACGCAAGGTCCGGTACCGTAATCATGGCAGGATGGAGGCGGTCACCGGGAATCATCCCCTTGCCGTTCTTTCCAGATTCGAGCAAGTAGAGCTGGTTGCGCAGCTCCTCGATGCTGGAACGGACCCGCGCCAGCTCGGGGTTCTCGCGTGACAGATAACTTTTCATCACCTCGAGCTGAACTTCTTGTGCCGAGATCTGTGCCTGCACTTGTGCCGCAGCCTCGATCATGGCTTTGGACTGTGCCTCGACCGCCACCGTCTTGTTCTCGATTTCGAACTCCTTAAGCGTCTCCTCGGCTGCGGTCAGCTTGCGTCGTGTCTCATCGAGTCGCTGCTCGATGAAGGCGCGGTTCTGGCTGGCCTTGCCGACATTCAGGGTTCGATTGAGACGATCGAGATTGGCGACGTAGAAGTTTGCGATGTGTGCCGCGCGCTGAGGGTCTTCGTCCTCGACGGTGATCTCGATGACCTTCTCCTTCGTGACCTTGATGGAAGTCACGTCCTCGAGCGCGGCCCGTGCCTCCTGCTTTGTGTCGCGTTCGTAGACCTCCATCAGGTTGAAGCGTTCTACAATGTCGTCCGCCATGATGCGTGATTTGAGCATGGCGGCGAACAGGTCGGTGGGAGTCGCGGGGATGCCTGGGAGGGACATGCCGAGGCTTTGGGCCGCGGACCCGGCTGCGGTTGCAGACAGAAGAGCGCCCAACCCTCCGCCCTCCCCGGACTCGAGCTGCGGCAAGAGCGTCGCAGTTGACTCATAGATTTTCGGCAAGAGCAGACTGACGATCAGGGTGGCCAGCACGGCACCAAAACAGATGCTCCCGATGAGCCATCGGCGCTTTGAGATCACTCGCCAGTAGTCCAGCAAGTTGACCTCATCCTCATAGGGCGGTTGATAGGGCCCAGGCTGCCCCATCAACGGCTGCTGATATGTCCCGCCTTGGTCCTGCATCACAGCACCACCTAGTCTCAGGTGATCCTAGTTATCGATCCTCGTTCCGCGTTGCTCGCTTCTTTCGTTCTCTTTCGCCTCCCGCCTGCCTGGGCGAGGCCCCGCCGGGGGTCGGGTCGAAGGGCCTTCCGCCGAATCCCCTGACTCCTACCCCTTTACTGTCAATTATTTCCGATTACCGCAATACCGGCAGCCGCTAAGGCCACACTGCCGATGATGCTCGCCACAGACTGCCAGAGCGCGAGCTTCGGTGTCTTTTCCTCGACCTTTTGCGGGACGACGACCGTATCGCCGGACTCCATGTGCTTCAAGCTGAGGTAGGCCGAGTCCGTGGAGCCGTTCGCACGCACAACGTAGATCTGGTCCTCATTGGCATCCTCGGTCAAGCCGCCTGCCTGGTAGAGATAGTCCTCGAGCGCAAGCCCGGTGCGATGGACGAAGCTGCTTGGATTCTTCACGGCGCCGATAATGCTGACGGTTTGGGGAGGCTGGGGTATCGTAACGCTATCGCCGGACTTCAAGCGCAGATCATCTTCCGTGTCTCGCAACTGCTCGATCGAATCGACATGAACCACCACTCGGCCAAGCTCGACACGCGACGCGATCGTCTCAAGTTGCTGGAGGCGCAGCGCGAGGACTTGCTGCTGTGCGCCGGGGCTGGAGGTCGTGACCGGAGCACCACCGGCGACAGCCGCCGCACCGGCGGCGATGCCCGCTGATTCGGCGGTGAGTCTCTGCCGCTCGGAGGCAATGAAACGTTGGAGCTGAGCTTGTTGCTGGTCGCGTAACGACTCTCGAATGAACACGAGCCCTTGTGGAAACGCATTGTCGGTAAAGCCCCCCGCGCGTGTGAGCACAGAGCTCAGCCGTTCGCCCTGCTCGATCGTGTAGTAGCCCGGACGTTTGACCTCGCCGTTGAGGAACACGAGATTCGGCGGCCGGACCTGGCTTTGCACGACAATTTGATCGAGGCGCTGGAGGCGAAAGTTGGCCTCTTCCTTCCCCCGAAACAGCTCCATGGGGTTGAATTGGATGACTTGCGTTTGATAGTTGACAGGATCGGTCCGCACGATCTCGGCCTGGTCAAGATAGGCGTCCATCGTGAGCTGGCTGGGGCTCAAGATGTCACCGAGTTTCATCCCCGGGCGGAATTGATAGGGCCCGGGACTCTTCACGGCGCCGGCCAAACTCACGACATTCGCGACCTGGGTGGGGAGGGCGTTGATGCGGAGATAATCTCCGTCTTTGATGATCGGATCCACGTGCAAAGGGTGGTCATTCTTGTTGTTCGGTTGCTGACCACCGGGCCCCGGAAGCAGGGGCCCCAAATCGACGTCGAGGAGCACTCGCCCCTTCCCCGGCTCGATGCGATAAATGTGGCACCGATGGCGGTCGGCGACCGCCGTGATCCCGCCGGCCAGTCGAAGCATATCGCTCAGTCGAGATTTCGGCTTGAGCTCGTAGATGGCAGAACGTTTGACGGCCCCGCTGATCGCAGCCACCTGGCCGATCGGTGGGATGACGATCACGTCGCCGGCCTGCAGTCGTTGATCATGCGTGCGGTCACCGTCCAGGAGAAATTCATACAGGTCAAGAATGGTAAGGGTATTGCCATCGCGGACGACCTTGATCTCGCGAAGCGAGCCAGACTTGGCCGGTCCGCAGGCGGCGTAGAGTGCGTTGGACACGGTAGCAAGGGAGCTCAGCTCATAGGCGCCCGGACGGACGACCTCTCCGACGACGAAGACCTTGATCGTGCGGAGTCGCGCCATGGCGATGTGCACCTCGAAGCGCTTCAAGTGCGACCGCAGGCGGCCGGTGATGGCCTGCTCGGCCTGTGAAAATGTCAGTCCTCCAACGGGAATCGCGCCGATTCTTGGGATGACGAGTGTGCCATCCCGGCCGACTGGAACGATGTAGCTGCGATTGAGGCGAGGATCAGGCACGTTCCAGACGTGAACGGCGAGCGAGTCGGCGGGGCCGATCACGTAATCCGGCCCGACCGGCGCGTCCTTGACGGGGGCGAATCCGGTCGCCTGGGCGTCGAAGAAAAAGTCGTACCCATATTGACTGAGTTGCCCCCTAAGATTTTGCAGCACCGAGAACTGTGCAAACGACTCTTCAATGGTGTAGTTGCGCGCCAAGCGGCGGTCACCAACTACTGGGGCGTCTTGATCACGTCGGATCCCACCGAGGCGGGGTTCTGAGGACTTTGAGGAAGAGTCTTCTGCGCGCTGCGCTGTCTCGCGGGGACGCAGCTGAATTCGGCGCTCCCGTTCCTGGCGCATCCGCTGGTCGATGGAGGAGGGCAGCAGAGTGTTGGTCTCGAATGGCCAGAGCTCGTCCAGCGAACCGGGATCGTCCTGAGTCCTTGAGGGCTGGACGGGGCTCGGGCAAGGGACCTGCGTCGGCACGCGTTCCTGAAGGGCAGTGGGATCCGTCACAATGATCTGATCTTCTGCATTGGCCCCAACCTGGGCTCTCCGCAGGTCCTCCAATGTCTGCGCCATAATCCCGGGGGGCAGTAATATCGATAAAACCAGCACCCACACGATTCCGCGCAACAAAGATCCCGTCGCATCTCGTATCATTCGTACTGCTCTTGCCTCCACACTTCGTTTTCCCGCCGACATGTTTATTCCTCTGTCATGCCTGTGCAAGCAGGCAGCCATCTTTTTTTTCTTTACGCGCGACACCCAACCAACGTAGTTGACGCTACTTTTCCCTCAAGCACAATCTCCGATCAAGTGGTCAATTGTAATCGCCCCTCCGCCCAATGATACCCCTCTAAAGTGGTATGTATAAATAATTAAGATATTTGCTATATATAAATCCAGGCAAACCTGTCACAGGAGCAGACCATCCAGGAGATCATGAACCTCCGAATCCAAACTCCAGCAGCCAAAGCGGAACGCGTCGGATCCGTCCCCATCGAGCTTCCTGGTGAGCTCACTGCGGCGTCCGTCCTGGCCATCGTCGGTTGCATCGTGATCCTTCTTTACTTCTTCCAGCTCGGCCAGGCGCCATTTGTGGATCCGCCCGAGGGTCTGCACGCCAACATTGCTCAGGAGATGAATGCAAAGGGTGACTGGCTCACACCTCACATGAATGGTGTCCGGTATTTTGACAAGCCCCCGTTGCTCTATTGGCTGATGGGGGGAAGCTTCGGTCTCATGGGGACCAGCGAGTGGGCGGCGCGGGGCTGGTCCGCCCTCTTTGCCGTTGCCACGGCGCTGCTCACGGCCTGGCTTGGCATGCGGATCGGCTCCAAGCGGCTAGGCTTGATTGTCGGCTTGATCGTCGCCGTCAATTTCGAGTTTTTCGTGTTCGGCCGGCTCGTCAAGCAGGACATACTGTTTATCTTCTTCATTCTCCTCAGCTTTGCCTTCTTCATCGTCTATTACCAGGACGGTATTCGCACAGCCTTGATCGGCTGCTACGCCAGCTTGGGGGCTACGGTCCTGGCCAAGGACATCTTAGGCGTGATTGGCCCAGTGGTAGTCTTCATCCTGTTTCTTGTGCTAATTCGGGAACGGAACCTGTCCGCCCGCTGGCTCTCGTGGGCCGGCCTGGCTGCGTTCGCCGTGATCGCCTTCCCGTGGTATCTGCTCATGGAGCTGAAAAACCCGGGCTTCCTCTGGTACACCGTCGTCGACAAGCACGTCCTCAATTTTTTCTACCACCGCGTCTTTCCGGATGAGGATATCTCACTCACGTCACTTGAGTTCTTGGCAGTGACCGCGGTGGGGTTCCTTCCCTGGAGCCTCATGCTGCCCTTTGCCCTCACGTCCGCGTTCAGCAGACCGCTCGGCACAAAGGAAGCCAACATCTGGTTCTTGCTCGCGCTCTGGGTAGGGGCAGTGCTGCTGCTGTTCACGATCTCAGAGTTCAAGCTTCCCCATTATGGGTTGCCCGCCTTCCCCGCCATGGCCTTGCTCGTGGCAAAAGTCTGGGACGATGCGCTGGCGCGAAAACCTGCTGCGTCATCCGTCCACTCGCTCCTTGCACCGGGTCTGGCCATCGTGGGCATGGTTGGGGCGGTCTTTTTTCTGGGATGGCAGGGGATGCTGGACGGAGCACAAGCCGCTCTTCTCCCGGTGGCGGACGTGACCACGCGCAACCTCGCTGATCAGGGTATCGAAGCCCCGTTGATTCCGTCACACCTGTTGAAGCCGTATTTGGCCGTGGCAGCCATGTCCTGTTGGTTTGGATGTATCGGGCTGGCGGTGGCAATGAAGCAGCGCCATGCGGGGGCCGGCTTGGGAGTCCTCTTTGGAGTCACGGCGATGCTTTTGCTCGTGACGGCGGACGGGTTTGTCCACTTCGCCAAGGGCCGTGCGTCGACTGCAGCGGTAGCGGCGATGAAAGACAAGTTGATGCCGAAAGATCTGGTTATCCACGAAGGACCATTAGAGAACAGCGGCAGCCTGGTCCTCGCCCTGAACCGGCAGGTCGCAATCGTCAACGGGCATCGCTCAAACCTCGCCTTCGGCTCGACGTTCCCAGAGGCGAAACACGTATTCTGGAGCGAAGAGAAGCTGAAACAAGCCTGGACCGGCTCCGATCGCATCTTTCTTGTATCCGTCATCAATCCTGGCAAAAGCGTCGTCAATATGCTTCCCACGGAGCATGTCCACTTTATCGAGACGTCTGGTCGTACTCGGTTGTATTCAAATCGGCCTTAATCTCTTCCAGTCATGCCTGCGGAAGCAACATCCATCCCCTTCAGCTTGGCCGCACGTACACCGGCCCGCTTGCCCTGCGCGAGGCCCGCTCAAGGGCCGAGTCGAAGGGCCTTCCGCCTCCCGATTAGAATTCCCACCTAACCGTCGTCCAAATTAAATGATTCACACTCGTGACCCCCGCCGCAAAGAATTCTTGAAATGGATTGATGTTGCTGATCTGCCCCGGGTTCTTGATGCGTTGGTAGGTGTAGTTCAGAGAAACCTCGAGATCACTCGAGACCCACCAGGTCAGGTCGACAGAGGCCTCGCGCTTCTTCTCATGTACGGGAAGGTTCTTCTGTCGCTCTTGCAGATTGAAATTTGCGCCGAGCCTGAGGTTGTCCGTGAGATACCTGGTTGATCGAACGAAGAGATCAACCCCGTCAGTTCCCATGTGATGGCCGAGCGGAAAGCCACGCTGTCGCATCCCGCTCACATAAGTGCCGTGGTTGTACCAGGAGCCGCTTTTTCGTCCGATGACTTTGCTGAAGTCCGTATTGGCATACTCGATTCTGAGGTCGTTTGTACTCTTTCGAAAAACCTGCGGGATGTAAATGCCCGTAACCACGGCCATCGTCGTGCCCTCGATATCGTCCTCCGATCCGACCTCCCCATACCATTGCATGCCGCTTGGAAACGGAACGATATATGGAACGTTGGGGATTCTCGCCCTGAAATCAATGCTGATCTGCTCGTTGATCCCGAGGTCGACAGGGTTGAGCCCTTCGTAAGAATCAAAAACGGCCTTCGGAAAGGATTGAGACCGACCACGGCCGCCGAACTGGGTGAGCCGGCTGGCACCGAGCTCGAGCCAGGAGGTGGGTAGGAGGCTGAGCCGAAGCCCGAAGACATTCGTCCGGGGAAAGTCTCGGTCGCGCTCGAGTCGAGCAAGAAAAGAGTTGACCTTCCAGTCTCCGAGGTGTTTGAGCAGCCATGGAAGGCGAAAAGGCTCCTCGCTCCTGAGGGCGACCCGATCGAGTGGGAACGCATGGTCTGTAATTAAGAGTGAGCCATGATAGCTGGGTCCCCACCAAAAAGAACCTCGCCCGACATCAAACGAAAGGTTCCACAGAGTCAGTTTGGCATTGAGCTCCTGCATCCAGAAATTCTTGTCGTTCGCATTCGAGCCTATTCCCAAGACCTTTTCAACGCTCGTCACCTTTGGCCGCGCACTGAGAGCCATATAATCATCGAATTCCAACCATCCCCGCGCGCTTGCCTGCACCAGCAC
>JBFISJ010000004.1:0-38924 GCA_041608595.1 Nitrospiraceae bacterium
AGTCGAATGGCGGAGAGGGTGGGATTCGAACCCACGGTGCCGTTGCCAGCACACGTGCTCTCCAGGCACGCCGAATCGTCCACTCTCGCACCTCTCCGCGTCACAATCCCCAAAACGCTGACAGGCTGACAAGTGGCAAGCTGACACGTGAAACACCTTGGAGTCTGCCTCCAAGTATCTTGAGACTTGTCAGCTTGTCAGCCTTGGACTTGTCAGCTTTTGTCGAGAAGCCGCGCATATTAGCACGCAGCCCCAAGACCGGCAAGATGTGCGTCCCACCATCGGACCTCTGAGGATATCTTGGTCTGGTTTCGACGAGGTGCATCCGGGACGGCCGGCAGAGACCCGGGGTCGCGGCGTAGGAAAGGAGCGGGAACAGGGGGGCACGAAGCGTTTATGCGGGCAATGGTGGCGGCCCCAGCGCACCGCCGCCGCCACCGCCGCAAGCGAAAGAGGGTTCGATCGGCGATCTAACTAATATGGCCGGAGACGTCAACCTGCTTGATAGACCAGTTCAACGCTTCCTTCAGATGCTCGAGTTCCTTGTTCTCTGGATCTCGAATCTTCAGCACTTTGGCGAACAACTGGTTCAAGGGCTTGATCGCCCGCTTGTCCGGCATCTTGCCGAGGGCCCAGACGACCTCAGTCTGGACGCGGATATCCACCCCGCCGGGGGGATCGAGCATTTCCAGAAGCGGATCGACGATACTCGGGTCGCCTGCAAGGCCGCCCACTCGCCCCAATCCCTTCGCGGCCGCAGCCTGAACCTCGGGATCGTCAGCGTGCTTGAGCAGATCCACGAGGAGGGGGATGCCGTCACTGCCGATGTTGCCGATCGCGACGGCCGCTTGTTTCGCGAGGTCTTTGTCTCGCAAAGCCTGCTTCAGTTTGGGCAGAGCTTCGTCGGCTTGCATCTCACCCAGCAGCGAGATGACCTGCAGCTTGCGTCTGTCGTCTCCGCGGCGCTCGAGTACCGCGAGCAACCGATCGGCGTGGCCCCACTCGGCCGCAATCAGGATCGGAAAATCGTACGCGCTCAGCTTACCGCGCAGGTGGTTGATGGCGAAGAGGCCGGGGTCATCCCGGTTGGCCGCGACGGCCGCCGCCGCGGGGTCTGCAAAATCCGCTCGGACTTCCTTTTGCCAGTCGATCTTCATTCCGCCCAACACGTAGGTCAGCTGGCAGGCCGGTCCTTTCCACAAGCGTGACGGTGAGTCCGGCAAGTCGGCATCGCCGCCCTGCTTCGCGGTCCCCTCCCAGGTCTTGTATTGCTCGCACTTGACCCTGAAGACGACGTCATGAGGATCAGCGGGAGTGGTGACCACCGTGTAGCCCAGGTCCTCCATCCGGCTCACGACGAGATCTTGGATCGCGCTCGCGTCGACCTTGCCCTTGTCCGTCAGCGCGATCACGTCCACGCGAACGGTCTGTATATTCGCAAGTTTTTGCTTTTGTTCAATCGTAAAGTAGTCGCGGTAGCCAAAACTGGGGCCAGCAAGCCCCAGGAGCAACAGCACCACCGTGATGATCGAAACTCCGTGCTTCATCGCGCACCTCCCGTGACGCCTTGATCCCGGCCCGAGCGTCACCTCTCCTCGAGGTCCTCTTCTGTCCCCACCGAGCATATGACGCATCTCAGTCCAATCCCCTCTGCTTCACTGGACGATCGTGCCAAAGGCAGCAGAACAACTATCCCGGACCGGGCGCGCAAACAGACGATAGTCTACTACGGCCCCATTTCTTACGCTACCCCGTAAGGGCCATCGCGTAACCTCTTGACCGGTCGACGGTTCGTTCGCCTGGTCCGGCCAACGGCGGAACGGCGTGGCGGGCACACGCGTCCGAACTCCCGATCGGGTTGACAGGTCCGAGCGGCCCCCTGTACAAGTGATTGTTCTCGTCGCCAGGATAAGGGGCTTGCCCGATGCCGGTCAGGCGGGGGAATGCCTGGCTCGTGACTCGGACGTCGCAGAGGCCCCGCCCTGGGACCGGTTGCGAGAGTGGCGGAACTGGCAGACGCGCGAGACTTAGGATCTCGTGGGCAACCGTGGGGGTTCAAATCCCCCCTCTCGCACCAAGGCCTTTTTCCTCCTCTTCACCGACGCGCGGAAGCCTCAGGCCGGCTTTCGGGCGCCCAGAGACGGATCATGAAACTTGAAGTCACCGATTTGGGTCCCAGCAAGCGGGCGCTGAAAATCGAGGTCCCGGAAGACGAAGTCACGCGGCGATTCACCCAGGCCTACGCGGAGCTGAACCGCCAGGTGCGCATCCCCGGATTCCGCCCGGGCAAGGCCCCGGTCGCCCTCCTGGAAAAGCGGTACGCCAAAGCGGTGGAAGAGGACGTGGTCCGCAGCCTGGTGCCCGATTACTATGACCGGGCCGTCCGCCAGGCACAGATCGTTCCGGTGGTGGTGGAGATCCCCCCCCTTGAACGGGTCAAGATCAAGAAGAACTCCGCCTTTTCCTTCACGGCCACGGTCGAGATCAAGCCGAGTATCGAGCTTCGCGATTACCGCCCCCCCAATCCAATCTCATTGAAGCCGGACCGACGCACCATCGACGAGGAACAGGTGAACCAGGCCTTGAACGCGCTCCGTGAGCAGCAGGCACAGCTCCATCCGGCGGACCCCGGCAAGGTCGTGTCGGACGGAGATTATGTGACCCTCGACGTGGAGGGCTCTGTCGACGGGACCTCTGTGGAAGGCACCAAGAAAGAGGGCGAGTTGCACCAGGTCGGCTCAAAGGAGTCGATCCTGGGGCTCGACGTCGACGACCAGTTGGTCGGCAAAAAGCAGGACGACGTGGTCGAGTTTCAGCAGCCCTACCCGGACAACCACCCCGACGACCGCCTGGCGGGGAAAACTGTCGTCTTCCGCGTGCGCGTCGCCGCCGTCAAGGAGAAGCGCCTGCCCGCCCTAGACGACGAATTCGCCAAGGATTGCGGGCATTATGCGTCGCTCCAGGAGCTCCGAGACAAGGTGGCCGAGGAAATGGAACGGGCGTTGGAGCGGGACAAGCAGGAGAAGTACAAGGACACGATTTTGAAGCGATTGGAGGAGACGCATCATTTCGAGGTCCCGGAGACCCTCCTGGAGCGAGAACTGTCCGCCATCGTGCGCGGGGTCCTTCAACGCCAGAGGCGGCAGGGGCAGGGGGGGCAAGATGGAATGGAACCCGAGCAACTCGCCGGGCGGCAGGCTGAGATCAAGCAACTGCGCGAGCAGCACCTTGCCGAGGCCAAACGACGGGTCAAGCTCGGGCTGATCCTCGAGGCCATCGCGAACCGCGAGGGGATCTCCGTGAACGAGGAGGACGTCGCGGCGGAGATCGACCGTCTTGCGCTGGAGCTGAAGCTTCCCGCCGAGGACCTCCGCAAATTGATTCTGGCCGGGGGCGAAGAGTCCCAAGAGGAGCTTCGTGGGCGAATCCTGGCGGACAAAGCCCTCGACTTCGTGTACCGTCATGCCGTGATCCAGGGCTGAGCCGATCTGCCTCAGACAAGAGCGCACCCACCGGGAAAATTCCAAAAAAGGGTTCCGAAAAAACCTGATCTGTATGGTATGATCAAGCATATAATCGGAGCCTCAGAAAGGACGACTCTCCATGTTAGTGCCCATCGTCATTGAGCAAACCAATCGTGGGGAACGGGCCTACGACATCTATTCCCGCCTTCTGAAAGATCGAATCATCTTCCTTGGCGCGCCCGTGGATGACATTTTCGCCAACCTGATCATCGCGCAGCTGCTCTTCCTGGAAGCCGAGGACCCGGAGAAGGACATCAACCTCTATATCAACACACCGGGCGGCAGCGTCACGGCGGGGCTCGGAATCTACGACACGATGCAATACGTCAAACCGCCTATTACGACGATCTGTCTCGGCCAGGCCGCGAGCATGGGGGCCTTGCTCCTTGCGGCCGGTACCAAGGGCAAGCGGTTTGCGTTGCCCAACGCCCGGGTCATGATTCACCAGCCGATGGGCGGCTTTCAGGGCCAAGCCACCGAAATCGACATCCACGCGCGCGAAATTCTCAAGATCAGAGAGAGGCTCAACGAGATTCTGGCGAAGCACACGGGACAGCCCCTGGAACGGATCGCGAACGATACGGAGCGCGATTACTTCATGTCGGGGGACGAGGCGAAACGCTACGGCCTCATCGACGAAGTGATTGCGCGACCGCCCAAGGTGGCGACCGCGCTGCTAAAGGAAGACGGCGCCAAGAAACTGGCCCACGACGGCTCCAAGACGACCGAGGCACATCGAGGCTAGGGAGGGGGCATGCCGAAACAGGAGAAGACGGATCGGCATCTCAGGTGTTCGTTCTGCGGAAAAAGCCGAGATGAGGTTCGTAAGCTGATCGCAGGACCAACCGTGTATATCTGCGACGAGTGCGTGAATCTCTGCAACGACATCATCGCGGAGGATTGGGAAGAGGCGAAGGAGGAGATTTCCTCGAAGCTTCGGAAGCCGGCTGAGATCAAGCACCATTTGGATCAATACATCGTCGGGCAAGACCGCGCCAAGAAAATCCTCTCCGTCGCTGTGCACAACCATTACAAGCGCATCTCGTCCTGCGACGTCGACGACGTCGAGCTTCAAAAGGGCAACATTCTGATCATCGGTCCCACCGGGACGGGTAAGACATTACTGGCACAGACGCTGGCGAAATTTCTGGACGTCCCGTTTACCCTGGCTGATGCGACCACCCTTACCGAGGCTGGCTATGTCGGCGAGGATGTCGAGAACATCATCCTCAAGCTTCTCCAAGCTGCCGACTACGATGTGGAACGGGCGGAGCGCGGGATCGTCTACATCGATGAGATCGACAAGATCAGCCGGAAGAGCGACAGCCCGTCGATCACCCGGGACGTGTCCGGCGAGGGAGTGCAGCAGGCCCTCTTGAAGCTGATCGAGGGAACCGTCGCCAACGTCCCACCGCAGGGGGGGCGGAAGCATCCCCATCAGGAGTTCATCCAGGTCAACACCGCCAATATCCTGTTCGTGTGTGGCGGGGCCTTCGTGGGGTTGGAGAACATCATCGAGCAACGCTTGAATCGAAAGAGCATGGGCTTCGGGGCGGACGTGCGGAGCCGGAGCGACAGCCGCCCGGGACAGCTCCTCGTGCAGGTTCAGCCCGAGGACCTGCTGAAGTACGGACTGATCCCCGAGTTCGTCGGCCGACTCCCCGTGATCGCCACTTTGGATGAGCTCGAAGAGGGCGCGTTGATTCGTATCCTGACCGAGCCGCGAAACGCACTGACCAAGCAGTATGACAAGTTGATGTCCTTCGAGAAGGTGAAGCTCCGCTTCACGGAGGGCGCGCTCTCCGCTGTGGCGCGGAAAGCCTATACGCAGAAAACCGGCGCGCGCGGCCTGAGGGCAATCCTGGAAGAGGTCATGCTTGAAGTGATGTACGATGTTCCATCACAGAAACAAATCAAAGAGATCGTCATCACGGAAGAGGTCATCCAGGGCAAGAGCCAGCCGATCAGACTCTTCGAGCAAGACAAGGAGATCAAGAGCGCGTGAGTGAACCTCCGCTTGAGGGCGGACGGACACGTTGCTTCCGGCAGTCAACCGCAAAGGGGCGCCCATACCGGGCGCCCTTTTTTTATGGTCGCTGCCCACTCCAGCCCTGTGATCACATTTCCACAAACCCGGCTGGATGGCTTAATCCACGGGAAATGAGTTTCCATTCGACAAACAGCGAATGTTGGCTATACTAGCTTCTGCGGCTCGACTCCGCAGAGATCCCTGCATGAAGTTGCCCGTCATCGCCACCAAACCACACGTGGGCAAATCCCTTGAGGTGGACTGTAACCGAGAGACGATCACCCTTCTCGGTCCCGCCGGTGAGCAACTCGGGACCGTGACCTGGGAATCCGTCATCGATCAACTGCTCTCGCAGGTCCCGCCGAAGGAGCCCAAAGAGACACGATCGCAAGCCCGGGTCAGTCTGTCCTTCCACGTCCGTTACCGCACCATCGACGGGACGTCGTATGAAGGTCTGGCCAGTGGAATCGGCGGCGGAGGCCTGTTCATCGAAAGCCACGAACCGCTGCCCGTCGGCACGAAGCTGTTTCTTGAATTCTCCATTCCCGGTACCTCGACGGAATGGCTGGACGCCAAAGGGCTCGTCGCCTGGGTCTGTCCCAAGTCGGATCAGTACACGTTTTCTTCTGGGATGGGCATCAGTTTTACCGACATTGCCCCAGAGGTACGCAACCGGGTCCTGGATCTGGTCCGATCCCACCGACGCGGATCCTAGCATCTCGTTCCGTGCTCGGATCTCCCATCGGTTTATCCAAGGCCGTAAAGGGTCATGACTGATGAAGCTGCCGATCAATGCGACTGAGGGGCATCAAGGTAAATCGCTCGATGTCGACTGCGACCTCGAAACGATCACGCTGCTGGACGAGCAGGGGCAGACGGTCGGCTCCATCTCATGGGGGTTGGTCGTCAAGTTGATTAAGAATTCGACCGACGACCAGGCATTTCTGAACAGTCGGAACCATCCCCGGGCCCCTCTCGCTGTGAAGGTCCGCTACGCGACGAAGGACGGCAAGAAATTCGAGAGCCTCACCGGCGGACTTGGCGGTGGTGGTCTGTTCATCGAAAGCAGCTCTCCTCTTCCGCAGGGCAGCGAGCTGAGCATGGAGTTCAGCCTGCCCGATCGCCCCCGGGAAAGCTTGTCCGCCCGCGCCCGTGTCGCCTGGACCCGTACCAAGGCCGAGCGCTATCTCCTGTTTCCCGGGATGGGCGTGCAATTCACGGAGATCGAGCCTGAGGCCCGCCGGAGACTTGAGGACCTCGTCATGGCCCTCAACCGCTGTCGCCAGTCGAGCTGACCTCTTTCGCCGCCCAACTCGCCCACCACCGGACGGAATCCGCCGGATCGTTTTCAGCCACCGCCTGCAACACCGTCCCATCATCCTTGTTTCCCAGCTTCCCCAATCGGTAAGCCGCCTCGCTTCGCACCGCCGGAACGGGATCAGACCGGAGGCGCTCCCTGAAGAACGGCAGGGCCCGGCGGTCGGCCAACTCGCCGAGGGCCGAGACGGCCGCCTGACGGACACGACCGTCGTGGTCGCGCAAGGCTGTGACCAAGGCCGAGAAGGCCGATCGGGCTTCCAACCCACCGAGCGCCAGCGCTGCCGCCAGCCGGGTTTCCGCCTCGGGATCGTTCAGCGATTCCACGACGATCTCCACCACCACCTGCGTCCCCCCGATCGCCGCCAAGGCACGCGCCGCGGCCTGCTTGACCTCGTCCGACGTGTCCCGCAGTCGCCCGGCAAGCGGCAGGGCCGCCTGGTCCATGACGCGCTCACCGAGCGCACCGAGCGAGTCGGCGCTGAATCTCCGAACTCGCGCGTCCGGGTCACCCAGCGCGCCAACCAGAGGACCGGCTGCGTCGGGCAGCCCGAGCTTGCCGAGGGATAAGGCCGCGGAACGCCGGACGTCCGGATCTGGATCGTCGAGCAGCGCCACCAGGGCCTGGCGCACCTGCTGGGGCTCCTCCGGCGGAGCCTCGCGGACACACCCGTCTTGAGCAAGGAGGGAGACCAGCACGATGAGCAGGCAGGGAAGAGGGGTGGAGCGCCGGTCCTGCCAGGGCACGTGGCACGGCCGCACGGCGTTAGGTTGAAGAAGGCGGGTCTTCGTGGACGGACGGCATTTTCTTGGCCGATTCGACTGTCTGCTCCATTTCCTTTTGCGCCGAATCGAACTCCGACTGCAGCGTCCGCATCTCCGGCTCGATCGCGCCACGTACATCGGACGCGGCCTGCCGGAAGGTCCGGAGTGCATCGCCGAGACCTTCACCGAGATTTTGCATTTCCTGGGGTGAAACTCCGCCCGGCTTTTGGGAGACGGCCTGCCGCATCGCTGTCTGCTTGGCCTGGACTCGGGCCACGGCGTCCTTGTTGATGATCGCAGAGGGACGTTTCGCTCCTGGTTTGGGCTGAGCTCCCGCGGGCAGGCGGGGATAGCCCCCCTGGGCGACGGGAGCTGGGTTGGCCATCCGCTCCTCCATGCTTGGCGGTGCGGCTGTCGGCGGAGGCGTGCTCTGCGCCGCTGGGGCCGGGCTCGGTTGCGGCGTCGGAGCCGCGGACGGCTGGGCCGGCTGCGGGGTCTGGTGTGAGGACGGCCCCGCCGCATACATCATCGCGGCGGTCGTGCCCGGTGTCAGCTCAGGGCCGGGCTGGTAAGGCACATTCGTCGGCTTCCCTGGGGCTGACGTGGCCTCGCCCTGGGGCGTGGGCTGCCCGGCAGGCGTCTCGGCCACGGCGGCGGGCTGCGCCGGCGCACCCGCGGTGCCCTCCTCCGGTGCATTGCCATCCGTCAGCTGGGGAGCCTCATTAACCTCTTTCTTGAATCCCTTCAAGGCCTTGCCCAAGCCCTCGCCGATTTGCGGCAGCTTCCCCGCTCCGAAGATGATCAGGACGATCACCAAGATAATGATAAGTTCTGAAAAGCCCATCGTCCCAAACATGACGACCTACCTTCCTGCCTGCGCAGTCACTTGAGAGCGGCCACGCAGCTTGAATCCAGAGACCCTATAAACCGTCCGTGGAGACGCAAAACTCTATCCGTTGGAAATGACCGATGTCAAGCGGCTGGCCCGGATGGCCCGCCTCCGGCGCCCCTCCGTGGGATTGGCCGGAACGAGCCGCGCCACAGGGGTGGCGGGCCAGGCTGGGGCGTCAGGTCGGAATACCCACGATGTCGTGTTGGAGCGGCTGCCCAAAGACGAGGGCCTCCCGATCGGAGATGTACACGTCCAACTCACTCCGAATTCCGAACTCACCGGGCAGGTAAATGCCCGGCTCGATCGAGAAGCAGGTGCGCGGCAGCAGGCGCCGCCCGTCCTGCGTCTCGAGATTATCGATATTCGCCCCGTTGCCGTGCACCTCCTCGCCGATGGAGTGACCCGTCCGATGCAGAAAGTGATCGCCGTAGCCGGCGGCCCTGATCTGCTCGCGGCACACCTCGTCGACCTCCCACCCGCACGGGAAGTCGCCTCGGGCCACGCGCTCGCGAACGAAGGCCAGCGCCGCGTCACGGCCGCGCCTGACAATTTCAAAAATCTCCCGGTGACGGGCGGGAACCTGTTTGCCCACGAACGCGGTCCACGTGATGTCCGCATAGACGCTCTCCGCCTCGGGGCGCTTCGCCCAGAGGTCGATCAGAATCAGATCCCCGCGAGCCAGGGAGGCGGAGCCCTGTGCGAGTGGACTGTAGTGGGGATCGGCGCTGTGTTGATTGACCGCAGCGATGGGCGGGCTTCCGGTGGTGAGGCCGTGGGTTGCGATGCGTCCCAAGATAAATTGCTGCAGATCGTACTCGGTCAGCCCACGGTCCGACCGTAGCTCCGCGCCCACATGGTCAAACGCCTCCTGGACGATGCGTCGTAACTTTTCCGCCGCATCCCGGTGCGATGCCAACTGCTCGTCCGTCCACACGGCCTCGAAACGCTGGACAAGGTCGGCTGACGACACAACCTCGAGGCCGAGGCTGCGGATCAAATCAATGGTCCCGGCATCCACCCGCGACACATAGGGCACGGCGTTGAGGGGCGAATACTGCATCGCGATCTTCCGTCTGCCCGTCAGGACGGCGCCCAGCTTCGCCTTCTGCTCCGCCCAGGACACGTATAGCTGATCGTCCCCCGGAAGATCTCGGAGGATATGGGGTTCGATGCGATGAACCAGCTTGACCGATTGCCCTTCGGACGGCACCCAATAATACCATCGGCGGGTGACGTGGCTGGACGGATCCACACGCAGGACACGGTACGCGAGGGGGTCGCTCCCCCGGAAATCGTAGAACAGCCACCCATCGAGGCCGGCGATGCCGCGGAGAGCCTCTTGTATCTCGGCAACACGTCCTGTCACACTCATAGAGACCTCAACCGAAGGGCATCATAGTTACCTGGTGGTGCTTCGTCAAATGACCGAGGGAATCGTCAGTTCCTCAGTCATCAGTCCTATTCCCCGTGCCGCCATGCTACAATGTCCGGCGAGGGAGAGGTCATGTCGTCCACACCGGTACCGCAAACACCGCACTATCGAATTACTCTCTTCTACGGCCCTGACGCGGTGGACGGGTCGCCCCCCCGAAGGAACTGCGTGTTCAACGTCAAGAAGCGTAGCTGGCGGACCGGCGTTCAAATATCGGTGGAGGTCACCGATGAGCAGGTGGCCCAGGCGAAGGGCGTGACGGACTTCATCCCCTGGCTCGTGACGGTTTTGAAGACCGTGCCCGAGGATGAGCGGGAGGGCTATCGATCGCGCGCCGAAGATCTCTTCCTCCAGGCCCTCTGTGGCCTCAAGCTCGACCTGGCGATAGAGGGCGGCCTGGGGCAGGAGAACCAGACGATTGCGGCCGACGCGCTGAGCGAGGAGATCATCCGCGTGCTCCCCTCTCAGGGCCAACGCCTGCGATCACAAATCCTGGCTGAGCTCGACGTGGCTGTATGAGCAACCAGTCAACCGGACTTGCGACGGCAGCGAACAAGCAGGAAAAGAGGGGTTTCTCCAAGGCACCCAATTTGCTATAACGTGTTTGATTGTGGCGTTGACTCCGGACGGCGTCTTCGCATGTATGAAGGAGGATCTCGTATGAAGATCTCACGGGTATCCCGAAAGGTGGTCTCCCTGGCCATCATTTGTGCGGTCTGGATGGCGATCGCAACGCCTGCAATGGCGCAAAACACAGATTACCAGGAGGAAGGCTCCACGGCCAGTCGCGCTGGTCTCGGCGTGGCCAGCTTTCTGGCAACCATCCCCTATGGCGTCACAAAGGTCGCGTTTGCGGCTGGCGGAGGCATCGTCGGTGGGCTGGCGTATGTGTTCACAGGCGGGGACACGGCGACGGCCAAGAACATCTGGACCACCAGTATCTACGGGACCTATGTGATCACGCCGGATCACCTGCAAGGGGACAAGGCTGTGCGATTCCTGGGAGTGGCGGAGGAAGACACCTCCGGTCCGTATATCGAGGAGACCCGCTACTAACCCGCGTTCATGAAGCCCGTTATCGGGATCACTCCCGACTTCAATGCCGGGGACCGCAAGGACATGGGCGGCCGAGAGCCGACCTACTTTTTGCGCGCACGATACCTGCAGGCCATTGAAGATGCCGGGGGCATTCCCCTGATCCTGCCTCTTGCGGCCAATCGGTCCGATCGCCAGAAGCTGTTGACCCAACTCCACGGCCTCGTCCTCACCGGAAGCGGACCGGACCTGCCGCCCGGTCTGTACGGCGAGCGCCAGCGCTACGACTACCCCATCATGAGCCGGCAGCGCGCCGACTTCGAGATCGATCTGGCTCGTTTCGCGCGACGAGGGGGTGTGCCGACACTTGGCATCTGCGGCGGCATGCAAAGCCTTAATGTCGCCCTGGGAGGGACGCTCTTCCAGGATATTTCGTCTCAGCTCTCCTCCTCGCTCCGCCACCGCCAGTCCGCTCCTGCCGTCACGCTCTCCCACTGGATCGACGTCCGCCCCAAAAGCTTGCTCCAACGCATCTTGCGCCGGGGCAGGATTCGTGTTAACAGCTCCCACCATCAGTCGGTCAAGCGCGTGGCCCCCTCCCTCGCCGTGAGCGCCCTCGCCCCGGACGGGGTGATCGAGGCGATCGAGTCGCAGCGGCATCCGTTCCTGCTGGGCGTTCAATGGCACCCCGAGTTCCTGTACCGGCACGACAGCATGGCGCGACGCATTTTCTCCTCCTTCGTCAAGGCTGCCCGCGCATATTCCCCCCAGGCTTAGGCTGCTTAAGCCGGCCGCCCGTCGTCCCGACGAGCCCGGCACTACCGTGCGCAAGACCGTGATCACACGACTTTTTCGGACGAAGCCGCTCGATCAGTTTCTCGCCGATTCCGAGCAGGGCGAGCATCGTCTGAGGCGGACCTTGACCGCCTGGGACCTCACCGGTCTGGGCATCGGGGCCATCATCGGAACGGGCATTTTTGTCCTCGTGGGGACCGCGGCCGTCGGGGACGCCCACCGTCCGGGAGCCGGACCCGGGTTGATTCTGTCGTTCATCCTCTCCGGTGCGACCTGCGCGCTCGCCGCCTTGTGCTATGCGGAATTCGCAGCGATGATTCCGGTCGCGGGCAGCGCTTATACGTACTCCTATGCGACCCTAGGGGAATTCGTCGCGTGGCTGACCGGGTGGAACCTCGTGCTGGAATATGGCGTGGCCTGTGTCGCCGTCTCCATTGGATGGTCCGGGTATCTCAACAACATCCTGACGACCCTCGGGATCCACTTGCCCGGATGGGCCATACGGTCCGCGTTCTCGGCTGAAGGCGGCCTCGTCAACCTTCCCGCCGCCGTCATTGTCCTGGTCATCACCGGCCTTCTGGTTCTGGGGGTCAAGGAGAGCGCTCGAGCCACCGGCATCATCGTGGTCATCAAGCTGTCGGCGATCGTGTTCTTCATCGCCGTCGGGGCCTTTTCCGTGGAGCCGGCCAACTGGTCCCCCTTTATGCCCTACGGGTTTGAGGGAGTCGGCGCCGCCGCGGCCATCGTATTCTTCGCCTACGTGGGATTCGACGCGGTGTCCACAACGGCCGAAGAGGCGCGCAATCCCCAGCGCGACCTCCCGCTGAGCATCCTCGGCTCACTCGTGATCTGCACGATCCTGTACGTAACCGTGGCGGCGGTGCTGACGGGTCTCGTGCCCTATCACCAGATCGACGTCCACGCGCCTGTGGCCGAGGCCTTACGGTCGACGGGCTTTGAGTGGGGCGCGGCCTTGGTGGCCACCGGGGCGGTGGCCGGAATCACGAGCGTGCTGGTGGTGATGATGCTGGGGCAGATCCGCGTTTTCTTCGCGATGTCGCGGGATGGCTTGTTGGGACCCTGGCTTTCCAGGGTGCATCCCAGGTTCGGGACACCGCATAGAGCGACCCTACTCACCGGTATAGCGGTTGCGGTCATGGCGGCCCTCATTCCCATCGGGGAGGCGGCGGACATGACCAACATCGGCACGCTGTTTGCGTTTTTCCTCGTCTGCATGGGCGTGATGATCTTGCGCAGGACACGCCCGGATCATCCCCGTCCTTTTCGAATCCCATTCATGCCCTGGATCCCCATCCTCGGCATGTTCGCCTGCCTCGGTCTGATGGCCTTTCTGCCGACGATTACCTGGATTCGGTTCGTAGTCTGGACCCTGCTCGGTATCGCGCTGTACTTCGGCTATGGCTTCCGCCGGAGCCGGCTCGCTCGTCCAGAGGCGACGGGTCCCTGACCGCGGGATCCAGGAACTCAATTCTGTTGCGGGCTGGAGCTTTTCTCGTCGGAGGAGTCGGTCGAGGCGGAAGGTTCTGGCTGTGGCGGCGGCTCAGCCGATTCGTCGGCTCCCGGCCGCGCTGTAGCATGCGCGGGAGTCATCTGGTTGGAATGGGTGGCGGGGGCAGCTTCATCCGGCCCCTGGCTGTCGTCTGGGCCACTTTCGGAACTCGGGGGTGACGGAGCCTGGGCTGCCGTGGGTGGGGCGGCGGTTGGATGCGTCGCTCCGGCAGGCTGCTGCGTCGGCGCGGGGACCACCGTCTGGGCCGCGCCCTTGCTCGACTGGGTGGCTCCCGCCGGTGCCGCTGCGGCCGCGGGCTTCGGCGGGGGCGCCGGTTTCGGCCGCTCCGGTTTGATCCCTCCTTCCCAAGACGGCCCCGTGTACATATCGGGCGAAAGGCCCTTGGACTTCCACTTGTCCTCGAAATCGGCCGCGGCCTTGTTCGGTGTTTCCCCGACGCCGACGACGTCGTTCCACGGGTAGACCTTCGGCGAGATGAAGCACCGATCTCCGTTTCGCTTCAGATACAGCGCGATTGGATTCCCTCGGTAGGGGCCGAGGTAGATATGCACATTCCCGACATACTCCAGCAAGGTCGCCATTGATCGTGCCCCGCAGGGAGCGGGCATATTGCCACAACGAGAAGTGGCAGGCAAGGGGATCGGACGGAGAGGTGTTGCACAGGGGGGCCCGTCTCAGGCTCATCAAAACGCATACTCGAAACGAAGGTGCAAGCCCAGGTTGAATGCTCGAGTCCGCGGCTCCATTACGACGTGGGAGAACTGCGGCCCGAATGTCTCTGACGAGCGATAGACGAGGTGATCCCTGTCACGTTGCCGGCGAGCGAGGCTGAAGCGGTCAAAGTCCACGACGATCCCGAGCACGCGATCGAGGGCACCCCTGTCTGGCTCCGTCGTCTTCTGGAAGCAACTGCCTTCCCAGCGCTCGACATGGATGCTGCACCCCGATGCCGGACCCCTCCCCGACAGTTTAGCCGGGGTAGCCATCCGATCGGCAGCGCGTGAGACCGTGGGTTTTCAAGCCTCTGCGTAGGTCTCCGTTCCTGTGAACATCACCACACCGAGGCCGTGGACTGTCAACGCGCCTCGAGGCAGTCCGGCTCGGCCGCGGCGGACTGTGCCGTACGGCGCAGCGTCGCGCCGCGTGGGGGAGAGGGTGGTCCGTGTCCGGCATGCGCTCCGGGATTGTCCCGACTCATCGAGCATGGCGGCTTCACTCCTTCCATGTGATTTGCCTGTTGCAAGGAGATCGCCGATGCCGGGTCCGCGATGATCTCGCCTCGCATCACTGCCCGATCATGTTGTTTTTGGGGTCCAGTTCACATGGCGGGTCTTGCGTGCCTCATAGCGTGAGGCGAGACGCGCGCTGTCGACGATCGAGCCTTGCTGTCAACGACAGCGACAGCTCCGCCCCGACGGATACGCGCGCGTTGAGGAAGACGGCGCGCGGGTGCACCCTCTGCGGTCGATGTCTGGGGTGATCGAACGCGCGATGAACGAATGAGAGAAAGTGAGCCGAAGGGGAAGGACAGGAGGATATCGTGTGAGAACGAGGCGAGAGGCGGGTCAATACCCGACCGGGGAGGGGCCCACGGAAGCGGACAGGTCGCCGTCGAGAACCTGTCGGACCGTTCGAACCAGCACATCGGGCGTAAAGGGCTTCTGGAGCAAGTGGTCGGTCCCACTCGCGATTTTCCGTCGCGCCATCGCATCTCTCGAATAGCCCGTCATGTAGAGCACCTTTATTGTGGGACGCTCGCGACTCAGTTGCGTGGCGACCTCCGGCCCACCCATCTTTGGCATCACGAGATCGGTCAGGAGAAGATCGATGGCGCCCGCGTGCTGTTTGCTGACCTCGAGGGCCTCGCTGCCGTTTTCCGCCTCGAGCACGGTGTACCCGCTCTGTTCCAGAGCCTGCCGCAGCAGGGCTCGGACCCCCGGTTGATCTTCGACCAGCAAGACTGTCTCGGTCCCTCCGACCGTGACCGCCTCGGGTTTCTCCAGTTCCTCCGCCTGGGCGGCCGCATCGACACGGGGCAAATAGATCTTGAAGGTGGTCCCTTCTTCAGGCTCGCTGTCGACGAAGATGAACCCGCCGCTTTGCTTAATAATGCCGTAAGAGGTGGCGAGGCCCAGGCCAGTCCCTTCTCCCTGGGCTTTGGTCGTGAAGAAGGGCTCGAACACGTGGGATTGGGTCTCCTTATCCATGCCCAAACCGGTATCGGTGACCGACAGCGAGGCAAAACGCCCAGAAAGCTCGACTTGACCACGTTTGTAGGCCGTGGAGAAGTCGACGTTGGCGGTCTCAATGGTCAATTGGCCTTCGTCCGGCATAGCGTCGCGGGCGTTGATCAGAAGATTCATGAGCACTTGCTGAATCTGCCCGGGGTCAGCCTCGACGTTGCCCAATTTTGGATCCAGTTTGGTCACGACGTGGATCTGCTCCCCGATCACTGGCAACAACATCGGCGCCAGCTCGGAGACGACCGCGTTCAGGTTCAGGATTTTCGGCTTCAGCACCTGTCGTCTGCTAAATGCGAGGAGCTGTTGGGTCAGGGAGCTTGCGTGCTCTCCGGCGCGCCTGATCTCTCCGATTCCTTTCCGAAGCGGGTCGGCCTGGTCCATGCGTTTCAACAGGACGTGGCAATACCCGACAATGATGGTCAGAAGATTATTGAAATCGTGCGCGATGCCGCCGGCTAGCCGTCCGACCGCCTCGAGCTTTTGGGAGAGGACGAGACGGTTCTCCAGATCACTTTCCCGGACTTGCCGGCGATAGCTGTCGTACAGCACGCCGGCTGCCTGCATAAGAATTTCCAGACGGCCCCGCTCCTCACCCGTATATCCTCCGAGGCGGTTGGCGACCCCGATAATCCCGACCACCTCGGGACCGTGAAGAATGGGAACACCCAAAATATGCCGCGGGGGGGGCAGATTGGAGGGCAGGTTCCCCGAGGGCGACGTGCCGCGACAGTCGTTCGAGAGCACGACACGCCCGCTCGTGATCACTTCTCCCAGCATCGATTCAAGATGGACCACTTCCCCCTCGCCGGTCGTGCCGCGCTTGTGTCCGACCTTGCGGGCCAGGCTGCGCAGATTTCCCTCCGGGGAAAGCGCTCCGGAAGCGAGCACCTGCAAGGCTTGCCCTTCCTTCAGCACGCCGATGAACCCGTACTCGCTGCCGGTTTGTTTCAGGGCGCTTCGCAGGAGGTATGAGCTGGCGCGGCCCCAGTCGCCGTCTTCGAGGAACTGCGTCATGCATTCGCTGATGGCCTGCAACTGCTCGGTCTTGACCCGCAGCGCCTCCTCGGCCCGGCGACGCTCGGTGACGTCCTCGGAGATCCCAAGCAGGTACCGCGCGTTGCCTTGCTCGTCCAGGATGGGAATCTTCTTCGTATGAAGAGTCCGCGTGCCCTTGTGTTTGGTTCGGATGACTTCTTCGGGGATGTCCAGAAGATACCGTTCGTCCAACACGCTCCGGTCCTGCGCGGAAAACAGATCGGCCTCCTCCTTGGGAAAGCAGTCATGGTTCGTTTTTCCGATCAGCTCCTGACGGGGATACCCCAACAGATCCTCTCCGGCCTTGTTGAGCCTCACGAAGGCGAGGTTTTCCGCATCCTTGACGAAGAGCATGTTCGGAAGGTTTTCGACGATTGAGGTGATGAAGGCTTGGGCACGCAGATTTTCCTCCTCGGCCCGTTTTCGCTCCTTGATGTGCAGGAGGAGGTCCGCCTTGTCACGGCTCAGCTTGCGAGCCGACTCGGTGGTGACGCCGTAGAACATGGCAAGAATGAACAACACGGGGATGGTCAGCAGGCGCCCCTCCTCGAGCATGCCGGACTGTCCTAGCTCCAAGTAAAGCGTCGCGCCATGCGCCGCACAGAGGAGAAAGGCAAGTGCCGTCATCTGCTTCAACGAGGGTGCGAACGCGGCCAGGAGCATGATGAGGAAGTACGTCAGGTAGAGATTGGAGCTCGCGTTACCGGACAGATAGAGGATTAAACTAGTGGCCAGGGTATCGATGATCACCAGACCCCCGGCCAGCCATTTCGTGGCCCAGGCCCGGTCGGGGAGGGCAGCCAGGATGAGCGTACTACCCAGAAGACCGGAGACGATCAGCTCGCGGGGCACGGCGGAAAGCAGTGACGCTGCCGTGAAAACCAACTGGTAGCTCAGAACGATGGTGACCAGTGTGTGCAGGATGAGGATCAGGTACCGGCTCGCGGAACCTGCAAGCACCCTGTCAAGACTCGACTCCAGTGCCTCTTTCGCGGTGGTGCCAACCCCCGCGCTTCCAGCGGTCGTGTTCATACCATCCATGAGGACACAGTCACCTTTGTTTTACCCGGATTGTTTGGTGTGGGATGAAAGGAAAAAACCCGATCGTAGACGCCGGGCCGCCTTTCTTTGTTATCGGTGCGCAGCCGGAAGGAACGCCCGTGAAGAGGCCTCTCACCGTGCGCGACGCCTCAGCTCACGACAGATTCGCAGCGACGGGTTTCGTTTGCACCGCTCCTTCGCGATGCGCAGCGCTCTTGCCCTGGGACCTCTGGCCTTGCCCACGTGCTCGCTCCTGCCATCATTAGTCTGGCGGCGAAGAGAGTCGATCCCTTGGCCCTCGCCGCTCCCGCCACCCACGCTCACCTGCCGGCCAGGTGCGGACCCTGAAGAGTCCTCCATCGCACCTGAGCGGATGCCTTGACCGGCGGCGACCGGTTGCGGCCTGTGCCGGAGGTCTGAGGGTGAGGAGGACGACGGTTCCGCAGGGGATCCGACACCCGTGAAGGCGGACTCGTGGACCCACGCGACGCCTCCGGTCGGCATTTGAATCCTGTACCACTCCCCCTCTTTCCCGAGCGTCTTGACAACCGTGTCGCGGGTGAGCGTGCCCAAGGTGCGGGCATGGGGACTGGGCTCCCGTCGCACATGGACGGGCCGATCCACCATGATCGCCAACTCGAGGACCTCTGCGGGGTTGAGCCAATGGGCCGCGTCCGATCCGGCATCCTGCACCAGCGCGCTGATCTTCGCCGACTGGGTGGCAAAGACGGCAGCCCCACCCGCTACCAGCATGAGGATCGCCGCGTAGGCCACGAACCGCCGGGGAGATCCTTGTCTCCGCGTCTTGCGGGGCGTCGCGGCTCGAAGGATCTCCGCCGGATCCACGTTCGCGAATCGGAACTCACTAGCCGGTTTGGGCGGGCGCGGGATGCGTTGGATCATTGGAGGCCTGTCCGTCGACAGAGCCGCGTCCGAGATTGGGTCCTCGAGCTGAACCGTCCGGTCCTCATGGTACCGATCCTCGCCATTGGATCGGTGTCTGGCCTCCTCGCTCGCGACGGGGAGCGCCTGGGGCCCCAGCTCCAGCTGCTGTGCGAGATGGGCGGCCGTCCAGCGACGACGCGGATCACGTTCCAGGCAGCCGTCCAGGAGGGGCCGCCACGAGGCAGGAACCTCCAACGGAAGCTTCGGCGGCTTGTTCATCAAGTTGGCAATGAACTCCCCCTCCGTCTCTCCCTCGTGCGCGTAGCCGCCGGTCAGGCAACGGAGCAGAGTCACGCCGAAGGCATAGACGTCCGTGGCCGCCGTGATCTCGTTGGTCAGCGACTCAGGCGCCATGTAGCGCAGGGTGCCCTTGGCCCCGGAGGCGGACATTTGGGCGCCTTCGACCGCCCGCACCAAGCCGAAGTCGCCCAACTTCCAGCTCCCGTTGACGCGGAGGACGTTCTCAGGCTTCACGTCACGGTGGACGGACTGCTTGGTATGGATGTGGGCGAGCGCCAGAGCCAGCCCGCGTCCCATGCTCCAGATTTCCTGTTCGGCAAGTCGATCGTGAGGAGGGATACGCCGCGACAAGGGGCAGTCCCCGAGCTCGGTCACGAGAAAGATCATGCCCTTCAGCGGGCCGTCGGGGATCAGCCCTGATGTCCGGTACCCGATGATGTACTCGTGCGTCAGCCCGGCCAAAGCCCGGATCTCCCGCAGGACCATTTCGCGCTGCATGTCGTCTTCGGGGGCCAGCAGCTTTACGGCGACCTCGCCGACGTAGTTCCCGGCGATCTCCTCCACGGCCTCGAAAACCCAGCCATAGGAGCCCTTCCCGATCTTGCGGGTGAGTCGATATCGATTATCGACCACGGTGCCGTTGAGCAACTCTGCGCTAATCATGGCGATCCCGCCTTGCCAAGGGTCCTTCGGTGAACCGTCTGCACCCGATCATGTGTTTCGCGCACGGCCTCGTGCCCCTCGTGGTCACGTGATCTTCACCACGCCCACCGTGATGTTGTCCGCCCCGCCGGCCGCCAGCGCCGCCTCGACCAACCTGGTGGCCATCTGGGGTGCTGACTGCTTGCTCGCCGACAGGATCTGCGCGATCATCGCTTCCGACACCTGACCACTCAGCCCGTCCGAGCAGAAGACCAGCGTATCGTCTGGCTCGAGCGCGAGCGCGGCTTCCTGCTGAGCAGCGTCGTCGAGCCATGGAGGCGCGACCTCGCAACGCGAGTGCGCGGAAGACCCACCGAGACAGGCCAACAACTGGTTCCGCTGGGAATGGGTTCCCATATCCGCTTCCCGTACTTGTCCCAATTGCCGCAAGACTTCGACCACCGTCTGGTCCTGCGTCCGGTAGACACGGCCCCCGTCACGAAACAGGTAGAGCCGGCTGTCTCCCACATAGGCGTGCAGGACGCTTCGCGGGGTCACGGCCGCGGCCACCACGGTCGCGCCCATGCCGCTCAGATGAAGCTGGTCCGCCGCGACCGTGCGGACGGCACCATCCGCCTCTCGAATGGCCGAGCACAACGTTTCGTACCGCTCGCGCGGGGATTGATTGGCTCCCAACGCCTCCACCGATTGGAGCAGGCGATCGCACACGAGCCGGCTGGCGATCTCACCCCCGGCATGCCCACCCATGCCGTCGGAAATCACGACGAACACCCCGCGATCCACGGGCAAGGCGACCACAGCGGCGGCGTCTTCGTTTTGATTCCGGACGCGCCCCGCGTGGCTGAGCCATCCCGCCTCGATGCCGGGCACGACTAACCGATCGGCAATCAGGGACGGGCTCGACGTGCCTTCCACTCTTCCCCCACATTTAACGAGCACAGACCTCCTCGATCAGGGGACGTCCCTGAGCGAGAAATGCATCTTGACGCCTGCAACCTCGATGAGATCTCCGTCCTTGAGATCCGCCTCGCCGTCGACGGCAAGCTCGTTGACACGCACGGCTTTCCCACGTTCCGGAATCGTGACGTAGTAACTCTGACCGCGACGACCAATGATGGCGGCGGTCTTGGGCGCAAAATACCCGGTCAGTTTCACGAACGCGTCAGCCTTTGAGCCAATCATCGAGAGCTGCTTGGTCAGGCGGTATTCTTTGTGCTCGGTCCTGCCGTCGAGCACCCGCAGCAGACCAACCCTGCGCCGACCGTTGGCTGGTGTGCCGAATTCGCCGCTGCGAATGACCACGGTTTTATCCGCCTCGGCCACCGCCGGAGGCGGAGCGGGCGCGGGCGCTTTTCCTTCCTCCAGGAACACGAGACGGTGCTTCCCGATCGTCACGACGTCAGCGTCCCGGAGCTGCTTGCGGTCCACCTTGTGGCCGTTGACGAGAATTCCGTTGGTGCTCTGCCGGTCTTCGACAAAATAGACCGCCTGGATCTTGACGATCCTCGCGTGGTGGCCGGACACAGCCGCGTCGTCGAGGACCACATCATTGTCGGGCTTGCGGCCGATGGTGAGCTCGTCCTTGGAGATGACGCACTCCTTCAGCACCGCCCCCTGGCTCTTGAGAATCAGCTTCGGCGCCTGCGCTACGACCTCCGCCATAAGTTGCCTCCTAGCTCGAAGCGTTGATGCGGGCTCCGTTGATAAACGGTCGGAGCATGCGATGCCAGAATCCCGACGCGGTGGACGGCTGCACCGCCACCAACACCACGGTCGTGTTGTCCTCGCCTCCGCGCGCGTTCGCCATGTCGATCAAACGAGTCGAGGCCGCCGTGAGATCGGGGGTGTCTTTGATCGTGCAGAGCAGCTCCGGCGGCTCGATTTCGCGCGTCAATCCATCGGAGCAGAGCAGCAAAATGTCATGAGTCCTCACGGGAACCTCTCCGAGCTCGACGTCAACGGTCGGTCCTATCCCGACGGCTCTCGTCAGCATGTGCCTCTGGGAAGACCGCCGCGCCTGCTCCTCGGTCAGCATCCCCGACCGCACCTGCTCGGCCACCAGAGAATGGTCCGAGGTGAGCGGCACGATACTCTTCCCGCGAATCAGGTACAGCCGGCTGTCTCCCACATGGGCGATCGAGACGATCGGTCCCTGCATCAGTGCAGCGACCACCGTTGTCCCCATTCCCCGGTATTCGGGCCGGCTCTGGGCTTCCTGGTAGACGACATGGTTAGCACGGCGCACGGCACTTGCGAGACGATTCGTCTGGGGCGAGAAGCCCTGATCGTACATCCCGATGACATCGTGCGCATCGGAGCCCGAGGCGAGCGGCTCATACTGCCGGATCGCCTCAATGGTGAGCTGGCTCGCCACCTCACCGCCTTCCTGTCCACCCATGCCGTCGCAGACCACGTATAGTCCCCGCTCACGGTCCACAAGGAACCGATCCTCGTTGGTCGACCGTTTTAAGCCGACATCCGACTTCGCATCGCACAACACTGGACATCTCCTCAGCGAGGCTTGACGCGTCCCCTCGTAAGCCTTTATAAAAACGTGTTTTTCTGGCTCGTGGGTGTCGGCGCCAGGACGAGAATCAGGGGCTTTTCGTGGCCTATCCAAGCTTAGCCGAGAGCCATAAGTTGTCAACAAACCAGCCCTCTCAGGCAAAGCGAGGGCAAGGGCCTTGCCGGCGGCCCGTACGCGGGTCGAGCGGGAAGCTCCCATCGGGCCTGCTTTGGAGGGGCCTCGAATGGGGGCTGAGCAAGGCTGCAGGCGACAGCTTCTGGCCGGTCACGGAGTCGACCCGTCGACGCACACCGGCCTGCGCATGCGTGCCGCCAATGGCCCGATGCCCACGTCTTCATGTCTGGACGGCTTGACTCTTCGCCCCCCGATGTTTCAACATACGGCCCCTTGCGCCCAGCGGTCGGGGGTTCTTCGACAGCACGGGGCCGGCGTAGCGGGCCACACGCCCTTGTCACGACGTCCCACTGGTCACACAAGTTCATCGCTAGGAAAGGAGAAGGAAATGCGAAAGGTCGTTGTCATGCATCTTGTCTTGCTGGTCGCTCTGCTCGGTTGCCTGGTTGCGTGGCAGGTCGCCTTACCCGAGCAGGCTCGGGCCGAGGCCATTGACGTCGACTCCCTGCCGGAGGGGGAAAAGGCCTACCGGGCCTCGGTAAAAAAATTTCTCAAGAGAGTCGACGGCATGATCGGCGAATTAAAAGCCAAGTCCGATAGTCTCGATCTACCCGAAGGCAAGAAGCCGGAGAGGGTCATTCTCGAACTGATCTCGCTCAGGGACATTACGGAACGCGAGCTCCAAAAATTCGACTTTACGGAGCACGGCAAGTTCAGCGAGGATGAAGTGCGCAACAGTGTGAACAACGCCCTGCGGCTCCTCGGCGAACGCTACGAGCAAGCCTCCGAGTACATCGGCTAGCCCCTGCGGTCCCACCAGAGGGACCGAGACGTCCACCTCTGCGGCGGTCTGAGGGCGCAGTGCCATTCCTCAGACCGCCGCTTCACCTCACGGCATCGTCCTTTTTCCACGTACGACGGCAAGCCGCGCGGTCCCGACGAGGCCTGCGTGCGTCTGGTCTTTGTAGGCTGACGTCGCCCACGCACGAAAATGCCGGTTATTGCCAAGTGCGAGGATTGCTCAGGGGGGCGGAATGCTGTCGGAGGAAATGGCGGAGGCGTTCGCGCTGAGCCGGCCGGAGTGTCAGGAATTGGAGCCCGAATTCCTCCCCCTCTGTCCACCGGACAAGCGCGCGCTCGATTCGGAGCGGCCACTCATAGTTGGGCATGAAGAGCCATACCTCGACCGTGGTCCCCTCTTTCAAGTCGCAGGGGCAGAGCACCCGGCAGCCTGATTTCGAGATATCCAGGACCGTGCCTTCCCCCTCAAGGTACTGCCCGTCGGTAAAAAACGCGCGAAAATCGGTATCAGCCCGGTCGTGGACGCGGTCCTCGCGGCGAGTTTGAAGCAGCGAGGGCTGGGTGGCGTCGGCCTTGGGCGCGACGGTCCCGGAGGAGTTTCCGCTGTCGTCTTTCATGGCGTCGGTGCTCGTTCCATCTCTCATCCGGCCGTCGCGATCGGCGACGCCGTTGGAGTAAGTATGAAGCAGCTTCTCGGAAAAAGCCTCACCCGAGAGAGGGGGAGCAATGGTTGAAAAAGCGGTACTCCGAACGAGGAGTGGCATGTCAGGAGACCGCGGCCGGAAAAGGCCAGGCTGCGTGGCTCGCAGCCCGGCCATTCCGGTTCACGGAGACGTGGCTGGCAGTGCAAAGGGGGAGTAGGAGCGCGTCCGCAAGGACCCGTCCCGTGCAACCCGTACCTACTTCATCGTGGTCTTGGCCGCGTCGACGGCCCGACTGAACACCTGCTCGACCTTCCCGACGGCACGGCCGATCGCTTTGCCCACAGCCTTCCCGGTCTTGCGTGCCTTCCTCCGTACGGCCTTGCCGGCTCGCCGGGCCTTCTTTCTGGCGGTCTTCCCGGCTTTCTTGGCACGCTTCGCCGTGGCTCGCACACGCCGACGCACGCGTCGAGCCGCCGACTTGGCCTTACCCTTGGCCTTACCTTTAGCCCTGCGGGCCTTGCGCTTCGTCCGCTTCGCGGCACGGGAGGCCTTCTTTTTGACTTTGCGCGCTTTTCGTTTCGCGGCCATGATGTGCTCCTTTCTAAAAATGGTCGGGTTGCGTCCGCCAGATGACGTCGCAGTTGCGCAATATTACAGATACAGCATCAAGAGGGCAACACGAAAGCGATGCATGCCCCTCACGCGCACCGACCGAGATGTGCGTGGATCACCAACCCGTGATTCGGAGGAGGAGGACAGACGGCGAAAGTGGAGAGAATGCGCCGCAATGGGGCGGACGACGGCTCAATGAGAGAGCGAATACCGGGGACCACCGGGCCCAAGGGTGAATGCCACAAAAACGGACCCCGGACCGGTGGACATTGGCACCGCAGGCCACGGCCTGCCCCCATGAGGAAGACCGGCGCAGGTGAGGACGTCCCTGTCGTGCCGCAGATATTGCTCGATGAGCCGCTGGAGGCGGGCTTCGTCCCCGGACCGAATACGGAGGAATTTCACCCCGAATCGTGCGTCGCTCGACCACACCACCTCTGCGTGATCCACCGCGACCGGGAAGAAGTGTATCGGCAGCAACAGGTGCAACTCGATACGGCTCCCGATCGGCAGAGGGGTGGCACTTTCAACGGCGCATCCGGGCAGGGAAAGATTGATGACCACCCCCTCTCCGGTCACATCCTCTCCGGAAAAGGAGCAGGGACACTGAACCTGGACTCGTGCTGACCGCCGTACTTTCATAGAACCCCGATGAGCGCGTCGAGGAGTCGGCGTCGCTCTCTTCGGGGGGCAAGGACGCGCCCCCACCGTGCTGATGACATACAGGACTGCACGTGAGGCAGGCTACTGCCCGTTCGAGCGGGCTAGGCAAACTTTCGTAGAGCTACTTTCGAGGAATGGTCTCGGGGCACCATTCATACGCATGGGATGGCGGGCACCCGCCGGGCGCCCCCCGGCGCAGCAGAGGGATCGATCCGGGAGCTAGGACTTAGTCGACACGGTCGGATCCGGCGACAGGCTATGGCTGCGCCTGACCAGGTACGCGGCTCCGGTTAGCACGATCACGACGCCCACGTTCAATCCGATGTCCACAAGGTAGCGATCGAACATCGCGTCCGATACTTCCGTGAAATGGGCCAGCTCAGCGCCTGACGTGAGGATGCGTCGTATGGAGGCGATAATGCCAATATTAAGAAAGGGCTCGAGCGTGATGACGTCGGTTTGCAGGAACCGGATGATCGTCCGAAACAGCTCGAGAAGGATGATCACCAGGAGGAGGTCATTGACGAGCCTCAACGCTGCGGGAAGGAAGGCGTCCCACCCGGACCTGCCGTCCCACGCCGACCCACCGAACGAGACCCAGGCATAGATGAATACCAGCATGCCGAGAACCAAAAAGCTGAAGCCAGCCGTGATGTAGCCCCATTGATCGAGCCACCGCATCCACGACACCCACTGCTTGAGCCGCTGTTCCCGTTGGTCAGCCATTCAAATCGTGACGCGTGCCTGCCCGCCGAAGCCTGGGCGAAGTCGGGGTGCATCCTCGCATGGGTATCGGCCCAGGGTAGGCGGATTTTTCATCTCTCCGACTCGTCTCACTTTCCACCGTTCACTTTTCACGTCTTTCCCAACGCTACGCATGCCCCACCGGACCGGTTCCAGGCCCTGGATCGTCCGAGACAGGGCCTCGCATGCGGCCGAACTTCATCTCTCGCACGCTGTTCACGGTCAGAGAATGTCCGCAGCAGCGAATTTCCCTGAACCCCGCTCCGCCATCGATCACCATCACGCGCAACCCACAGGAGTCCGGGTACAACTTCTTTTCATCGATAATCAGCGAGGGTGCCACCGTTCCCTTTTTTCGTCCTGTTCGGGACTCGATGTCCGACACCAGGTCTTCCTCGGTCAACTCGTGGTCGCAGCAAACCACCTTCTCGAATCCCTCTCCACCCCCCATCACCTTGACCACGAGGCCGCAGCTCTGTGGGTGCCGCTTGTGCTCGTCGATGATGTCTCCCTTTTTGAGTCCCATAGTCGATTCCGTTCGACGTCAGGCGTTGAACCAGTTGGAAGGTGACAAGGTTGCAACGTCTGCCACGCTCTCACGGTGGAACTTTCTCACCTGTCAACTTGCCGGATGGTGCGCCGCCGCCACGCCGCGTTTCTCGTCCACAAGCTGAAACAACAGAAGCCCGCTGATGAAAAATACGGCGATCGACAGCACCGCCCATCGATGGCTTCCCGCAAGTTTCATGACGGAGCCGTACACCAGCGGTCCGACAACAGCGGCAAACTTGCCCGCAAAGGAGAAGAACCCGAAGAACTCGCCTTGCTTGCCGGGTGGCGTGAACCTTCCCAAAAGAGTCCTGCTGGCCGTCTGATTCGCGCCCAACACGGCGCCCGCGAAGAACCCGATGATGTAAAACTGTGTCTTCGTTTGCACCAACGCTGCAGCGCAGGCGATACCGATCCAAACAAACAGCGTGATGGTGATCGTCGGCTTTGCGCCGATTCGATCTGCGAGAAAGCCGAACCACACTGCACCCAGTCCGGCGGTGATTTGCATCACAATGAAATAGGTAATCAGATCAGCGGGAGAAAAGTCCAGAACTTTGTTCGCGAAGATGCCGGCGAGGAGCACGACCGTATTAATCGCGTCAGTATAGATCAAATAGGCGGCCAAATAGACCACGAGGTCACGGTATCGGCGTAGGTGCCGCGCCGTTTCGGCGATCCGCTCGAAACCCTGTCGCCAGACCTGCTCACCTGGCCTGACGGGCTCCGGGATTGCGCGCTCCTGAAGATACAGAAATGTGGGTATGGCGCCCAGCAAGAAAAACACCGCGGTGACGGCAAAGCTCGCGCGGTACAAGGGAAGGTTCGCCTCGGTAAAGCCACCGACCACGAAAGGGTAGGCGACGAGGAGAGAGAGCAGCCCGCCAACGTATCCCAATCCCCACCCGTATCCGGACACGCGCCCCATGGCTGAAGGCGTGGTGATCTCGAGCAGAAACGCGCTGCAGAAGACGAACCCGAGGTCAAACGCGATGTTGGCGAGTCCGAAAAGCAAAAGACCCGCGACGATGTCCCCCGCCTGTACGAAGGCGAGGAGTGCCGTGCAGCCGACACAGACCAGGGTAGACCAGACCAGAAACCGACGCTTGAGGGCCCGGGCATCGGCGAATGCACCAAGGCTGGGAGACAGCACGGCGACGACGATCATGGACGCCGCATAGGCCCATGTCCAATAAAACTCGGCGTCACCCGACGCAAGGTGTCCGGCCACGACCTGAACGAAGTAGACGCTGTAGGCGACCGTGATGATGAGGGTCGTGAAGGCCGAGTTGGCGAAGTCGTACATACACCAGGCCCAGATTTCTCGTGGGCCGGCGGGCTTGTCGGTCACGGCTCTGCCGTCTGCAGCCTGGGACGTCGCTGGCTGGCGTCGAGGATGGAGGCCAGGAGAGTTTTGTGGGTTTTGTTGCCGACGACCTCTTTGGCGGTGCGGGCCTCGGCCGGCAGGGAGGGAAGGAGGAAGCGTTGCTTGATCAGGGCGATCCTGCGGAGCGAAGCCTCGAGCCTGGCCTCCGAGATCTGGCCCTCTTTGACGGCCTTGCACAGGGCTTCCATCGCCGCCGTGATCTTGCCGCGGTCTTTGCACAGCAACAGGATGTCGGCGCCTGCCTTGAAAGCCTCAACGGCGGCATCTTCGATGCTGTAGTGGTCGACAATGGCCTGCATCTCGAGGTCATCAGTAATGATCAGGCCCTCAAACTCCAGCTCCCCACGCAGCAAGTCACCCACGATGTAGGGGGACAGCGTGGCGGGCCGGCGGTCGTCCAACGACGTGTAGAGTACGTGCGCGGTCATGATGCTGGCCAGACCGTTCTCGATGGCGTGTCGAAATGGCCGGATCTCGATTTCCCTGAGGCGGTCCGCCGACAAGGTCACATTCGGCAGGGCCTTGTGGGAATCCACCGAGGTGTCGCCATGACCCGGGAAATGCTTGCCGCAGGCGATCACCTTGTTGTCCTGAAGTCCCGCCAGGGTGGCCAGACCCTGCGCCGACACCTGCGTCGCGCTGGCACTGAACGCGCGATCCCCGATGATCGGGTTGTCGGGGTTCGTGTCAACGTCCAACACGGGAGCCATGTTCATGTTGATGCCTACCGCGCGCAGCTCGGTCGCCGTGGCCGACGCCGCCGCATAGGTCAGCTCGGACGAGTCGCACCGCCCGAGGACCGCGCAGGGGGGAAAAATGGTGAACGCCGGAGGGAGCCGGGAGACCCGCCCTCCTTCCTGATCCACCGAGATGAACAGCGGCTGCGGGCCGGCGAGCTTTTGGAGCTGGTTGGTCAGCCGCACGATTTGGTCCGGCGACCGGAGATTGCGCGAGAACAGAATCACGCCACCGGGCTTGTACTCCGCCAGGAAGCCGGCCAGGTCCTTGGACACGGTCGTGCCCGAAAACCCGACCATGAACAACTGGCCGACTTTCTCACGAAGGGTCAGGCTTCGAGTCATTGGCCTCTGGTCCTCGCTTCATTCAACAGATATTGCACCAGCAGCCGGGTCCCGATTCCCGTGGGGCCCTTCGCGGTGTAGGGCCGCTCGCTGTCCCCCCAGTCCGTGCTCGCAATGTCGAGGTGGACCCATGGGGAGTCGCCAACAAACTGCTTCAAGAACATCGCCGCGGTGATCATCCCTGCGGGCCGTCCGCCGATGTTTCGCATGTCCGCCACGTCACTCTTAAGCTGCTCGAAATATTCCTGCCACAGCGGCATCTCCCAAACGCGCTCGCCAGCCGCCTCGCCGGCTTCCTCAACCCGGCGCTTCAGCGCATCGTCGTTGCCGAACATCCCGATCGCGTGCCGCCCCAGCGCGACGATACAGGCGCCTGTGAGCGTGGCCACATCAATGATGGCGCGGGGTTTATAGCGCGTGGCGTAGGCCAAACCGTCCGCAAGAATGAGTCGCCCCTCGGCATCGGTATTTTGCACCTCTACCGTCTTTCCCGAAAGGGTTTTTAGAATATCGCCCGGCTTGATGGCTCGACCGCCCGGCATGTTCTCGGTTGCAGGCAGAATGCTGATCACGTGCAGCGGCAAGCGCAACCGCGCTGCCGCGCGGATCGTGGCAAGGACCTCGGCGCCCCCCGTCATGTCAGCTTTCATCTGCTCCATGTTCTCGGCAGGCTTGAGGGAGATCCCACCCGTGTCGAAGGTGATTGTCTTCCCGACGAGCACGATGGGCCCGGCATCGCGGCCCTTGCGGCGGGATCCCGTATATTCCAGAATGACGAACTTCGGCGGCTCGTGGCTGCCGCGCGCCACACCCAGCAAGGCTCCCATTCCCATCCGCTCCATATCACGCTGCTCAAGCACCTTCAGCCTGACCCCGCGCTCTTTGGCGACCGACTTGGCCTCCTGCACGATCCTCGTCGGTGTCATCACGTTGGAAGGATGATTGCACAGGTCGCGCACCAGCCACGTTGCCTCCGCGCTGGCACGCCCGCGCCTGACGCCCTCCTCACTGTCCTTAAGACGATCCGCGCGCGAGACAAGCAGGGTCAATCGCGTCGGCCCCTTTCGGTGATTCGAATCCTCCGTTCGATATGCTCGAAATTCGTACCCGCCCAGCATCGCCCCTTCGACCATGGCCTGAGCGACCTGGGACGCGCCGGCGCGAGGGATGCCCAGGTCGGGCAGCACCGCGTGAAACGAGCTGGCGCCGAGCTGGTGCGCGCGCTTCGCGGCGGATCCCATGGCCTGACGCACGGCATCGAGCCGTGCATCTTTTTTCTTTCCCAGCCCCACCAGCAACACACGCTTCGCGGGGATTTTACCCTGGGTATGGAAGACCGAGACCTGGTTGGCCTTGCCCTCAAATTCCGCGCTTTTGATGAGCTCGCGCAGCGCCCCGCCCAGCGCGCGATCGACTGCGGCCGCCTCGTCCCGGAGTGTGCGCTCTTCCTCAAAATGCGAGAAGACCATGATCTCGGCCGCCTCCGCCTGGGCGCGGCATTGTTTCACCTTAATATCGGTCAACGGCATGAATCATTCCTCCGTCGCCACAGCTTCGTATTCTTTTCGCCTTTACCTTTATCCTTCTTACTTTTTTCTGACTTACTTGCCGCTTTAGACCCCTCTGGTATCGGGGTCCCAAATGTATTTATGCACCTGCACCTGGAATCTGACCGGCAGGCGATCAGCGAGAATCCATTCGGCCAGTTGGCGGAGATCGAGCTCGCCGAACACAGGGCCGAACAGCACGGTGCAGCGCCGGGCCAGATCCTGCTGACAAACGAAATCACGCGCCCATTCATAATCCGATCGATTTTTGATCACGAACTTGGCCTCGTCCTTGGCTCTTAGCAGGGGCACGTTCTCCCAGCGCATTCGGTCGGCCATGCCGCTACCCGGACATTTCACGTCCATGATGATGTGCGCACGAGGGTCGACGTTGGCGATGTCCATCGCGCCGCTCGTCTCGACCAACACCTCGTAACCCTCTTGGCACAGACGGCTCACCAGCACGAAGGCCTCCGGCTGGTGCAAGGGCTCCCCCCCCGTAACCTCGACGAGCGGGCAGCCGTACTCGCGCACTTGTGCGAGAATCTCATCGAGCGTCAGGTCCGTGCCGCCGTGAAACGTGTACTCGCTGTCACACCAGGAGCAACGCAACGGACAGCCCGTCAGCCGCACAAAAGCACAGGGCCGGCCCGCAAAGCTGGACTCGCCCTGAATACTATGGAAGATCTCGGTCACACGCATAGCAGCACCGATGAGCGGTGAGCGCTGAACGATGAGCAAGGAATGGAGATCAGCCTCTGTCGTTCCTCGCTCAGCGCTCCTCGCTGTCTTCTCACGTCCATCTCAGGATCGGCCATCCCTGCTGCCTGGCGATCCGCGCCATTCCACGGATCGGGTTGACGACGCGGGGATACCCGACGAGGCCGAGAACATGGCGGTCGCCGGGGCTATCACCATAAAAGTATGACCGGCTGAGATCAAGGCCATGTTCGTGGGCGTGTCGCTCGACGAGCGTCCGCTTGCCCTCCCCGTATGGGAATGGCGGCAGGATGCGTCCCGTGAAGCCATTCTCGTGCTTCTCCGGGCGGGCCGCAACCAGGGTGTCGACGCGGAGCCACTCCGCCAGCGGCGAGACCAGAAAATCGAGCGACGCGGTCACGATGACCAGACGGTGCCCCAGGCTGCGATGACCTTCGAGAACCTTGATCGCCTCGGAGGAGACCCGGGGAATAATCACCTCCTCGACGAATGCCCGGGCAACTGGTCGGATCACCGATGGCTGCTTGCCGTTCAGATAGAGCTTGTGCTCGCGGAGGGGTTGTCTGGTAACCGGTGGGAAGTGACGGACCAGGAACAGAAGGCTATGCAAGAACTCGCGAAACCCGACCAGTCCCTTGGCCCACAGGTGAAAGAAGAAGCGCTCCTCGATCGACGGCCCCGGGTGGAGGGTGTTGTCCACATCGAAAAAGGCCCCAATCTGGGACGCGAACACCTGGCAATTTTCGATCGACGAGTCTTGCTCGACCATTCCAACACCACTCACACCCGCGCCCTCTTGCGCACGTGGTCATCCACGACGCCATCACACCGAATCGGACACACGTCTAAGGCCCGCGTGATTCTACAGACGGGTCCGTTCGTTGACAAGCATTTTGGGCCGCACCTATAATGCAATCGGCGCCGAAGTGGTGGAATTGGCAGACACGCACGTTTGAGGGGCGTGTGGGGCAACCCGTGCGGGTTCAAATCCCGCCTTCGGCACCACCCCATTATATACTCGTCGCTTTAAGCCCTTCCTCTTTAGCTCGTCAGCCGACCTCGGAAGCCGCCCGCTCTTTTCCGGCTGCCTCAAAAAGCTTCCGAATCTCTTCTATCCTCCTTCGATTCGCGCCGAAATCGTAATGGCCCACGCGGGACGCAGACCTGACCTGGATGGTCTTGTCTTGCTCGACGAATTTGAATTCCGCATCATCCACGAACCGGAACACCGCGGACACGAACTCTGCGTGGACATAATTCGGCTCGTTCGTCACGATGCGAACGCGCGGGAGGCTGTGCAGCACCCGGAGGAGCAGGTCCCGTGCCACCTCCGCGGAGGAAGCGTAGCGCAAGGGCTCGATGCGATGATCAGGATCCTCACTCAAGGAGGACACGCAGTTGGGTGAGTCGGGGCAGGGCGCCAAGCGATCTGGTTCCGGCATAGGGCTCCTCGAGTGACCGCCCGAGCATTGTACCAGCAGCAGGAGGCTGAGGGCGGTCACAAGCCGACACCATGCGGCTGACGACCACCCGTGACGCACGTACATCGTCAGCACTGAGGGTTCTCCGCCGACGCGGGATCCTCGGCAGACCGCGAGGCATCCGCGGCTGACGCGATCTTCCTGAGCATCCCGGAGAACACCAGCAGATGAACCGGGTAGGTCGCATACCAGTAGGCCAGGCCGGCGAGCCCGATGGGATCGAAGATCGCCGTCTGCCTGATCACCGAGCCGCCGCCATCCGGCTCGACCTCGAACTCGAGCCATGCGCGACCGGGCAATTTCATTTCGGCAAAGAGCCGCAGGCGACGGCCCGGATCCACAGCCTCGACCCTCCACCAATCGACCGCGTCGCCCACGCGTAGCTGATCCGGATCGCGACGGCCCCGCCGCAGCCCGACGCCCCCGACGAGGAGATCCAAGAATCCGCGAACGCGCCAGAGCCAGGTCGCGAAATACCAGCCCACCCGCCCGCCGATGCGCGCGATCGGCCTGAAGGCAACCTCGGGCGGAACGCGCACTGTCACCGTCCGTGAATCCACCAGTCGGGTCCCGAATCGGACAGCGCCCCAGTCGTGTCGCTCGCCGCTCGCCGAGAGGGCGTCGGACCACCTAGTGGCGGCGAACTCCTGCTCCTCGTTCTTGATGGCCTGTGCCATGGCCTCCCGGACCCCCTGCGGCTTGATGGCGAATTCGCGCAGTGCGGAGTCATTGCGTACGACGGTCGGATAACGGATGCTATCGATCAACTTTCGCCCGACCCGCGCATACAGCGGCGTCACCAGGCCGAGCCAGAGGCTGGACAGGCGCGGGCTGAGCACGGGCACCGGGATCATCAACCGCCGCAGCCCGCGTTGTCGCGCATACTCCCGCATGAGCTCGCCGTAGGAGACCTGATCGGCGCCGCCGATCTCATACACGCGGCTGCCGTCGACCCGCTGGTCGAGCGCGGCAAGGAGATAGGCCAGGAGATCTTCAATGCCGATCGGTTGGGCGGTGACGGAGACCCAGCGGGGCGTGATCATGACGGGCAGCCGTTCGACCAGGGCACGGATCATTTCAAAGGACAGGCTGCCGGACCCGATGACGATCGAGGCTCTGAGCTCGATCACCTCGACACCCGACTCGCGCAGCACCGCGCCGACCTCCTGGCGGCTGCGCAGGTGCGGAGACAGGTTTTCATTGGACTCGCCCAGGCCGCCCAGGTAGATGATGCGCCGGACCCCGGCGGCCCGCGCCGCAGCTCCGAAATTCCGGGCGCCCTCGCGGTCCTTGTCCTCGAAGCCCCCGGCCGAGCCCATGCTGTGCACGAGGTAGTAGGCGATCTCCCCACCATCCACCGCCTCCTTCAAGCTCCCAGGCTCCAGCATGTCGGCGTACACCACGTCGGTTCCCGGCTTCACACGAGGGCGTAGATCCTCGGGTCGTCGTGCGAGGCAGCGCACGCGACGCCCCACCTCTTCCAAGCGCGTCAGCAGGCGGCCGCCTACGTACCCGGTCGCGCCCGTCAATAACACGAGAGGTCCTGGCTGTGTCGGTTTCGTCATCGTGCCACCTCACTTCTTGTTCTTGGCCGTTGCCGGCTTGTTCAAAAGATCTGGCGTGAGCAGGCGTCCCGCCTTCAGCGTTGCGCTCACCGTGGCAAACACCCGCGCGTCCCGGCGGCATTGCAAGGCGGACCGGCGCCGCAAGGACTGAAGAGGCAGGCGCAGGCGCGGGTTGTCCTTGAGCTCATGGTAGTGGCGGTCGAGAAACGCCCAGTAGAGCGACGTGATCGGACAATTCTGGTCGGGCTTGAACGCGCAGGACCCGCAGTAATCGCTCATGCGATTGATGTAGGCCGCGCCCGAAACATACGGCTTGGTCGTCATCAGGTCGCCCGCCGCAAAGGTGCCCATGCCGATCACGTTCGGCTCCACGACCCAATCATGGGCGTCCGTGTACGCCACCCAGAACCAATCCGTCAGATCACGCGGAGAGAGATCCAGGAGCGTGGCGAGGTTGGACAGAACCATCAGCCTCGTAATGTGGTGGCTGTAACCCTCGGCCCAAACATCGGCAACCACGTGATCCAGACAGCTCAATCCCGAGGGGGTGCCCCAGTAAGCTGGCGGCAGTCCGCGGCGAGAGTTCAGAAAGGAGGGACTCGCCCCGCCGTCGGGATCGCCGCGACGGCGCACCGATTTCCAGGCCCGCCCGGCCCAGGACCGGTACCCGCCGTCCCCCGGCCTGGCCACGGTGCGGGGTTTCATGTCGGGGAGCCGGCGGAACCCGTCGGTGTGCACATGGACGTGGCGGACGAACTCCCGCCATCCCAGGACTTGCCGGATGAAGCCTTCCTTGCTCGCAAGCGGGATGTCCAGATCCGCGGCATCATGCACGACCTGTCTCGGCAGCAGACGATGGAGATTGACCAGCCCCGAGATACGCGTGTGAAAGAGGTTCCGCGACTCGCGGGACATAGCATCTTCGAAGGGCCCGAACAGGGGCAAGCAGTGCTTCTTGGCCCAACGCCAGAGCGCCTCGGCGTCTCGCCTGGTGCTAGGCACAGTCGCCAGATCCACTTCGCCCGGGTGATGCGTGAAACGCTGAGCGATGAGCTCGCCGACCTCCTCTGAAATCGCGTCAGCCGAAAAGGTCGGGACCCTGGGCGCGTGAGGCTCTCCCGGCCAGGCTTTGCGGTTCTCGACGTCGAAGCTGAACTTCCCGCCGACCGGCTTGTCTCCTTTCATGAGCAAGCCCGTCTCGCGGCGAACCCTTCGGTAGAAACCGTCCATCCGCCACGGCGGGCGTTCGCCGGCGCCCTGAAGGAACTGCTCGCTCGTCGTCAGCCACCCCTCGTGGGGGAGGACATGGAGACGCCCCAACTGGATGAGGGCGCCCAGATCGGCACGGAGCTCCCGTTCGGCCGGTTCCATCATGGTCATGGTGCCTGTCTCCGCAGCGACTGTATCCAGGACCGACCGATAGGGCTCGTCCGTGATCACATATCGGACGGCGACGCCCCGCTCGGCCTGCTCGAGCGCGAACTGTCGCAGGTTCGCGATCACCAAGGCGAGCTTCTGTTTGTGATAGGGCCGTCGAGAAGCCTTCCACCCACTCTCGATCAGCACGATACCCAACGCCCTGGGATCCTCACGGCTGAGGGGACCGATCTCCTCGGATAGCTGGTCTTCGGGGACAAACAGCCAGCGCCGGCCCTCCGGATCGGGCGCGCGCTCCGCAAGCTCGCGGGCGAACGTCCGATATCCAGCCCGATCGGCGTCGCGGGCGGTCCACCCTTCTGGCCTCGGTCCTGCTGCCATAGCCTAACCCGCACGCCTCCGATCGGTGCACCTCGGACAAGCACTGCCATCGGTGTCGACCCGCTCCGGGTCGGTGGCGTGCTCTGCGGCCTCGCGGCCGGTCAGCCGGAGCCTGTTCCGGGCGAACCAGTCATATCCCCACACGAGGACACGATCAATGAGGGTTAGGCGACTCACACGCGCGAAGAATCCGAAGCCCAGGGCCGACCACACTTCCCGGAACACATCGACTCCGACCACGACGGACCCATCGGCCCACCGGGCGTGGATCACCTTGCCGAGCTCCTTTCGGCCGAACCCCATCTGCTGCGGATCGTAGGCCGGGGCTGCGAAGTCGACGAAGTGGACGCGGTTCCGGCGGTTGAGACGCTTCAGAAGGGCGATCTCACGCGCGCAGATGGGGCACTCCCCATCGTAAAATACCGTCAGGGGATAATGTCTAGAACGACCTGCGGTCATGCTGAGCCCCGAAAAAATAGGCCGGCGTGGTACCGACGTGCTTCTTCACCTCACACCGTGTCCCGGACTGGTTCTCGTCGTCGCCCCCCGAGGACGTAGCCGTACTTGAACACACGGAAGAGGCAATACAGGGATGGCACCAGGAGGAAGGCTCCCGCGCTGATGACCACGGCCACGATCTGCAGGGTCAACGGCGGCGAGGCCGCCTCGACGATGGTCAGGTTCGGCGGCACGATATAGGGATACTGGGCCAGCCCCCAGGTCCAGATGGTCAGGACCACCTGCCCGACCGCAAAGAGCCTGGCCCACCAGTAGGCGCGCTGCCAGAGGCAGAAAATGGCCGCGAAGCAGGCGGCAGCCGTGCCGAGCTGGGCGAATCCGCCCAAGGTCGTCTCCTGGAGACTTGCCGAGAGCTGGGGGGCGCCGGTCCTTGCGAGCAGCACCACGACCTGCTCCAGGAACCCGGCAGCCAGCGCGCTCACGAGCGCGCGACGCCGAAAAGTCTCTTGGACATCCTCGTCGTGAGCCTCGACCGCGAGGTAAACGGAAGCGAGATAGGCGAATAGCACCAGCGCGAAGACGCCGACGGCCAGCGGAAAGGGTTGCATCCATGGCAGGACGAATATCTCGACGAAACTCCCGCCATGCAGGCGCAAGTTGCCCGCGGCAATCGTGCCGATCGTGATCCCAATCACGACGGGGGTCAGGAGGCTGGCGATGGCGAACAGCTGATCCCAGCGAATGTGGAGACTGTCATGTTTGACGTCATAATGCCGAAAGGCGAAGGCCGAGCCGCGTAGAACGATGCCGACCAAGAGAAGCGTGAGCGGGATGTGCAGCGTCGTCGAGATCAAGGCGTAGGCCGGGGGAAAGGCGGTAAAGAGAATGGTGACCGCGGCAATCAACCACACATGGTTGGCTTCCCAGATGGGCCCTATGGAATCGGTGATGATGGTTCTCTCGGCATCGGCCTTGGGGCCCCGCGCGAAGAGATGCCAGACACCGGCCCCGAAATCGGCTCCACCCAGCAGCACGTAAAAGGTGAGCGTACCGAGAATGACCGCCGCAATGATGACTTCCAGTGACATCACACCCCCTGCATGCGCTCAGTCAAGGGCTTCATCTCATATTGCTCGGGCGATGCCGAGATATGTCGCAGCATCAACCACACCACTACGATCCCCAGCAGCAGGTAGAGGAGCCCGTACATGACGAGCGGGATCATTAAGCCGGGCATGGGGGTCACGGCATCGGCCGTCTTCAGGAATCCGGTGATGACCCAGGGCTGGCGACCCACCTCCGTCGACACCCAGCCGGCCTCGGTCGCGATAAACCCGAGGGGCGCGGCCACAACCATCGCCTTCAGGAATAGCGGGGATCGGCTGGGATCGCCGCGGCGCCACCAGAGCCAAAATCCGACCAGGGCGAGGCCGGCCATCGCAAACCCCGCGATGATCATGATCTGAAAGGACGTTCGGACGACACCGACGGGAGGCCACAGCCCGCGCGGCGTCTGGTCGAGCCCTTTCACTGTCGCATCGGGATCGGCGTAGAGCAACAGGCTCAGGCCGTAGGGAATCTCCAGCGCATACCACACCGTTTCGTTTTCGCTGTCCACGATCCCTCCCAATCGGAACGATGCACCGGCCTCGGTCTTGAAATGGCCTTCGAAGGCCGCCAGCTTGGTCGGCTGGAACTCGGCGACGGCCGTCGCCAGCGAATGGCCGCTGAGCGGCTGTGCCAAGGCCGCGATACCGCCGACGAGGAACGCGATCATGAGGGCCTTCTGATGGAAGACGTTTCGAGGGTTCCGCAGCAAGAGAAACGCATGGATGCCCGCGACGACGAACCCGGTCGCCCCAAAGGCCGCGATGATCATGTGGGGGACCTGCACGAGTCCCGATGGATTGAGGAGCGCCGCACTCGGGTCGATATCGGCCGGCATCCCGTCAACGAGAGTGAATCCCCTTGGCGTGTTCATCCAGCCGTTCGCCAGCACGACAAAGACGCCGGATGCGATTCCGCTGAGGGTCACCAGCGCGCCGGCTGTCAGGTGCATCAGCGGGCGGACGCGATTCCAGCCATAGAGATAGATGCCGAGAAAGATGGCTTCCGTGAAGAACGCGAATCCCTCTATGGAGAAAGCCGGGCCGATGATCGGTCCCGCCCATTCCATGAACCGGGGCCAGAGGAGCCCGAGCTGAAACGACAGGACGGTGCCGGAGACGGCGCCGACAGCGAACAGGATCGCTGTGCCCTTGGCCCAGCGCTTTGCCAGCGCCAGATACACGTCCTGGCCCGTTCGAATCCACCGCCATTCCGCAATGATCATCAAGAGCGGCATCGCCATGCCGACGACGGCAAATATAATGTGAAAACCTAATGACATCGCCATGAGGCTTCTGGCTGAGAGAAGATCGGTCATCATCGTAGCTGTACCTTGTTGCCTTGTCTGCGAGGGAAACGAAGAGCACTCTCATGTTCGCTCTTCGAGATAGGGCTCACCGGCAAGCCCGGCCACCCACTCTCATGCCGGAATCCGCGAACCTTCGACAACCTCATTGTCCCGGCCGTTACGCCTTCCGCCTCCACAGCTTACACAGAACGGCGATGGCGGCGAAACTAGGGTGAACTCCGGGATAGCTGACGGGGCCAGGCAGGAGCAACGAGGCGACAGGCGCGCGTCGGGCTCGGGACGGAGGCGCCAGGGGACCGCGTCGCCTAGGGTTGCAGGCTCGCGGTTCGCTTGAACAGCAACTCTCGCAGCATGTCGTCGAGCTCGAC
>JBFISJ010000005.1:0-36185 GCA_041608595.1 Nitrospiraceae bacterium
CCTCCCGGGCCACGCTAGGTCGGGAGGCCTTCGTGGCACGGGTCTGGGAATGGAAAACACAGTCCGGCGGCACCATCATTGAGCAGTTGAAACGGCTCGGCGCTTCCTGTGACTGGGACCGCCTGCGCTTCACCCTGGATGAGGGGCTGTCCCGGGCCGTCCGCGAAGTCTTTGTGCGCCTGCACGAGGACGGGCTGATGTATCGGGGCGAGCGCCTCATCAACTGGTGCCCGCGCTGTCTCACGGCGCTGTCCGACATCGAGGTCGAGCACGAGGATCACACCGGCAAGCTCTATCACATCGTGTACCCCGTTGTCGGGGATGACGCAGCCACGCTGACCGTCGCGACCACCCGGCCGGAGACCATGCTCGGCGACACGGCCGTCGCTGTCCACCCCGAGGACCCCCGGTACAACCACCTAATCGGCAAGCGTGCCCGGCTTCCGCTCACGAGCCGTGAGATTCCGATCGTCGGCGACGCCCTTCTCGTCAACCGGGAATTCGGCACCGGCGCGGTCAAGATCACACCGGCCCACGACTTCAGCGACTTCGAGGCCGGAGAGAGGCATCGTCTGCCGCGACTGTTGCTCCTCGACATGCACGGCCGGCTCGATCCAGAAGGCCTGCGAAGCGCTCAGGTCGACGACGGGGTCAGCCAGGAAATCGGCGGCCTGCCCGTCTTGAAAGCGCGGCCCAAGGTCGAGCAACGGCTCAAGCAGGCGGGCTCCCTCACGAAGGTTGAAGCTCACAAGATGGCCCTTGGTAAATGTTACCGCTGCAAGACAGTCGTCGAGCCGTTTTTATCACCGCAGTGGTTCGTCAAGATCGCGCCGCTGGCGGAACCGGCCATTCGTGCGGTCGAGGATGGACGCATCCGAATCGTTCCGGAAGGCTGGGTGAACAACTACCTCGGGTGGATGCGCGAGATCAAAGACTGGTGCGTCTCCCGCCAGATCTGGTGGGGACACCAGATCCCCGCATGGTACTGCCGGACCTGCCACGGCAGCACGCTCCAGCAGCGAGCGGACGGCAGTTGGATTATCCCCTCGGACGCGAGCCCCATCGTGTCGAGGACCGCGCCGACGACCTGTTCCCAATGCGGCGGCACCGAGCTGCTTCGCGACCCGGATGTCCTGGACACCTGGTTTTCCTCGGCGCTGTGGCCCTTCTCCACCCTGGGATGGCCCGACGAGACGCCGGAGCTGCGCCGTTTCTACCCGACCTCCGCCCTGGTGACCGGCCTGGACATTCTGTTCTTCTGGGTCGCGCGCATGATCATGATGGGCCTGCGGTTCACCGGCGACGTGCCGTTTCGAGACGTCTACATCCACGCCTTGGTGCGCGACGCCGAAGGCCAGAAGATGAGCAAGTCCAAGGGCAATGTGATCGACCCCCTGCACGTCATGTATCAGTACGGCACCGATGCGTTGCGCTTCACTTTGGCGTCCATGGCGTCGCCGGGACGGGACATCAAACTCGCCGAGGAGCGCATCGAGGGGTATCGCAACTTCGCGAACAAGATCTGGAACGCCGCCAGGTTCATCCTGATGCACCTGGAGGGCGAGCGCGACGCTCCTCCTCCGTCGGGCCGGTCGTTCGCGGACCGCTGGATCCTGAGTCGCATCAATCATGCGGTTCAGCAGGTCACCACGTCGCTCGAGCACTACCGGTTCGATCAGGCGGCCGGCCACCTCTATCATTTCATCTGGCACGAGTACTGTGACTGGTACTTGGAGCTGATCAAGCCGACCCTTCAGGCCGGGTCCGCCGAGGCACGGACTACACGGCACACGCTGGTCGAGTCGTTTGACGCCATCCTGCGGTTGCTCCATCCTTTCATGCCCTATCTCACCGAGGAAATCTGGCACAAGATGCCGCACCAAGGCGACAGCATCATGCTGCAGCCGTTCCCCATCCATCGACCGGACTGGGACGCCAAGGACGCAGAAACGCGCTTCGCGGTGCTCTCGAAATTCGTGTCCACCGCCCGATTGGGCCGTGCGCTCCTCAACATCCCGCCCGGCCAGCGCGTCACCCTCTACGGCACCAGCACAGACCCCGAGGAGCTCGACACGTTGACGCACTTGCGCACGTCGGCCGAGCTGCTCAGCAAGGCCGCGCTCCATCTCCAGCCGGTCACGGACTGGCCGACCGAGCGGGTGCTCAGGCTGCCGGAGGAGCGGCTGAGCGTCGGGCTCGGAGTCGAAGGAGACGTCGATCTGAACAAGACCGTGAGTCGCCTGGCGAAGCAGCGCGAGGACGTGACCAAAGAGGCCTCCCGGATCGAGGCGAAACTGGCGAACGCGTCCTTCACCGGCAAGGCCCCCCGCGACGTGGTGGCCGAGCATGAGGAGCGCCTGCGGAGCCTCAAGCACGAGGCCGCCATTCTTGCCAGCAGCCAGGAGCAACTGGGTCGGATGGGACGCCCGTGATTACGCCGCCGGCGCAGCAAATCCGCCGTGCCGTTCAGACCGCCCTGGCCGAAGATCTGGTCCTCGGGGATGCCACTACCGCGGCGCTCTTCCCGGCGCCGACCCCGGCCGAGGGCGTCATCGTCGCGCACGAATCGATGATCGTGGCCGGTCTCATGGTGGCGCGCGAGGTGTTTCGTCAGGTCGACGGCACCCTGCAGGTGCGCAAGCCGGTCGAGGACGGCGCGCGCGTGAGCGCCGGCACCATCGTGCTGCACATCGAGGGCGATGGGCGCTCGATCCTCATGGGAGAACGGGTGGCCTTGAATTTCCTCCAACATCTGTCCGGCGTCGCCACGCTCACCGCCCGCTGTTGTGACGCGGTGCGCGGTTACGGGACCCGCATCCTCGATACGCGGAAGACGCTGCCCGGCTTGCGCGCACTACAAAAGTGGGCCGTCCGTCTCGGCGGAGGGCGGAACCACCGCGGCTCGCTGGGAGACGGCATGCTGATCAAGGACAATCACCTCGCCCTGCTGCGCGCGGGCCGCGTAGATCTGACCGCCGCCTGCCGTCTGGCACGAGACAAGGGTCCTCGGGGACAACGGGTCATAGTGGAAGCGGCCTCCCTCTCCGAGGTGAAGCAGGCCCTCGCGGGAGAAGCAGACGTGATCTTGCTCGACAATATGAGCCCGGAGACGGTGCGCGCCTGCGTCGCGTTGATCAAGGGACGGGCGATGATCGAGGTCTCCGGCGGAATCACCCTCGACACCGTCACCGAGATGGCGGCCGCGGGACCCGACGCGATCTCGATCGGCGCGCTCACCCATTCCGCCCCTGCCGTGAACCTGAGCCTGGACGTGCGGGCCTGCGCTCCGCGGGGCGCGCGTCGGACGCGGCGTTCGCGATGACGACCAAGCGCGCGCCAGACCTCACCCCGGACCGGATTCGCGACTCCCTGCGGACGCGTGTGCTGGGGCGCCCCCTCGAATGGCGCGAGGAAACGGCATCGACCAACGGCATGGCGCTCGAGCTCGCGCAGCGCGACGCACCCCACGGCACCCTTGTGGTGGCCGACCACCAGACCGCCGGGCGCGGCCGACTCGGGCGGGTCTGGCACTCCCCTTCCGGATGTAATCTGTACTGGTCACTCGTCCTCAGACCCGACTCGTCTTTAGGCGACGCGACACAGTACGTCTCGTGGATTCCACTGGTCACCGGCGTGGCAATCGCGCGCGCCCTGGGGGGGCTTGGACTGGCCCGTGTCTCCTTGAAGTGGCCGAACGACATTCAGCTTCACGAAAAAAAGGCCGGAGGCGTGTTGTGCGAGCGCACGGGGCTGCGGACCGGTCTCGGCGCCGTGGTTGTCGGGGTCGGGCTCAACGTCAACAGCGAGCCGACCACGTTCCCGGAAGACTTTCGTGATCAGACGACCTCACTTGTGGCCGAGGCGGGCGCGCCCTTCGATCGCAGCCGACTGCTCTGTGAGATCCTGGCCCAGCTCGAAGACCGCCTCGACGCCCTGGCGGGCGGGCGCCACGAGGACCTCGTCGAGGAATACCGCGCATTGTGCTCCACCCTGCGACGGCAGGTGCGCGTGCACATCGTCGGCGGGGACACGCTGGAGGGCACGGCTGCCTCGATCGGGACCGACGGGGCACTTCGGCTCATTCCCAAGGATTCGACGCCGTCTGGGCAAATCGAGCCCATTGTGATTCACGCCGGCGATGTAGTACACATCAGATGAAACGAGGCTCGTGACTGATTTCCATGCTGCTCGCGATCGACATCGGCAACTCAAACATCGTGTGGGGTCTGTTCGCCGGACGGGACCTGCGGGCGCACTGGCGCCTCGCCACGGATCCCCGCAAGACCGCGGACGATTACCGCGTCGTCTTCCTTGGGCTGCTGGAATCCGTCGACATCACGCCGGGTGAAGTCAGCGGCGTCATCATCTCGAGCGTCGTCCCCGCACTGACGCCGGTCTTCGAGCATCTCGCGCAGACTTGCTTTCACCGTCACGCGCTGATGGTGTCGGCGGAGTCCCCGACCGGACTGACAATTCGGTATCAGAATCCGCAGGAGATCGGCAGCGACCGCCTCGTCAACGCGGCCGCCGCCTTTGCACGCTATCGCGGGGCGGTGATCATCGTGGACTTCGGGACCGCCACCACGTTCTGTGCTGTCACGGCGTCAGGGGACTACCTCGGGGGCGCCATCGCGCCGGGCCTGGGCATCGCAGCCGACGCGCTCGCCTCCCGGACCGCCAAGCTTCCCCGGATCGAGCTCATCAAGCCCAAGACGGCGATCGGCGTGGACACGGCGAGCAGCATGCAGTCGGGTCTCATCTATGGCTACGCGGGGTTGGTCGACGAAATGGTCGCGCGCATCAGCCGCGAGCTCGGGCAGCCGGCCAAGGTCGTGGCCACCGGGGGCCTGGCTCCCCTGATCGCGGCCGAGACCAAGACGATCGAAGAAATCAGGCCCCTGTTAACGCTTGAGGGCCTGGTCTTGCTCTATCGAAGGAGCCAGGGCGAGCCCGACTGACCTCGGAACGCCTTCCGGAGCCCCCCACCGGCTCTTTTTCCACAAATCTCCCCCCCAAGGTTGACTTTCCGCGGGCCCGTGGCTACCTATGCCGACGAGAGTGGAGCGCATGGCAAAAAAAGACGAATTTAAAAGCGAAGTCAAAGACTTAGAAGAAGAGGCGGTGCAGGAAGGCAGGGGGGGACCCGAAGAGCACGTTACATCATCCACCCCGGTGCAGGACTCGGCGGACGCCCGGTCCGTCGAGGATCTTCAAAACAGCCTCGCGAGCAGAGCGGAGGAGGTGCAGGGTCTCCAAGATAAATACCTCCGCCTCGCAGCCGAATTCGAGAACTACAAAAAGCTCACGCTGCGGGACCAGCGGGAGCACGTGCGTTTCGCGAACGAACGGCTGTTGAAGGAGCTGCTGCCCGTCATCGATAACCTGGAGCGCGCCATCCGGAGCGGGACGGAGCACCCGGCCGCGGGCGGGTTGATCCAAGGGGTGGAGCTCACGCTGAAGCAGGCCCTGGAGACGCTCGCCAGGTTCGGCCTCCAGCCGATGGACTGCGTGGGCAAGCCCTTCGACCCGGCCTGGCACCAAGCCGTGACCAAGGTGGAGTCAGGGACGCAGCCGGAGAATACGGTCATCGAGGAATTTCAACGGGGATACATGCTCCACGACCGCGTGTTGCGCGCCGCGATGGTGTCGGTGGCGGGCTCTTCGTCTTCTTGTGACGCGGGCGAGGCTGCGGCCGGGCGGGCACCGGACGCGGATTCGTCGGAGACCTCCGATGGGACGTCCCAGTAAGACCGCTTATCACCTCTTGGAGAAGGAGTACGCACATGGGTAAGGTCATCGGAATTGATCTCGGAACGACGAATTCATGCGTCGCGATCATGAGCGGCGGGGACCCTGTTGTCATCGCCAACGCCGAAGGCAGCCGCACCACACCGTCCGTCGTCGCGATCAACGATAAAGGCGAACGTTTGATCGGACAGATCGCGAAGCGCCAGGCCATCACCAATCCGGAAAACACGATCTTCTCCATCAAACGGCTGATGGGCCGCCGGTTCCGCAGCCCCCAAGTGCAGGATGCGGTCAAGCGCCTGCCCTACAAAGTCTCCGAGGCCGAAAACGGCGACGCGCACGTCGAGATCCGCGGCAAGCGGTACAGCCCTCCCGAGGTGTCCGCGATGATTCTGCAGAAGATGCGGCAGACGGCGGAGGATTACCTGGGAGAGAAGGTGAGTGAGGCCGTCATCACGGTTCCGGCGTATTTTGACGACAGCCAGCGCCAGGCTACCAAGGATGCGGGCCAGATCGCCGGGCTCACCGTGCTTCGGATCATCAACGAGCCGACCGCGGCCTCGTTGGCCTACGGGCTGGACAAGAAGAAGGACGAGCGCATCGCCGTGTACGACCTCGGCGGCGGCACGTTCGACATCTCCATCCTGGAAATCGGCGAGGGCGTCTTCGAAGTCAAATCCACCAACGGCGATACCTATCTGGGCGGCGACGATTTCGATCTGCGCGTCATGGATTGGCTGGTCGATGAGTTCAGGAAGGACCAGGGCATCGATCTGCGCAAGGATCGGATGGCGCTCCAGCGCCTGAAGGAAGCGGCGGAGCGGGCAAAGATCGAGCTGTCGTCGGCGCAGGAAACGGAAATCAACCTTCCGTTCATCACCGCGGACGCGAGCGGCCCGAAGCACATGGTCATCAAGCTCACCCGCGCGAAATTCGAGCAGCTGGTGGACGACCTCGTCCAGCGCACGATCGAACCCTGCCGCAAGGCCCTCGCGGATGCCGGTGTGAGCGCCCGGGACGTCAACGAAGTCGTGCTCGTCGGCGGCATGACGCGCATGCCCAAGGTCATCCAGACGGTCAAGGAGTTCTTCGGCAAGGAGCCGCACAAAGGCGTCAACCCCGACGAGGTCGTCGCGATCGGCGCGGGCATTCAGGGCGGCGTGCTGAAGGGCGACGTCAAGGACGTGCTGTTGCTGGACGTCACCCCGCTGACCCTTGGCATCGAAACGCTGGGCGGCGTGTTCACGCACCTCATCGATCGCAACACCACGATCCCCAGCAAGAAGAGCCAGATCTTCTCCACCGCCAGCGACAGCCAGACCGCGGTCACCATCCGGGTGTTCCAGGGCGAGCGCGAAATGGCGGCCGACAACAAGCTGCTCGGACAGTTCGACCTCGTCGGCATTCCGCCCGCCCCACGCGGCGTTCCACAGATCGAGGTGACCTTCGACATCGACGCCAACGGAATCGTGCACGTCTCTGCAAAGGACCTGGCGACGCATAAGGAGCAGTCGATCCGGATCACGGCCTCGAGCGGCCTCAACAAGGATGAAATCGATCGCATGGTGCAAGAGGCCCAATCACATTCGGAGGACGACAAGCGTCGCCGCAAGGTGGCCGAGGCCAGGAATCAGGCGGACAGCCTGGTGTATTCGACCGAGAAAAATCTCACCGAGCACGGCGACAAGATTTCGGAAGAGGACAAAGCGAAGATTCAGGAGGCCCTCGCCAGCACCAAGAAGGCGATGGAGGGGGACGACCCCAACGCGATCGACTCCGCAGTGCAGAACCTCACGACGGCCTCCCACAAGCTCGCCGAGGAGATGTATCGGAAGGCGACGGCGTCCACCAGTGGCTCGGCATCCGGCGCGGAGCAGCCCTCCGGCGGGGAGTCGGCCAAGCCCGACGAGAAGGTCGTCGACGCGGAGTTCGAGGAAGTCGACAAAGACAAAAAGTAAAGAACTGGCAGGTTAACAAGCTGACAAGTGGGATGGGAAAGGCTCCTTCCCGCTTGTCAGCCTTTTTCTTGTCAGCATTTTTTCCATGACTGATGGCGCACGTGGCTAAACGCGACTACTACGATACGCTCGGGGTCGATCGGAACGCCTCGGACGACGAGATCAAAAAGGCGTTCCGAAAGCTTGCCCGCCAGTTCCATCCCGACCTCCACAGCACCGACCAGCACAAGAAGCAGGCCGAGGAAAAGTTCAAAGAGATCAACGAGGCCTACGAGGTCCTCAGCGACGGCGACAAACGACGCCGGTACGATATGTTCGGCCACGCCGGCGCCCAGCCCGGGGGCGGATTCGAGGGCTTCGATTTCGGGCGCGGCGGCTTCGGGGATATCTTCAACGACATCTTCGAGGACTTCTTCGGCGCCGGCGGCGGACGCCAGCGTCGCGAACGCGGGTCCGATCTTCAGTACAATCTGGAGCTGTCGTTCGAGGAGGCCGTCGCAGGCAAAGAAGCCAAGCTGAGAATTCCACGGTGGGAGATGTGCGAGGACTGCCGGGGGACGGGTGCGAAATCCTCCGCGGCGCTCAAGGTCTGTCCCAGCTGCAAGGGCGCCGGGCAGCTGCGATTCCAGCAGGGCTTCTTCAGCGTGAGCCGACCCTGCCACCAATGTGAGGGCAAAGGCCAGATCATCACCGATCCATGTCCAACCTGTCGCGGCCGAGAGCGCGTGTACCGGGAACGCAACTTGTCGGTCCACATTCCCGCGGGCATCGAATCGGGCATGCGCCTACGACTGGCCAACGAGGGGGAGCACGGCACGAACGGCGGTCCGCCCGGCGACCTCTATGTAGCGGTAGCCGTCAAGCCCCATCCCCTCTTCAGTCGCAAGGGCAACGACATCCTCTGCGACATGCCGGTCAATTTTGTGACAGCTACCCTGGGAGGAAGGGTCGAGGTCCCGACGCTGAAGGGCTCGACGGTCGTGAAGATTCCACCCGGGACCCAGCAGGACAAGGTGATCCGGCTGCGCGGTATCGGCGTCCCCAGTCTGAAGGGCCAGCAAACCGGGGATCAGCTGTGTCGCGTCAAGATCGACATTCCCACCACCCTCACGCCCCGGCAAAAAGAGCTGCTGAGCGAGTTCGCGAAGGAAAGCGGCCTCGCGACCGACTCGGAAGGAGAGGGCTTTTTTGACAAGGTGAAGACGCTCTTCGATTGAGCCGCTTCCGGCACCCACGAACCCTCACGCAGTCTCTTTCCGTCACTCATGCCCGTCTATTTCATCAGCGAAGGCGACCTGCGCGATCGCAGCGTCTCCGTCACGGGATCACTCCACCGACATTTACAGGCCAGTCTCCGGACACAGCCGGGCGAAGAGCTATGGCTGGCCGTGCCGTCGCAACGACGCGTCCGCGTGCGCGTCACCAAAATGGACCGGCGAGGGATGACCGCAGATATTCTCGAGGAGCGGGCCATCCCGCCGCAGAGGCACCCGCAGGTGGACTTGGCTCTGGCAATCCTGAAAGGCGAGAAAATGGATTGGGTGGTCCAAAAGTCGACCGAGCTCGGTGTCCGCTCCATCACTCCCATCCTGAGCGAGCGCACGATCGTCCGGGCCCAAGCCGCGCGTTCGACGAAGCAGGTCGAGCGCTGGCAGCGGATCGCGCGCGAAGCCGCCCAACAGGCCGAACGCTGGGACATCCCACAGGTGCAGAGCCCGCACACCTTGGAGGCGTACCACCAGCGGAGTGCGGACCACCGGGTGCGGTTGATCTTGTGCGAGCGGAGTCAGGCTTCGAGCCTGTCGGCAGTCGCGCTCCCGTCGGAGCCGGCGGAGACGCTGGCGCTCCTGGTCGGTCCCGAAGGTGGTTGGTCGACCCAGGAGGTGGACGCAGCCGTGATTCACGGACACGTTCCCGTCAGCTTGGGCAGCCGCATCCTGCGCGCAGAGACGGCCGCTCTGGCCGCCCTCTGCGTCGTGCAATCTCGATTGGGAAATCTTGGATAAGAAGGGCCAGAGGTCAGGGGCCAGAGGGAAGGCGTGAAGAAAAGAACAAGGTCGAGAGGTCTGTTTATTCTCTCCTCTCTCCAGACGCCTTACGGTGTCGTGATGTGGAGGATGGTGCCCCGATCCCCGCTGGCCCACCCTAGCGTGGGCTCGGGAAACGAGAGCCCGAAGAGCGACACCGTCACCTCCCCATCTTGCTTCACCCATTGAAACCCGGCGTCGGTCGTCCGGTACACGACGCCCCGCTCACCAGCGATCCACCCCGCTTCCGGGCTCGTGAACCGGATGCGGAGCAAATCCAATGGGCGCGTGCAGGTTCCCAGGCACGGGAGCGTCCGATCCACCCACCGGCGCCCACCATCGAGCGTCTGAAACATGGCGCCGACGTTGCCGACAGCCCACCCGTGGCTCTCATCGTTGAACCAGACATCGAAGAACGTCGCCGCACTGTCCGTCTCGTGCTTGCTCCAGGTCGAGCCGGCATCCTCGGTCGACAGGATTGTTCCCACCGCCCCGACTGCGACGGCACGGTTGACGTCCACGGCGTGGATGGCATACAGGGCCATTCCGGTCCCGCTGTCCTGATCCACCCAGCGACGCCCGCCGTCAGACGTGCTTAGGATTGTGCCGTTGGCGCCGACGATCCACCCCGTGGTCGCATCCACCATATGCACGCCGAAGAGCGGCGCCTGCATGCCGCTGAATTGTCGTTTCCAGGAGAGGCCACCGTCGTTGGAATGCAGGATGGTGCCGTGAGAGCCGACCGTCCAGCCTCGGCGGTCGTCCACGAATTGGACCGCAGTGAGAAGCGCGCGGGTTCCGCTCGAGACCGGTGCCCACTTTCCGCCACCGTCGTTCGTGAGCAGAATCGTGCCCCCGTCGCCGACGACCCAGCCGGTCGCGGCATTATGGAAGTAGACGCCCCGTAAGGGCACCTGGGTCCCACTGTCCTGCAGCTGTTGAACGGGAGCCGGGTCGGCTGCACGGCTTACAGACGGGAAGAGGAGCACCAGGCAGAGCACGCCCACCGCCGGGGCTCCAGCACACACCAGGCCGGGGCTCATGGAAAGCTTTGGTTGGGATCGCTGAAGAACGCTTGATCGGGGAGGCCCCTCGCCAGAATCGTGAATTCGCCCGCATCGACGGTAATCCACTTCTTTTCCGTACAGCAGGTCCCGTCTGGAAGCAGGTCCCAGGATCCGCGACGAACCAGCAGGGGTCCCTTGGCGAGGTCGGTCTTAAACTCGGTTGCCGTCCCGATCCCGAACAACGGCCGTCGCGGCACCTGGACCTTGATCTCGGTATCCGACCAGGATTTCACGAGGGCGGCGACGCCGTTGAACAGCACCTCGGTCCGGGAGATGTTTTCGCCCAACCGAATCTGCTTGCGAAGGAAGGCGTTGGACCCCAGGGAGGCATCAGTCGCCTCGCGGCCCTTGAGGAAGGATCCGAAGCCGGAGCCTTTGATGGTAACAATTTCATCGATGCCCGCGGACATCGGCGTTACCGAATCCACTTTGGGCGCGGTGAGGGTGAACGTGCCGGCCTCGACGGAGAGCAGCCCCCGATCGGCGCAGCAGGACCCGTCGGGCTTGGGAATGGTCGCCCCGCGATGCACCACGACCTTGCCATCACTCGCGCTGAATGGGACCCACACGTCGATCAAGTCATCGTTCCACCGATAGACGATGGCCTCGACCCCACCGATCGTGACCTTGTTCTCGCCCGGATCGAAATCGATGAAGTCGAAGGGCGTCTCACCGCTTTCAGTGTAGTTGCCGAAATGCTCTCCCCTGACGCGGACCAGGCTCCCGATGGGCCCTTGCGAGGGACTCATTTCCTTCACCGTCGGGTTCGCCACGGTGAAGTCTCCAAGATGGCGCTCCTTGCCGTCGCGCCTGAGAATGAGGGAGCCCGTGGAGGCCGTCAAGGGGACGTGGAGGACGATATTCTTGTCATCCCACTTCGCGATGGTGAGGGGCTTCCCGTCGACCAGGACGATGTCGTCCGGGCCTCGCGTCTCCCCGAAGCCTTCACCGAACAACACCACCTTGGATCCCACCGGCCCGATGCGCGGCTCCACGCGAATGCTCGGCAGGACCGTGACCGGAACGGCGTTGCTTTCGGCGTAGTCGACCGGGGCGCAGCAGAACCCGCTTGGGAGGGGATCGGACGAGGCCAGACGGACCAGCACTTCTCCGGTCTTGGCGGTCGCAGGGACGACGACTTCGATCTTGTCATCCCGCCACTTACGGATCCTGGCCTTCTGTCCTCCGACGAGCACCTGATTGACTCCGAACATCGTATTCGGATCCTTGCCCCCCGGCGTTGTGCCGAAATGCCGCCCGGTGACCTGCAGCACTTTCCCCGGCTCGACCTCGGCCGGCATGACCGCGTCGATTTGGGGCTGACGCGCGCGGAAGGTCCCGGCTTGGATCCGAGAGTCTCCGCGGACCACGAAGACGGGGCCGTCCTGCACGTGAAGGGGAACTTTGACCTCGATGAAATCAGGCTCCCAACGCTGCACCAGCGCCGGCAGCTCGTTGAAGAACACCTGATTCACGTCCGTCGAGAGAAAGTCGCCGAACCCCTCCCCCGAGATCGTGACCGTCGAGCCCGGCGGACCGGCATCGGGGAACAGCGCGGTGTCACCGAACGCGGGTGCGGTGAGAAGAGCGGAGAGTAGGCCGGCACACAACGAGGCGAGCAACCTCATAAATCAGTCTCCTTTAGACCATGCTGGGCGAGTCATCACTGGTCGGTGGTTCCCATCAGTATGGCAGTATGGAGGACGTGACCGGACCGGCGTCTCGCCCTGCGACAGCCGCTCGGCATCATAACAACCGGTCTTTTTTAGTGTCAAGGTAACGAGGGGGCGGGAGGCGGCGGTGATGGAGTCTACCGGTGCTCCGCGATTCCTTGCGACTCGATCCGGGCCAAGGCCTGGCCCGCGGTCTGTTGGATCTCGGGGTCCTCGTGGGAGAGCAGCTCGCGGAGGAACGGCACGGCCTGTGGGTCGCCGAGCCGACCGAGCTCGCGGATCGCCCGATGGCGAGCCAGCTTAGGCAAGGTGGAGTCCGCGACCGTCATCGTATGGGGAGTACTGAGCGGGTCGACCCCGGCACTCTCCGCCTGCAACTCACGGCGGAGCCCTGCCATGAGCGCGGGCGCTCGTGCCGACTCGCCGCGCAATCGCCCCCGCACAATGTCGCCGAGGAAGAACACCGACGGGTGCGTTTCAAACCGCTGTATTGCATCGATATAGGGCGGGGTGCCGCCAAGATCCTCTCCAGACTGCTCCTGCACGGTGAGATCCAAGAGCGGGGTCGAGCCCGGCCGCTCGAGCCGGAACCGTCCGGTCACGATCGTTTGATAGGTGGTGAAGTCGTATTGCCGGCCCTGCTCTTCGCGGTACTCCAGTGTGAGGGTCAAGTCATGCGGCTCCGCCTCGTCGCGCACGATGGGAAAGCCTGCCGCGCTCAGCTTGTTCCGCACCGTTGCCGTCACATCGAACAGGACACGCCCCCGCGGCTTCCAGGTGGCGGTGTTCACCTCGACCAGAATCGAGGGAACCGGGTCATTCGGCTGCCCGGGCACTTGCATGTCCCCGCGGGCCGCCAGAGGATTCACCAACCCCGCCCACAAACCGATCTGCAGCAGCCCTCCGACCGCGAGGAGCCGCGGCAGCGGCAGACGCGCCGAGCAGCCCGGGCAGGGGTGGGGCACCGGGTCACGGATCATTACGAGGCGATCTCCACGATTAGCTCCAGCTCGACCGGGGCGCCCATCGGCAGCTCAGCGGTGCCGACGGCGATACGGGCGTGCCGCCCGGCCTGGTCGAAGAGCTGCACGAGGAGATCCGACGCTCCGTTCACGACCGCCGGCTGCTGCACGAAGCCCTCCGCCGAGGCCACGTATCCGACCATGCGCACGACCCGCTTCACACGATCCAGGCTCCCAGCCTCGCTCCGCACGATCGCCAGCGCGTTCAGCAGCGCGATCCTGGCAGCCTCATAGCCCTGCTCAACCGTGAGGTCCCGACCAACCTTGCCGGACACCACGAGACTCCCATCGCGGACCGGGATGACTCCGCTCAGGAACAACAGGCGGCCGCTGAGCACGGCGGGAATATAATTGGCCACCGGCTTGGGTGGGGCGGGAAGCTGCAATCCGAGTCGCTTGAGGGTGTCCTCTGGGGACATAACCTGCCGCTGGCGCGCCCCTAGGCGGGGCACAGCGCATTGAAGAAGCTCTCGCCGCACGCGAGTCGCTCGGTGTCCAGAGCCTCGGCGACGGTCTGTCCCAAATCGGCGAAGGTGTCGCGCGTGCCGAGGTTGACCCCGCGCGCCAGCCTTGGACCGTGCACCAGGACCGGAACGTATTCCCGCGAGTGGTCAGTACTGGCCGTGGTCGGGTCATTTCCGTGGTCGGCTGTCAGGCAGAGCATATCGCCTGTGCGCAGCGCCCGGATCACGGGCAACAAGGCGTCGTCGAACTCCCGCAGAGCCCGCGCATATCCGGCGGGATCGTTGCGATGGCCATACAAGGTATCAAAGTCATTCAAATTGACGACGATAAGCCCCCGCGGCACATGCCGCAGGAGACGCAACGTCTCGGCCATGCCGTGCGCATTGTTGCCCGTCGGCACCGATCGCGTCAATCCCCGATGGTTGAAGAGATCGTCGATCTTCCCAACCCCGACGACAAGCTGACCAGCGCGATGCACGACGTCCAACAAGGTCTGCCCGGGCGCCTCCACCGTAAAATCCTTGCGCCGGGCTGTTCGAACAAACGCACCCGGATGGCCGACAAACGGGCGGGCGATGACCCGCGCCACGCGATGGGGCGGGGCCAGAATCCTCCGGGCGATGCGGCACATCCAATACAGCTCGTCCACCGGCACTATTTCTTCGTGCGCTGCGACCTGGAACACGCTGTCGGCGCTCGTATAGACGATCGGCTGTCCACTGTTGACATGCTGCTCTCCCAGCTCCTGGATGATCTGCGTGCCCGATGCGGGACGGTTGCCTAGAATCGCTCGACCGATCTCCCGCTGAAACGGCTCGAGCACCTCGGGTGGAAACCCACGCGGATACGTCGGAAAGGGTTCCTCTGACACCACGCCGGCGAGTTCCCAGTGACCGACCGTGGAGTCCTTCCCGATTGATTGTTCAGCCATCCGGCCGAAGCAGCCGTCTGGCTGACCCACCGGCCTGAGCGCCCGGCACTGCTCGATGTTCCCGAGACCGAGGCTCTCGCAGGTGGGAAGGGAGAGCCCGCCCACCGCATCGGCAACATGCGCCAGCGTATGACTTCCGGCATCCCGGTAGGCGGCGGCGTCCGGCAGCTCCCCGACGCCGACCCCGTCCAGCACCAAAATGACGACTCGTGTGATCACAAGCGGGATCATAGCAGAACGGCCCGGGCGGGAGGACCCCGCGCGGAATAAAGCGGCGCAGTGCGAGAGAAGGAGAGGACCAACACGCGTCCTCGAGGGACGGATTTTGCTCCCCGCAAAGGCGTCCCATCTTTCAGGTACGCTTCCGTACTTCTTGGGATTTGACAGTCACCCCGTTGTCGACGATGCTGGGGGCTGCCGGCGGGGGGTGGCGGAAACAGACGCCTCTGTAGCCCTCGCGCCGGCGTCGTTCAGCATCATCCTGGCTCCGAGCTCAAGGTTCAAACAAGGCTTCGATCGGATCGACGAGCGAGAGGTCAGCCGCTTTGACTACTCCCAGTGTCGCGATGCCAGCCCTAGCCCAGTTCGATTTCAAGGCAGAACTAACGGGCTCCTCCACAGCGCGCTCAAGCTTCCTCCAACTGCAGGCGCTCGTCGCCGTGATCCTCAGCTACCAGGTCCTGTTCACACAAACCGGCACCTTCCTGGGACAGACGCAACTCGCTGTGGTGCTGGGACTTCTCCTGACTTGTGGCGCGATCATGGTCGCCCCGGAACGCTGGGTCTCGGCCAGCTGGTTCCCCGGCGCGCTCGCGCTCGGCGACACGGCCATGGTCACCGCCCTCATTTATTGGTCGGGCAATCTCAGCTCTGAGCTCTACCTCGCTTACTTCGCCATCCTGCTCATCGCCACGATGACCCGGACTCAGCAGCAGATGATCATGTTCTTCGGGGTCATCCTGCTGGTGTATGGCGCCGCCCTGTTTCGGGAGGTGCAGCAATCGGGGCTGGTGTTGGAGCAGCACCTGCTGCGAATGCCCCTGCTCCTGGTCATGGCCGTCTTTTACGGTCGGACCGTCGAGACCGTCCGCTCGTTGACCCAGTTCGATTCGCTGACCGGCTTCCCGAACAAGCGCAAGTTCATGTCGCTCGTCGCAGAGGCGGTTGAGCATGCGCGAGCGACGAAGGTTATGCTCGGCGTTGTGACGGTCAGCGTGGACGGTTTCAAAATGGTGACGGACACCTTCGGCCACCACGCCGGGGACCATGTCATGAAGGCCGCCGCGTCGCGTCTGACCCAGGGTCCCGCTTTCGGTCATACCGTCAGCCGGTCAGGAGCGACCGAGTTCGCCCTGCTGATGAAAAACGTGTCTGCTCCCCATGACTGCGTCGCGCTCGCCAAGAATGTTTTGAAGACCATGGAACCGGCCTTCTTCCTCGGTTCACGCGAAATTTTCGTGACCAGCAACGTCGGGATCGCGATGTATCCCAAGGACGCGGAAGAAGCCGACGGACTCGTTCGCAACGCCGAGGCCGCCCTCTCCCGCGCAAAGGACCAGGGCAAGAGGGCCTATTCCCTCTATTCCGCCGACATGCACGAGCAGGCCGTTCAGCGCCTGGAGTTGGCCCAGCACCTGCGCAAGGCAATCGAACGCGACGAGCTCCGCATCTTCTACCAACCACAAATGGACGTACGGACCGGGCACTTGATCGGCTTCGAGGCCCTTCTGCGGTGGACCCACCCCGAGCTGGGACCGATCTCGCCCGGGCATTTCATCGCGCTGGCCGAGGAAACGGGCCTCATCGTCCCGATCGGGCAGTGGACCCTGCGAAAGGCCTGTGGACAGCTCAAGTCCTGGCAGCAGACCGGGAAACCGAGGGTCCGTGTCGCGGTCAACCTCTCGGTTCGTCAGCTCGCGGAGACGAACCTGGTCTCGATGATCTCCCACGCGCTCAAATTGACCGCCGTGGAGCCCGAGTATCTCGAGATCGAGCTGACGGAAAGCCTGTTGCTCCAGGATCAGCCGAACACGCTCGAGACTCTCCGCGCCTTGAAGGGGCTGGGCGTTCGACTGGCGATCGATGACTTTGGCACGGGCTATTCCGCCCTCAGCTACCTCCAACGTTTTCCCATCGACACGATCAAGATCGATCAGAGCTTCACCCGCAACATTGTGTCCAACCCCGAGTCCCAGGCGATCGTGAGCGCGATCATCGGCATGGCCACTGCGCTCAACCTGAGGGTCGTCGCCGAGGGTGTGGAATCAGAAGAACAGCTCGCGTTTCTCCGCAAGGAAGGATGCCAGGAGTGCCAGGGGTATTACTTCGGTCGCCCCCTCCCCGCGGAAGAGGCCGCCAGCTTTTTCCTGCAACACCACTCGGGGGCCGTTCGCATTGCCTGAGCCTCCTTCGACCGGCCTCACGGCATCCTCCTTCTCCAACCGTCACCGTGGCGAAGTTCATCGGCCTCCGCCTGCAAGGCGTTGCTCGCAACCGGAAAATTGCTTGACGGAAAGGCGTCCCGGGGGGAAGCTGGGCTCACCCGCGAGCGGTGCGGCTTTTATAATTCTGCGTAGACTGGCCTAGGTTAAAAATCTAATTTGATCTCGAATTCGGGATTGGCGTGTTGATCCCTGCGCATCGGATGAGGCGCCCCATGGCGCAGGCCCTTCCGCATGCATGGATGAGGGGATGAATTTTCGCAGCCTGGCGACTCCCGATCCCCATGACTCGGCCGAGTACCGTGATTTGTCGGTGCTCAAGCAGACCCGGTCGAGCTTTCTTCAGCTTCAGGCTCTGGTCACGGTCGTCCTCAGCTACCAGCTCCTCTTCAGCCAACTCCTCGCCTTTCCCGCCGATGCCCAGATCCCGACGATCCTGCTCCTCCTGTTGAGCTGCGCCGCCATCATGGTGCTCCCGGACCGGTGGGTGACGGCGCCGTGGTTTCCGGGAGGCCTGGCTCTCACCGATACCGCGATCGTCACCGCACTGGTCTTTCTGTCCGGCCAGGTCACGTCAGATCTGTATTTGGCGTACTTCGTCGTCATCCTAATCGCCACCCTGACCCGAACGCCCAAGCAGATCTTCCTGTCCCTCTCCGCTCTTGGCGTGGTCTATGCCTTCGTCCTGTACCGGGAAATTCAAGCCGCCGGGGTCGTCTATGAGCATCAATTGCTCCGCCTCCCACTGCTGCTCATCATGGCAATCTTCTATGTGAGAACGATCGCCTCCGCGCGCCTGCTGCGTGAGTACGACGCGGTCACGAATCTGCCCAACCGGCCCAAGTTCTTGTCGCTGGCGCGCGCGGCCATCGGGCGGGCCAAACGCCGAGGCAATACCCTCGCGGTGCTGTTCCTCAATCTCGACGGCTTCAGGCTCATCAACGACACCCTGGGTCACCGCACGGGCGACGAGCTGCTCCGGGAAGTCGCGACCCGTCTGACCGACGGGCCGGGGAAGGGTCACATCGTGGCGCGCGAGCGAAGCGACGAATTCGTGCTCCTCGTGGACGACGCGCCGTCGTCCGGTTCCTGCACGGACCTTGCCGAAGAAATCCTGCGAACCCTCGAGCCCCCGTTCTCCCTTGCCAACCGGGAGATCTTCGTCTCCGTCTGCATCGGCATCGCGCTCGTCCCGCAGGACGCGCCGGACGCCGAGAGGCTGTTGGAGAAAGCCGACGCCGCGATGTCCCGTGCGAAGGAGCAGGGGCAGAACCTCTATGAGTTCTACTCGGACGACATCAACGCCCAGGCGTTCCGTCGCTTGCAGCTCGCGCACAGCCTCAGGCGCGCCCTGTACAAGGATGAGCTTCGCGTCTTCTACCAGCCGCAAGTGGACCTTGAAACGGGCCAGGTCGTCGGGGTGGAAGCCTTGGTGCGCTGGGAGCACCCTGACCTCGGCCTGATCTCCCCGCATCAATTCATCGCCACGGCGGAGGAAACAGGGCTCATTGTCCAGATCGATCAATGGATGCTGCGGGAGTCCTGCCGTCAGGTGACAGCGTGGCATGAGTCGATTGGGCAGCACATCTCTTTGAGCGTCAATTTCTCCGCGCGCCAGCTCAACCAGATCGACATGGCCAGCTTGATTGGGGACACGCTCACACAGAGCCGGCTGCAGCCGCAATTCCTGGAGCTCGAGCTGACGGAAAGCTTTCTCTTGCGCGACACCGAACGCACCCTGACCACGTTGGATGCGATGAAGGCACTGGGCATCCGACTGGCGATCGACGATTTCGGCACTGGCTATTCGATCCTGAGCTACCTGAAGCGTTTTCGCATCGACACGCTCAAAATCGACCAGAGCTTCATCCGCGATGTCCCCGCCAACCCCGACGCCGTGGCGATCGTGAAAGCCATCATCTGGATGTCACATGCCCTCAAGCTGAAGGTGATCGCCGAGGGAGTCGAAACCAAGGAGCAAATCTCGCTGCTTCGCGAATTCGGCTGTCACGAGTGTCAGGGCTTCGCGATCAGCCGCCCCCTGCCCGCACTCGATATCGTCCACCTCCTGGAGCGAAAGGCTTACCGGCACCTCAGCTCCGCGTGATCAGGCATGTTTTCCTCTACCCACGCAACACGCACCGGCTGACACCTGGTCAGATCGACAGCCTTCGCCCCATTCTCTGCGCCAACCATTGATTCCAGCCATTCGCCCGCGGCGTATCTGGCGGCAACACGACCGTGACAAAATCCTCTACTTTTCAATGGCTTTTGCCTTTTTAAGGGTCGATTTCGGAGCGAAGAATAACCTAACTCATTGTATTTATTTGAATTTGACAGATCTCCCCTTGTCGGCGATGCTTAGTCGTGACCCCTGCGAGAGCACGTATGTCGCGCGATTCGAGGCCTTTTTCTGCGCCCGGCTCGCCGCCGTTCTGCCCTCATCATCAGGAATTCTAGAGCCGGCGGGCTCGTGTCCGCATCGCCGTCCCGGCTGCCGGGACATCCGAGGGAAAAAGGCCGTCAAACCACATGCAAAACGACACGCTCGCAGTATCTGCCTTCCATCAAGCCGGCGATAAAACGGACAAGAGCGTCCTCGCCAAAACCCGCTTCAACTTCATCCAGTTACAAGCCCTGGTCGCCATCGTCCTGAGCTATCAGGTTCTCTTCAGCAATGACACACAAATTTCCGAACACGCCCAGCTAACCGTCGTCCTCGGGCTCATGCTGACCTGCGCCACGATCATGGTCATGCCCGACCGGTGGATCGCCGCGACTTGGTTTCCGGGCGCGCTGGCGCTGGCCGACACGGCCATCGTCACCCTCCTCATCGCGGTGTCCGGTAACGTCAGCTCCGACCTCTACCTCGCCTACTTCGTCATCCTGCTGATCGCCACCATGACCCGCACGCCGAGGCAGATGTTTGGCTTCTTTGCCATCGTCTGCTTGCTGTACGGTTTCGTGTTGTACCGGGAGATGCAAACCTCGGGACTTGTGCCCGAGAACCACCTGCTGCGAATACCGCTCCTCATCGTCATGGCGATTTTCTACGGTCGGACGGTCGAATCGCTTCGCTCACTCTCCGAGTACGACACGCTGACAGGCCTGCCGAATCGCCGGAAGCTCCTGTCGATCATGGCCGAGGTCATCGCCCGTGCCGGCAAGGCGCACGAAAAAGCAGCGGTCCTGTTCCTGAACCTGGACGGATTTAAGCTGATCAACGACACGCTGGGCCGACGGATCGGTGATCAGCTACTCAATCTCGTTTCCTCCCGGCTGACCAAAGGACCCGCCAAGAACTATACCGTCGCCCGCGAGGGAGGCGATGAGTTCACCATCCTGGTCGACCATGTCATCGCCCCCCAAGAGTGCGTGACCCTCGCAGAGGAGATCATTCGCACCATGGAATCGCCCTTTGCGCTGGCCAACCGGGAGATTTTCATCACGACCAGCATCGGCATCGCGCTCTTCCCGGATGACGGCGAGGAAGCAGACGTGCTGGTCAAAAACGCCGATGCGGCCATGTCGCGCGCCAAGGAATCGGGTAAAAATACGTATCAATTTTTCTCAGCCGAGATCAACGTGCAGGCATACCACCGCCTCGAGCTGGCGCACAGCCTGAGAAAGGCGCTGGATCGCGAGGAGCTCCGGGTGTTTTATCAGCCCCAAGTCGACATGGTGAGCAACCAGGTCGTCGGGCTGGAAGCGCTCATACGCTGGCAGCATCCGGAGATGGGACTGATCTCACCGGGGCAGTTCATCGGCATCGCGGAAGAGACCGGTCTGATCGGGCCGATCGGCCAGTATATAATGCGGGAATCCTGCCGGCAGGTGCGGGCCTGGCACAACGCGGGCCTTCCCAGGGTCCGCATCAGCGTGAACATTTCAGCGCGTCAGTTGAATCAACTGGATCTCGTGACGCTGGTCGGTCAGACGCTCAAGGAGACCGGGTTGGACGCGCGATATTTGGAGCTGGAGCTGACCGAGAGTTTATTGCTCCAAGACAAGCAGTCGACGGTCAAAACACTACAAGCGCTCAAGGCCCTCGGTGTCAGACTGGCCATCGATGATTTCGGGACAGGGTACAGTTCCCTCGGGTACCTCAAGCGATTCCCTATCGACACCCTCAAAATTGATCAGACCTTCGTGAGGGACCTCACCACAAGCGCCGACGCCAGGGCCATCATCAAGGCGATCATCGGCATGTCGCAAGCTCTGAAGCTGAAAGTGATCGCGGAGGGGGTCGAGACCGAAGATCAGATTCTCAGCCTTCGAGAAGAAGGCTGCGAGGAATGCCAAGGCTTCGCGTATAGCCGCCCGCTCCCTGTCGATGAAATCGCAGAGCTGATGGCGAATTGGTCGACCCGCATGCGCAACGTGGGCACTACGGTCCGCCTTCCAACTCGTGCCGTTTCACCCTAGCCTCCTGACAGCCATTCATTGACGATGCTCACGCCGGCGCTCGTGCCGATACGGCTGGCACCGGCCCGGAGCAAGACCCTGGTCAGCGCGAGATCCCGAATGCCGCCCGCGGCCTTTACCTTGGCCCGGGCGTCCACGGCTGACACCATTAGGCGGACGTCTTCTTCGGTCGCCCCCCCTGGCCCAAAACCCGTCGACGTCTTCACGTAATCCATCCCCGCCTCGACCGCGAGGAGGCACGCAACACGCTTCTCCTCTTGCGTCAGGTAACAGGTCTCCAAGATGACCTTGTGCCCTGCGCCGGGCGTCGCCTTGACGACCGCCGCCATGTCCTCACGCACGCAATCATAGTCGCCCGACTTCATCCGGCCAATGTTGATCACCATGTCCAAGTCCTGCGCGCCCAATCGGCACGCCTCTTCTGCCTCATAGACTTTGACCGGTGTGGTCTGCGCACCGAACGGGAACCCGATCGGGGTCCCGACCCGGACCCCGCCCTCAGCCAGCAGGCGCGCGACTTCGGAAAGATAACACGGGTGGACGAAGACCGCGCCAAACTTGTAGCGCCGCGCCTCCGCACACACGCGTTGCACATCGCCCGTGCTCGCCTCCGGTCTCAGAAGTGTGTGGTCGATCCGGCTCGGCAGGTCCGGGGGCCATCCCGGGGTGCTCATCGCAGGGTCATCACGAGATCTGGCGCGAAAGCCGTCGCTGGTATTTATCGACGGCCCGATTGTGCTCGGCGAGGGTGGACGAGAAGTGATGGGTGCCATCGTTTCGGGAGACAAAGTACAGATAGGGCGCTTTGGCCGGATGGAGCGCCGCCGCGATGGACTCGGCGCCGGGATTGGCGATCGGGCCGGGCGGCAGCCCCTTGATGCGATAGGTGTTGTACGGGCTTTCCACCGACAGGTCGCGTTTCCTCAGGTTGCCATCGAACGATTCCAGCGCATAAATCACGGTCGGATCACTTTGGAGCGGAATGCCTCGACGCAGCCGATTGTGAAAGACGGCCGAGATCAGCGGCCGTTCGGAGGCGACTCCTGTCTCCTTCTCGATGACAGAGGCGAGGGTGAGCACTTCGTGGAGGCTCATCCCCTTCTCCTCGGCCCGCGCCCGGAGCTCCGGGGTAATCGCCTTCCGGGTGAAGGTCACCATCGTGCGAATGATCTCCCTCGCATTGGCGGACTTCGGGAAGTGATACGTGGTCGGGAAGAGATAGCCCTCGAGCGTCGGCACCTTGAGATCAAGCGTGCGGATGAACTCCCGGTCCTCGGTCAGCGCGAGAAACAACCGCTCTTCGACTAATTCCTGTTTGGCCAGGCGAGCTGCGACCTGGGCCACGCTAAACCCTTCCGGAATAGTGACTGGGTGCAGCCTGACCCGCCCCTCGACCATGTCCGACAGGATCTGGAGGGGCCCCAAGCCCGGATGTAGGGCATACTCGCCCGGCCTGATGCGGCGGTCGGCCCCCGTCAGCTTGCCGAGGATGCGGAATCCGGTTTGGCTGCGGATCAGCCCACGTTCCTCCAGGAGGGCCGCCACTTCCTGCAGGGAGGCGCCCTCTGGAACAGCGACGCTGTGGACAATTGGCTCGACCGGTGGGTCAGCGAGAGGGGCGAGGAGCCATTGACTGCCAAGGTACCCGCAGGCAAGGACGACCGCCGTCAGGATCGCGAAGTGTGCCCGTGTCACAGTCGGGTTCAGCGCGTGGTTCCCGCTGCCTCCTGATCGCCATCCATCTCGGGCCAGTCCGGGACGGAGGCATCCATGTTGGGGTCGTGACGGGCGCGTCGGTCGAGGTAGCTCTGGAGCAGAACGGCGGCCGCCACCCGATCCACGATGCCTTTACGCTTGCTCCGGCTCACGTTCGCCTGGATCAGCATGCGTTCGGCTGCCTTGCTCGTCAGGCGCTCATCCCAAGGCACGACGGGCACGTCGAGCACCTGCTCCAGACGCCCGATGAAGCCGCGCACGCGTTCGGCGGCCGGCCCGGGCTCACCGTTCAGCCGGACGGGCAGCCCGACCACGACTTCGATGACCCCATGGGCCTCGACCAGGCCTTGCACGTGGGCTACGACCTTGTCGGGCGACGAGCAGGCGTGGGTTTCCAGGGGCTGGGCAATCAGACCCATTTCATCGCTCATCGCCACCCCCATGCGTTTTTCGCCTGGGTCCAGGGCCATGATCCGGCCGACCATCATCATAGGTAAGCTTACCTCCGCTCCCGCTCTTCGACCAGGGCAAACACCTTTTCTAGAGCAGAATCAAGGCCTTGTATGTTTTTACCCCCCGCCTGGGCCATTTCGGGCCGTCCGCCCCCGGTCCCCCCGACCTCGACCGCCAGCGGCTTGATCAGCTCGCCGGCGGGGAACCGTTTCGAGACGTCGGGCGTGGACACCAGAAGGAGGGACGCCTTGTCGTCTTTCGTGCTCCCCAGCAGAATGACCGCCGATTTCAGCTTGTTCCGAAGGGAATCCGCGATCGTGCGCAAATCCTTCACCTCAAGCCCATCCATGCGCTGGCTGTGGACCGTGACGCCGTGGATCGTCCGGCTGCGGACGCCTTCCTCGGTCCCCTGGTTCGTCGCCAGGCGGGTGCGAAGCTTCTCCAGCTCCTGCTCCTTCTCCTTCAGCTGGGTCATCAGTTTTCGCGCCTTCGCCGTCAGGTCGCCGCGGCCCGCCTTCAAGATCTCGGTCAATTCGTTGATCTCCAACTCGCGCGCCTTCAGCAGGTCATAGGCCCCGACCCCGGTCTGGCACTCGATCCGGCGCACTCCGGCCGCGACTCCCGTCTCCGACACGATCTTGAACAACCCGATCTCCCCGGTCTGACGGCAATGAGTCCCGCCACAGAGTTCCTTGCTGAACGTATTGATGCTGACCACCCGTACTTGGTTGCCGTACTTGTCGCCGAAAAAGGCCAGGGCGCCCGCCGCGACGGCGTCCTCGACGCCCATGACGTCGGTCCGGACGGCCTCATTCAGCCGCACGTGCTCGTTAACGAGGCCCTCGATGTCGTCCACGTCGCGGGACGACATGGGTTTGAAGTGCGAAAAATCGAACCGGAGCCGGTTGGGCGCCACCAGCGAACCATATTGCTTGACGTGCGGGCCCAGGAACTCGCGCAACGCGGCGTGCACCAAGTGGGTCGCCGTGTGGTTCCTGGCCGCATCACGCCGTGACCGCACCTGAACAGATGCTCGCAAGGGCTCGCCCGTCCGAATACGCCCCGCCCTGACGACCCCTTTGTGAAGCACCAGGTCATCCAACGGCCGGGTCGTATCGGTGACCTCCATCCGTCCCTCCGGGCCCACCAACGTCCCACGGTCACCGACCTGTCCGCCCCCCTCGGCATAGAACGGAGTTACATCGAGGGTCACCTCGACCTCGTCGCCGTGGACGGCTTCCTGGACAAGCCGATCCCCCTTGAGAATCGCCTGAACCAGCCCCTCCGCCTCGAGCTGCTCGTATCCGATGAATCGGGTTCGCTCTTTCACCTGTTTGGCGACCTGGAGCACCGCCGGCTTGGCCGAGGCGACCTCGAACGTGGCCGTCTTTCTGGCGCGCTCCCGCTGCTCATTGAGGGCACGCTCAAACCCGGGCTCGTCCATCGTCATGTGCTGCTCGCGACAGGCCTCCTGGATCAGGTCCAGCGGGAAGCCGTACGTGTCGTACAGCTTGAAGATCTCCTCTCCCCGTAGCGTCGACTGGCCGGCCTTCTTCGCCTTCGCCACCATCTCGTTCAGGATGGGCAAACCCTGGTCCAGCGTCGAAATGAACCGCTCCTCCTCGGCTTCCGTCACCATGGCGATCGACCGGGCCGCTTCATTCAGCTCCGGATAGGCCTCCCGCATCTGCTCGACCACCACCCCGGTCAGCGCGTGCAGGAAGGGCTCGTCCACCCCGAGCAAGCGCCCGTGGCGGGCCGCGCGCCGCAGGATGCGCCGCAGCACGTAGCCGCGGCCTTCATTCGATGGCAGCACGCCGTCCGCCACCAGGAACGTGATCGCCCGCAGGTGGTCGGCGACCACCCGCATAGAACGATCGACGCCGGCGTCGCGCCCATAGGCTCGGCCGACACGCGTGCCGATGGGATCGAGCAGCGGACGAAACAGATCGCTCTCGTAGTTGCTGTGTACACCCTGGGCTACCGCAGCCAGGCGCTCCAGTCCCATGCCCGTATCAATGCTGGGCTTGGGCAAGGGCTTGAGATTGCCTTGCACATCGCGGTCGAATTGCATAAAAACCAGGTTCCAGATCTCCAGATAGCGGTCACAGTCGCAGCCGACGGCGCAGGCGGGCCTGCCGCAGCCGAGCGCTTCTCCCTGGTCGATCAGGACCTCCGAGCAGGGCCCGCAGGGGCCCGTGTCGCCCATCTGCCAAAAGTTGTCCTTCTCGCCGAGGCGGACGATCCTCGATGATGGAAGTCCCTCGACCCGCTGCCAGATCCCGGCCGCCTCGTCGTCGTCGCGAAACACGGTCACCCACAGTCTGTCCCTGGGTAACCCGACCCGCTCGGTCAGGTACTCCCACCCGAATCGGATCGCCTCCTCTTTGAAGTAATCGCCAAACGAGAAATTGCCGAGCATCTCGAAAAACGTGTGGTGGCGGCCGGTATAGCCCACGTTCTCCAAGTCATTGTGCTTTCCCCCGGCGCGCATGCACTTCTGCACGGACGCCGCGCGGCGATAGGGGCGGTTCTCCTGCCCTAAAAACACGCCTTTGAATTGATTCATGCCCGCGTTGGTGAACAGCAGTGTGGGGTCCGCCTGCGGGATGAGGGATGCACTGGGCACCACGGCGTGCCCCTGCTCCTCGAAGTACCCGAGGAAGCCCTTCCGAAGCGATGTCGCGCTGGGTTTCACGATCTGATGGTCCCTGTCACAGGCGGCACGACCAGCCCTACATGTACCACAGTCACGCCACGATTGTCCGCTCCTACGAAGGACCCGGCAGATCCAACCGGACGCCCAACGTGGTGCGGCGGCCCGTCAGAGTCGGTGTCGTTCGCGGGGCTTGCCTTCCTCCGGCATGGTTTCCAGTCGATCGCGCAGGGCCTCGATCACATCCGCGTCGAAACCGGCGCGCGACAGGACGGCAACGGCCTGCGCGAGGCTGCGGGGTTTGCGGCCGGCAAACCGCTGAGCCAGGAGGCGCTGCGCCAGATCGCGTTCGCTCTGGCCCTCGAGCACCATGTCGATCGCGCGTCGGGCGGTCTCACGTTCCACACCCTTGATCAAAAGCTCATGCTCCAGCTTGATGCGTCCCACGGGACGGCGCGTGACACGGCTTCGCACCCAGCGCTCCGCGAAGGCCTGGTCGTTCACATACCCGTACTGAACCATTCGCCGCAGCACGGCACTGACGGCAGGGGGGGATGCCCCGCGGCTGGCAAGAAAGCGACGCACCTCGGCCTCGCTCCGATCCTTCCGCGCGAGGTAGGTCAGGGCCATCCGATCAAACGGGGTGGGTGGAGCAGAAGCTGAGCCAGGAAATCGCGACTCGCGAGACACCACGATGCGTTTCAGGTGGGCAACACACGCAAGAAACGCCGGCGGACGGCCCGGGGACGCTCGGGTCGCCGCCATGCACCGGCGCTCGCGCACGGGCGCGACCGTGCCGTCATGGCTTGCCGGCGAATGAGCGTTTCTCCTCTCCGCGAGATTCGGGGCGCTTCTCGTCCGGACGTCCCTCCACTTTTTTGTCCCCCGCCTTCGGCTCAAGCCCGACGGTCTCGCGCACGCGTACCCCGATGTCTTTCGCCACCGCGGGATTCGCCTTCAGAAACTCCTTGACCGCCTCGCGTCCCTGGCCCAGTCGCTCACCGTTGAACGAGTACCAGGCGCCGGACTTCTCCAGAATCTTTTTCTCGACGCCGAGGTCGATCAACTCGCCGACTTTCGAGATCCCCTCGGCAAACATGATATCGAATTCCGCCTGCTTAAACGGAGGCGCCACCTTGTTCTTCACGACACGGACCCGCACCCGGCTGCCCGTGACTTCCTGGCCCTCCTTGATGGCCTCGATGCGACGGATGTCCAGCCGCACCGACGAGTAAAACTTCAGGGCATTGCCCCCCGTGGTGGTCTCGGGATTTCCGAACATGACGCCCAGCTTCATGCGGATCTGGTTGATGAAGATGACCGTGGTCAGAGACTTCGAGATCGCCGCAGTCAACTTGCGAAGCGCCTGGGACATCAGCCGGGCCTGCAGTCCCATGTGGGCATCGCCCATCTCCCCTTCGATTTCCGCCCTGGGCACCAGCGCCGCGACGCTGTCGACCACGATGATGTCGATGGCCCCGCTCCGCACGAGCGTCTCCGCGATTTCCAGAGCCTGCTCACCCGTATCCGGCTGCGACACCAGCAGATCATCGACATTGACCCCGAGCTTCCTGGCGTAGGTCAGGTCCAGGGCGTGCTCCGCGTCGATGAAGGCGGCGATGCCGCCGGCCCGCTGTGCTTCCGCAATGGTGTGCAGCGTGAGCGTGGTCTTCCCTGACGCCTCCGGGCCGAAGATTTCGACCACCCGGCCGCGCGGAAGGCCGCCGACGCCGAGCGCCAGATCGAGGCCCAGGGACCCGGTGGAGATGGCCGGGACGTCCGTCGGAAGGTCGGCTGTGCCGAGCTTCATGATGGACCCTTTTCCATACTGCTTCTCGATCTGCGAGACCGCGAGTTCGAGCGCTCGTTTCTTTTCGGATTTCTCGGCAGGTCGCTCGGCCATGGACGCCTCCTCTCGGAAAATTTCCCGATTATACCCAACCCACCTCAGGAAACCTAGACCAACGAAACCAGCGCTGCGCGAGGAGCGCGGAACGATAATACTCTTACCCCCTCTCCTCGGTGCTGCCACCCTCCGCTTTCCGCCTCACGTTTGTCCCAGTTCAAATTCCGCGAGCCGCGTGTAAATCGCCCCTCCAGGAGTGAGGTCGCTCTTGATCAGCGACAGCGCGGTGACCTCCAAGCTCCCGAGCATTGTGCGCTGGTCGAGCCATCCGGTGCCGCCCAGCGCCTGACCGACTTCACGGCCGCGGTCCTTGATCCGCGCCAGGGTCAGGTGCGGTTGAAACGGCCTGCGCTCTCGCGGGTACCCGAGGTCGGCCAGGGCCTCGTCGAGAGCCTGCGCGAGGGCCGCCAGACGGTCGACCTCTCCCGCGAGCCCCAGCCAGAGGACGCGCGGCGCACGCGCACCGGGAAAGACGCCGAGGCCGGCGACCTCGACGGAGAATGCCGCATGCCCTTGTGCGATCCGCGCGAGCGCGTGCTCGATATCCTTGACGCTGTCCTCGGTCACGTCTCCCAGAAACTTCACCGTCAGGTGCATGGATTCCGTACGGACCCATTGGATCCGCGCATCGGGAGCCCGACGACGCAGCTCCCGCGCGAGCTCACCCTTGACCCGCTGTTGCAGATCTCCGATGCGGCCGCGAAGGGCGGAGGACAACTCGACGGCGATGAACGTGCGAATCATGGCGGGAGGAGGTCGGATCGCCCCATCAGCGCCTTATCAGGTGGAGCCGGAGCTGGTTCAGTGCCGCCTGCGACGCGCGCAGCTTGATCCGTGATCGATCCCCAAAGAACCGGTACTCGCGGACGCTCGGCTGCTTCAGTCCCTCGGCGTCCAGGGCCAGATACACGAGCCCGACGGGCTTCGCCTCGGTCGCGCCGGTCGGACCCGCGATGCCCGTGACGCTCAACCCCAGATCGGTCCCGCTGCTCCGACGCACGCCGCGTGCCATGGCCGCCGCCACCTCGGCGCTGACGGCACCATGCCGCCGCAGGACCGCCGGGGACACCTCGAGCAATCGTACCTTTGCCGCATTGCTGTAGCAGACGACCCCGCGGTCCAGATACGCCGAGCTGCCCGGAACCTGCGTGAGACGGTGGCAGATCAATCCGCCCGTGCACGACTCGGCCACGGAGAGAGTCACACCGGCGGCCGCCAGCAATCGTCCAACAATCTCCTCCATGGTCTGCGCTTCGCATGCATAGACGTACGCCCCCAGCCGAGCCGTGATTTTCCCTACCGCCGCGTCGACGGCAGACTTCGAACGTCTTTCGCTCGACCGTAACCGTCCCCGGATCGGGGACACGCAGGTCAGCGACACGGTCACACCGAGCGGCGACGCCAGAAGCCCCAGGCGGATGGACCCGCGAAGGAGATTGAGGCGCTGCAGACGTCGTTCCAGATCCGCCTCGGACAAGCCGAAGGTGTGGACGGCCCGACGCACGATCATGAGCCGCGCCTCGGCCGGCGCGAGGGCACGGCTGAGAGCCGGACCCACCGAAGACTCGAACATGCCGGCAGCCTCTTCGGGAACACCGGGAAGCACGATGACCCGAGCGCCTTGCCAGGTCAGCATGAATCCCGGTGCCGACCCGACCGGGTTTCGCAGGAAGGCCGCCCCGCGCGGGATGAGCGCTTGGCGGAGGTGCTGCCTCCGCACGGGCCGCCGCCACTCGGCCAGGCGTCCACGCACCGCCGCGAGGGCTCCAGCATGCCGGCGCAATGGGCGGCCGACGGCTTCGGCGACGGCCTCTCGGGTGCAGTCGTCCTCCGTCGGCCCGAGCCCGCCCGTCAACACGACGACGTCCGCCCGCCGGCAGGCCGTGCGCACGGCGGCCACGATGTCGTCATGGTCGTCTCCCACCTGCGTCTTGAACCGCGCCTCGACGCCCAGCTCCGCCAGCTTGTCCGCAAGGAACAGCGAATTGGTATCCAACCGTCCGCCCAGGAGCAGCTCGGAGCCGATCGCGATCAGCTCAGCCCGAAGCGAAGGTCTGCTCACGACCCCTGCCACAAACACGCCTGGTTCCGAACATGCCCAGCCACGCCGTGATGCGCCTCACTCAATGGACGACAGATCGAGACGGAACGACAACTCCCCCCCGGAGCCAGGAAACACGGCGATGCGGGTCTCCGCCGACGGGTCCAGATCATCATAGGGCACGGAGGCCACGACCTTGGCCCGATAGGCGGGTTCGCCGGGCCAGGCCGCACTCCGTGAGGCCCGGCCGTCGAACCGTACCTGGCTCGGGGTGATGGTGCGCTCCCCTTGGATGAGGAGTACATAGCTATCCACAGCGAAATCGGGCCGGTCGCCAAACACCACCACGGTTACCAGGAGCGTTTCGCTGTCGAGAATGCGTTGGATTTCCTCGGGGCTGGGAGTCGCCGCGCGAAGCGCAAAGTGGGCCGACAAAACGCGGATGCCGCCGAGCTTCGTCAGGAGAAAACCGTGGGCCGCGAACTCGTCGGTCGGCCCGAACCAATCATAGAGCTGATCGGGGGGCAGCCGCGAGGTGCCGGCCACTCGGCCCTGATCGAGAGCAGTTTGAACCTGGGCCCGCGAGGGATGCACCTGGATGGCCCAAGCCTCGCCAAGCTGAAGCCACGCGCACAAGCTGGCGAGCACCACGGACGCCAACAAACCGGCGGACTCGAGAGGCCGCTTCTTCACGGCGGAAGGCAGTAGCAAATCCCCCTTGCCGTGTCAACGGCCGCAGGGAGGAGTCGCCGCCGTGTTGTTGACACCTCGGCTGGCGAAGTGTTACAAACCCAAGGCTTTATGCGAGTCATTTCGCAGTCTTGCGTCCTGAGGCGGCGCTAAGTAAGGAGGAGGTTGGATGGCGACCCCAGAGAAGGCCGGCCGGCGTCAGTTCGTGAATTTCGCCTTTTACAAGATCGATCCCGCCTGGCGTCGGCTTCCCGAAGACGAGCGGACACGCGGCAAACAGGAATTCAACCGTGTCGTCGAGGAGTATGAAGGCCGGATGCTGATCATCCCCTATTCGACCGTCGGCATCCGTCCCGACTGCGACTTCATGCTCTGGCGGGTTTGCTACGAGGTGGAGTTGTTTCAGGAGATGAGCGCCAAGCTCATGGCCACGGGCGTAGGGCGCTATCTCCAGACGCCCTACTCCTACCTGTCGATGACCAAGCGGTCGATCTACGTCGACCATCACGAGCACCCGAATCAGGAGAGCAAGCGGCTCACCATCGTCCCCGGCAAGGGAAAATACATCTTCGTGTACCCCTTCCTCAAGACTCGTGAATGGTTCCTCCTGACCAAAGCGGCGCGCCAGGGCATGATGGACGAGCACATTGAGGTCGGGCATCGCTTCCCCTCCGTCAAGCTGAACACCACGTACTCGTTTGGTCTCGATGATCAGGAATGGGTCGTGGCATTTGAGACCGACAAACCCGAGGATTTCCTGGATCTTGTCATGGCGCTCCGCGAGACCGAGGGCAGCCGGTACACCCTGAGAGACACCCCCATTTTTACCTGCGTGAGACGAAGCATCAAAGAAGCGCTCGACATGCTGGGCGGCTGACCTCGCCGCATCCTTCCTGTCCAAGGCCGACCGTGGCGCTCCATTGCCCGCCCGACCACGCCTTCTCCCCCACGGCCGCGACTCTCTCTCTCTTTGTGCCGGGTCTTGGCCAGCTCTACCGGCGCCGACCGCGCCACGCACTCCAAGTCTTCCTGGTTATCGCGGCGCTTCTTGCCGGTACCGTCGTCCTGGGGAGACTGCAGGACCGCGCGGCTGAGATCTTCGCGTTCATGCTGATCGTTCTCCCGGTATGGGTCGCCCAAGGCTATGACGCCTACCTACCCGCCCACCAGACCGGCTCCGGGTTGCTCCGGACCCTCAAAGTGTCCTGGCAACGCGGGCACGATGTCCGATACCTCGGCGGGTTGTTCCTCCTCTCCGCATTCATGGACGCTTATATCATCCTGGCAAATCCGTCCTACGCGCTCAGCGTCTTCTGCACCAAACCGGAGGGATGGCTGGGCGTCCTGGCCAAGGCCCAATCCCCGACCCTTCATAGCCTTATCGGATACGGGTTCTTACGTCTGCGCCGGTGGTCGCTGCTGGTCTACCTCGCCTACGCGGGCTTCGGTTTGACCAATGCGGTCGTGAACACGGCCTGCTTCGGAGTCGGCCGTATCAGAACCGTGTTGATCGTCACGCTGGTCCTCTTCACGGCCTACGTCCTGTGGCGACGCGATGCCTTCCGGCTCGATCCATCCCTCCCGCATCCGGCCCACGCCGTCCCGCCCTCCGTCGATCAGCGGCCGGCTTCGAGCAGGTAACCGGACGAGGCGGTGCTGGTGCGACCCCTACGGTGACAGCCTCTAAGTGCACGTCCAGAGCCGCTTTGACACTCCAGCCTGCGCTGTGTTAAGGAACCGTGCTGGTTTGCGCGCGCCGCGCGTTGCAATTCCAGGAGATGCGACCATGGGCGACAACAATTCCGTCTGCGCGTTGCGGTTTTCGGACGGATCCATCAAGTGGTACATCGACGAGGAAACCGCCGTCGAGCGTGGAGCAGACCCAGCCAAGCTCGTGATGATCGAGATCCCGCGGACGCTCTGGCAGAGCGGCTCCATACAGGAAATCGGCGAATACGTCGCCACCCTTTTCGAGGCACAAGAACCGAAACAACCATAGCCGAAGTGCCTTCGCTGCGGAGCGCACACACATGTCCCATGAGCTGACCAAAGAGCACATCCAAGCGGTAGTCGACGACCTTCCCCCGCAGTATCGCGCGATGATTAGACTGCTGCTGTTGCAGTACCTGGATACATCCGAGGATGACATCAAATACATGGCGAGCGACCGTCCCGACCCCCGGATTCAGCTGGGGCAGCGCATCGTGACCCAATCACTCTCGCGCGATGCCGTGCAAAGCGTGGCGGAGCGATCCGCGCAGTATCGCGTCCAGGTCCGTCAGCGTCGTGAGCGCATCTGGCTACAGATTCAATGTCTCACGAAACAAATTGGCACGAGCGAGGCGATCTGCAGGATCGCCGAGGACATGCTCGTGACACGATTTAGCTGCACGCGCGACGCCGTCAATGAGCTTAAGCGGAGTGCGCGGATCGCGGTTTCCAGACCTGCGATCCGCTCGCTGGACAAACAGTGGGATAAGGACGAGGTCGAGGAGGAGGCGTACCAAAAAGCTCGTCTGCCGATCGAGTACCAATCGGAGCTTCGCCGCCTGGAGCGCTATCGGACGCGACTCAACCTCGCGAAGCGCGAATTCAACACCGTCGGTTTCGTGCCCCTTCAGGATCACGAGATCGCACATATCTGGGGCATCCCCATGGGAAGCCTCGCCGGCCGCAAGGTAAAAGCCCTGCACCAGTTCCTGCAGGCTCTCCAAGAGAAGGCTCACGTCGATCCGACCTCACCCGAGGCGTCCGGACCTCCGGTCGATCTCTGGAAACAGACCTTCGAGGTGCTCTCCAAGACCGTAATCGAACGGTCCGTCGCGGCCTATGACGGCATGGAGGGCAGCGAGGCGGCCCTCCTGGACAAGCTCACCGCCTTTGCGACCGGCAGGCTCCAGGACGAGGTGGAGAGTCGTCTATGGCAAGCCATTTCGCGGGATTACTCCCCCAACGCCGTGGAAGGGCAAGGCGTCCGGCAGTCGCTCTTTGCCTTGCAACGCCTGCTCGCCATCCTGAACGAGATGGATTTGTCCCCGGAAGCCCTGGAGGAACAGCTCCTGGCCAAGATCTCCCCCAAACCCAAGGTCGTGCCCGGGCAAGAGACGGAGCAGAGTCCGGTGCCACAGTTGGGAGACATGGCCGAGCACGTGCTTCGCAGCATGCGAGGCGAGGAGCGCGCGTAGCAAACCCCTTTCGTGGGCCCTCCATCGTCGGGTTCACATTTCCCGCCGATGCGATATACTCGATCCCAATGACTTCCGCGACGCTGATCGCACGTGGCGCGACTTGCGCGCGGGCTGGCCCGGCCGCCCTGTTGGCCGCGGGTGCCCTCCTGCTTATCTGCCTCGCAACGACGCTCGCCGCCGCCGGGGGCATGCTGGAGCTCGCGGACCTTGTATCAAACCCGGAACAGTACGACCAGCAGATGGTCGCCGTCGCCGGACGCGTGAGCAACCTTCGCGTCGCAAAAGATCGCGCAGGGAAGAACGTGTACGGATTTCTATTGAAGGAAGGCGAGAGCCTCGTCAGGGTCTTCGGGGTGGGTCGCGCCTCGGTTCACGAGGGCGAATACGTCGTCGTGGAAGGCGTCTTCCATCGGCTTCGCGGAGCCGGCCGTAGCATTACCTACAATCAGATCAAAGCCAACTTTATTCGCTCACTCGAGCGTCTCCATCCGGATCTCGTTGGGTAGCGCCACCGACGACTCCCCGGGAGCCTCTCTCCCTTGAACGCGATCCGAATTCTCCCGTTCACTGGGGCACGTTAAAGGTTATACTCCCTTGCCAGCTGCTCGACCAATTGACCACACTCCTGCCTGGATGGGGCGGACGAAAAAATCGCGGTGAGGACCATCTGAAATGTCGCTTCCGGACTATGTTGGAGCAACGCCGCATAGGCTTGGGCCAAGATCCCGTGGGTGTCCCTCGCAACCCGGTTCTGCAGGTCACGGGAAATCGCCAGCCATGCCGCACGTCGCGCGCTCTCCAGCTCCATGCGGTGGGGTAACGACGCCTCCATTTTGGGCAGCTCAGCCTCGAGGCTTTCGAGGATGGCTCGTGCCTCAGCCAGGTCCGCCTCTTTACTGGCGAACGTCCGCTTCGCCTCCGCAACGGGTCCGTTTTCTCCGCTCTGGGATCCTTCCCGCTTCAGTATCCGGTGATACTGTTCCCGTGATGCTCTCGCAGCTTCTTCCAGAGAGCTGAGCCGATCCATCTGGTCGCGAATCTGGGCCTTCACTTCCAGGATCTTCTTCCGATCGTTCTCTGTCTTCTGCAACAATGTCCGATAGCAATCCAGAGCCGCGGTGTCTTCTTGGTTGACCATAGCCACTCTTTCCGGTTGCGAGGTTGGTAAGCGGTGCCGGCCAGCGAACCCACTCCTTCTGGGCCACGGTGCAGGCACCAAGATTTCCCCAGTGGCCCGCCGGGCACACTGTGTTCTAGGATAGCTATCGTAGCGTGATCAGGTTGAGCGTCAAGACGTTTCTGCATTTCCGCTCCGATGAGCCAGACAGTGTCGCGTGCGTTCCTCGCGTTGCTGCATAGCGAGCGCCATGGCTGGCTCCAGGCTTGACTCCCTGCCATCAACTGGGTAAGGTGACTTTTGTGGCGGTGTAGCTCAGGTGGTAGAGCAGCGGACTCATAAGCCGCGGGTCGGGGGTTCGAAACCCTCCACCGCCACCACGAATTGCCTCCACGACAGCACGCAAGGGTTCGAATCCCCGACCCGGGATTTCGAAGGGGGTGCGCCCCCTTCGTGGGGATCTTACAAGGGGGCTGGCCCCCTTTTAGGAGCCGGCGAGGCAAGCTTCAGGGCCGAGCCGGCGACGGAGGGGGTTCGAAACCCTCCACCGCCACCAGCCTTCGCCCACCTTCGGTGGGCTTCGGCTGGCAGGCCAGCCGATTTCTCACCTGACAGTTCGCAAACCCTATTGAGATGTGGCGGAGGCGGACTCTTCGTGAGA
>JBFISJ010000006.1:0-35622 GCA_041608595.1 Nitrospiraceae bacterium
CGACCGCCGTCCACGATGACGTACACGATATCGTCTCCGTTGTCCGATCGCAGCGCTTCGAGCGGCAAGGCGATGACGTCCGAGAGGACATCGGTGAGAATATCGACATTGGCCGTCATGAGCGGACGCAAGTGTTGCTCCTCGTTCTCCATCTGGATCTTCACTTCGTAGGTCACGATGCTGTCCGTCTTTTCTCCCTTCGGCGCGATCGCCGCGACGACCCCTTCGAACGTCTTGCTGGGGAGGGCATCCAGTCGGACCTCCACCGGTTGCCCGACCTTGACGCGACCGATGTTCACTTCATTGATCTTGGCCTTGACGATCATCCGGCTGAGGTCCGCGATGGTCATGAGCACGCTGCCGCCGCCGACCGTGGCGGTGCCGGAGGTGATCAGTTCGCCGGTCTGGACCTTGACCTCCAGGATGGTTCCCTCCGCCGGCGAACGGATTTCGAACTCTTCCAGCTTCTCCGAGGACAGGGCACGTTCCAGGTATTGACGGTACAGCTCCTGGTTGCCACCCAGCGCCAGAAGGAGTTGGCGTCTTGCCAGATCCCGCCGCACCCTGGCCTGCTCGAAGGTCTGCTCGGCGGACTCCAGGTCTTGGCGCGAGGCATAGCCCTTCTTGTTCAAGGCCGCCATCCGCTTCAGCTCGCGGCGTGCCTGGTCCAGGTTGACCCGTTCCTGCTCGAGCGCGGCGCGCACCTGCGCGACCTGACGAGCTTCGCTCGGCTCCTGCTGAATCATGGCCAACGGTTGGTCGGGCTTGACGGCTTGCCCTTCGACCACGAACAAGCGCTTGACCTCACCGGAGACCTGCGACTTGATCTCGATCGTCCGCGCCGGTTCCAGCGTGCCCGTCTCGGCCACGCGTGTTTCGAGCGAGGTCCGCTTCACAGGAATGATGCGGGGCTGTTCCTTCGGGCCGCTTTCCTTCCCGGTCGTGGGAGCCAAGAGGATGCCCGCCGCGCCGGCCAGTACCGCGATGCCCAAGGCTGCGATGAGCAGCTTCTGTTTCACGTCGACTCCGCTTCGCATTTGCTAACGTAGTTGAATGCCATACTGCTCCAACGTGGTGCCCTTTTGCCGCGCTAAATTCGACAGCGACTTGTTGTAGTCCACGATTGCCCGTACTTCCTTGCCGCGTGCGATTGCAAGGTCCCGCTGAAACTCGAGAACCAGACGCGTGGTGCTCAGCCCCAGGTTGAGCCGCTCTGTCTCCGCTACGAGCTGCTTTTGAGCCAAAATTCGCGCTGACCGGGTCGTCTCGATGCGCTTGAAATCGGTCTGCACGCCCCGGACGGCCTCGCGTATATTAATGATAACTTCTTGCCTGGCCCTTTGCAATGACGCTAGAGCGTTGCGGGCCTCGAGCCGGCGCTTCCGATATTGGCTCCAGGCTGAACGATTTCCAAGGGGATAGCTCAAGACGAGGCCGGCACCGAGTTCGTAAAACGATCCGCTGAAGAGGCGGTCGATCTTGTCCGAGGGGCTCTTGCCCAGCGACTTGAGGCCCGCCGTTCCCTCGACGTTCAAACTCGGCAGGAGCTGGTTCTTCGCGAAGCCCACGTTCAGATTGCTGCTTTCGATGTTCTTGGCGGCCTGGAGCACCTCGGGCCGCTGTTGGAGCGCCGTGTCGATCGTCTCTTCGAGGCTGAGGGGGTCCAAGCTGGTCTTGGGCTTGTCGGTGGGAATGAGGCGAACCGTTCGGCGCAAACTGTCCTCGGAGGGGCTGAGCAACTGCCGCAACCGATCCTCCTGGTCGCCGATGGCCCGCTCCGCCTTGAGCACACCCTCCATGCGATCGGCCACGGCGGCCTGAGCCTGCAGCACATCCACCACCGTCATCACGCCCGCTTCCGCCTTAGCCCGGTTACTGGCTTCCAGCTCTTGCGCGGCCTTGAGCGCGATCTGGGCGACCTTCAGATCTTCATTGGCAAACACCAACTCCCAAAAGGTTTGCTGTACGCTCGCGATGACCGTGAGCACGCTCGTGAGGAACTCGTGCTCTTCGACCTGCGCGTTGTTTTTGGCGACCAAGATCTGCGTGCGGTTGGTCTCTGTGCCGAAGTTACGCAGGAGGGGCTGCGTGAGAATCAGCGTCAGACTTGAGGTGTACGCCGGGTTGAAAAGAAAGCCGGTCTGACCCGCCGTCGAAGTGCGCTGGGGGTTAAAGGTAAGATCCCAGTCCCCTCCGGTGATGAGTTTCTGGGAAAGCCCGACGTCGAACTTCTGGACGTTTTGATCAAAGGTTTGCGGCTCAGTGATAACACTCCCCGGTGAGAAGCCGAAAATGGGTTGGTTGACGGGACTGACGGTGCGATCGTATCTCGCGCTGAAGTCGAGCGTGGGATCGAACTTCGCTTGCTCGAATAGAATGTCGGTCAGGCGCGCTTCCTTCGTGTGGCGGCTGATCGTGATGTCGAGGTTGTGCTCCAGCGCTTCGAGCACGGCTCCCCTGAGAGAGACTGCCTTTTCCCGGGCGGGCTCGAGGGCGTTGGCCGCGGCTCGGGCGGGTCTGAACTGCACGAGCACGACAGCCACGAGGACGGCGGCGAGCATGACTGCAAGATGGACCAAGCGACAGGTGGACATAGTGATCCCTCCTAGGTGAGGATACCGCTCCCATCTTACGTTGGGGCCTCCGTCCCTGTCACCGATAATGTGTCACGGTGACGCGGCCCCGGCGGGGTCACGACGCGCGTTGCTGGATTTGTGGGATGCGTGGAGAGCGGAGGGTGGTGAGCCTGTCGGGACTGTGCGGACACTCGATGGTGATTCGCCCCGAGCTCCGCCTCTGCCGAATGAAGGATGAGCCGAGCGAGCCGCGCAGGCCGGGGCCCCTACGCGGCTTCGTGCCAGGAAGGTCGGTCGGTTGGAGTCGAACGGGATTCGCGGCGACCGCGGTTCACACAGGCGCTGACTTGCATGATGTGGCCGCAATTGATGCAGCGGCGGCCCGCTCCCCACAAGTACCCGCCCTGGGCCATGTCCAGTAACCAGTCGTCCACCAAGAACCCCTGGCATCGGGGGCACGTATGCTCGTCGCCGTTAGCACGCGCGGAAGACCCGTCGACCGTGTCGTTTCGCGCTCCGATCGCCATTGCGTCCCCTCCTTGTTTGAACACGTCTTCTACGAAGCGGGATGAGCAACCGCGATGCCATCAGCCCTCGGGACCGCTTAGGAACCGCGATTCTTTTGTATCCAACAGTTTGGCATGCTCGAAGGGGGGAGGATGCCTTCACAGACGACCACTCAATATCCATGGAAGACGAGCCGGAGTTGACAGGTGTGACCGACGTGGACAACGCCGCGGCAACCAACCGGAGATGAGTGAGAGGATCGTGCTGGGAGCAACGGTATGCTAGGGGTTGTAAGCCAGCACCCAGACAAGGGCGAGGATGTAGCGGGCGACGGCATCAAGAATCGCCGGTTGGACTGTCTCCCGAACATCAGTCGGCTGATGAAAATGAGGATGGGCGCCTCCGCTCACCACGGTGACCGTGGGGACACCCGCTTCCCGAAACGGCACGTGGTCTCCGCCGGGGAAATACCCGTAGACATCAATTTTATCCTCGAGGCCGGCAAGCTGGCTCGCGACCAGTGCCACCTCCTTGGGGAGCCCCGCGACGCCGACCGTGAGCCGACCGTTGCCGACGCCGACGTGGTCGACGTTGATCATAGCCGCCGTGCGGTCGACAGGGAAGGCGGCATGCGAGACGTAAGCACGCGACCCCAGAAGCCCCTGTTCCTCCCCGCTGAACGAGACAAAGATAAGGGAACGGAGCGGACCTGGGGCGGCTTCCCGGAGGACGCGGGCGACTTCGAGGAGGACCGCGGTGCCGGACGCATTGTCATCGGCTCCCGGAAAGAGGAGCCCCGCCTGCTGCCCGAAATGATCACGGTGCGCGCCGATGACGATGGCATCTGTGCCAGACTGCCTCACCGGCCCGGATGCGGGCTGGCGGTAGACAACATTATAAAGGGTGCCGCTCACTCGATCCGCCTTCCAGCTGAGGCGTGCCAGGGCTCGCAAGGCCTCGGAGCGAGGTGCAAGGCGTTCGTTGATCTTCGCTTGAATGGCCTCCAGGGATCCCACGCCATTGACGAGCCATGCTGCCGCCTCCGTGCTGATCCAAGCGCCGGGCAGTGCCGGGTCATCGGTCGCCCCGGGGTGACCGTAATAGGCCAGCGGGCCGGCGGGGACGCCGCGGCGGAGCTCGTAAGAGCTGCGGATGGGGCCGGTGGCCGTGAGAAAAGCCAGGGCGCCCCTCTCGCGCGCCGCTCGTTCCTTCTGTGCATGAGACCAGCGGGTGGGATAGCCGGGCGGTGTGCCTCGGAGAAACAGCACGACCCGATCCCGCACCTCGATGCCTTCGTACTCGTCAAAATCCCTGGCCGGATCCGCGATGCCGTACCCTACAAAGACCACAGATGCGAGGAGATCAACCGAGGGTGAGTCGAGCACGGGTAGGAAGTCCGTTCCGATCGTCAGGCGTTTCGTGCGCTCGTTGACGGCCAGCTCGACTGTGGCCTCTCCCCTGATGCGCGGCACGCTGACCGCAGCAGTGACCAATTCGGAAGTCCCTGCGCCGGAGGGAAGACCGTCCGGACCGGCGGGGGAGAATCCCGAATCGAACTGCTCCTGCACATAAGTGGCCGACGCGAGATCCCCCGGCATCCCGGTTTGCCGCCCGTCCATGTCGGGCCCGCTGAGCCGGGCCACGTCGCCCAGCATCCGCTCCGCGGAGAGCGCGCGCATAGGCGATGTGAGGGCTTGACGCCCCCCGACCCTGTGCGGCGGCTCCACCCCGAGCCGGCACGCCGGCTGCGCGAGGACCCCGAGGAGGGCGAGAAAGACGAGGGCGATCTGAATGCGACCCATTGCCTTCTGCACGACGCCAGGGTACCATTCCAGCGGCGGGTCCTCAATCGGAGGAGGGGGATTCGCTGGCTCACCTGCGAGGGGGCAGTGAATCCGATCATGCGGCGGGGGATGGAGTATGGGAGACGACGGCATCTTCAACCATCAATACGACCGGTTTCACGAAGGCCGTGATCAGGCCAAAGGGTATGACTTTCAACAGGTGCCGGGTGGCAGTCTGCCGATTCCGAAAGTCACCTTTGCCGAGAAGCTTCGTTGGTGGACGATAGATCGATGGCGCCGACGACGAAAGATTCGCGAGGATCGGGACCGCAGGTTGCAGGAGATCCTGGATGTGAAGAACAGGGGGGTGCGGTGAGGCCGGAGGGACGACACTTTATTCGACAAGGTCATCCGCCCGTCGCGCCGGTCCGCAACCGCGGTCAACGTCATCCATCGGCCCGGACAACCGGGATCATATCCGTCGCGGTCGGACTCGTCTGGGCGACCGCGCTGAGCATGAGTCTGCTCGTCTCGGCTGAACCGGCGTCTTCGCAAGTGATCCAGACGGAAGAGGACCGCCAGTTTGTCGACAAACAGGCAAAGCTGGATTTGCGCCGAATGTGGCGATTCGATGATGATAAGGCCGGAGCCCTCCCCAAGGGGTTCGTCGCGCGAACGGTGGGCGCGCAGACGGCGGGAGGCTGGCAGGTCGTGGCGGACTCCTCGGCGGCCTCGGCACCGAATCTGCTGAAGCAGGAAGTTCCCTGCGCGACCCAGGGCTGCTTTCATCTCCTGTTGGCGGAGGACGTCAGCTACGATTACCTCGACCTCACCTTCAAGCTGCGGCCGGCGGCCGGTTCGTCCACCGGTATCGGCGGAATCGTCTTCAATGCGCGGGACGATCAAAACTTTTACGCCGTGCTCGTGGATTTCAGCGAGCGGCGCTTGTCCGTGGTCCGGGTCCAGAACGGACAAGAGACGGTGCTGGGTCGTGCGCCTGTCGTCTTGAAGGATTACCCCTGGCACATCGTGCGCGTGCAACGGAACACGATCGTCAGCAAAGAATTCATCGAGACTTTTTTTGACAATGCCCTCGCCGTGTCGGTCGAGGACCAGACCTTTGGCGCCGGACAAATCGGGCTGGCGACCAAGGGAAACGCACCAATCGAATTCGACAACATTCACGCCATCCGCATTTATTCTCAGACGCCGCTCTCCGCTCCGGCCGCCTACTAAAAGGTTGGCGGTACGTGGCGAGCGGTGAGGGGTTTCCAAGGTAGACGATCCGAACCCGCTGACAGCTAACCCCTGACCCCGTACCCCTGATTCGACCCTCACCAGTACGAAGAGCCACATGACGGACGTGCGTCGATTCAAATTGGAAGCGCCATTTCAGCCCTGTGGCGACCAGGGACAGGCCATCGAAAAACTTGCGGCGGGTATTCAAGCCCGGAGCCCGCACCAGGTTCTGTTGGGTGTCACCGGCTCGGGGAAGACCTTTACCATGGCAAACGTGATTGAGCGGGTGCAGAAACCCACGCTGGTGCTCGTCCACAACAAGACATTGGCGGCGCAGTTGTATCAGGAATTCAGAGGTTTTTTCCCCCACAATGCCGTCGAGTACTTCGTCAGTTATTACGATTACTATCAACCGGAAGCCTACATCCCGCAGACCGACACCTATATTGCGAAGGATGCCTCCATCAACGATGCGATCGATCAAATGCGGCACAGTGCAACCCGCGCGCTCCTGGAGCGAAACGATGTGGTGATCGTGTCGTCCGTCTCTTGCATCTACGGCCTCGGCTCGCCGGAGGTCTATCACGGCATGCTGCTGTATCTCGAGGAGGGCATGGGAATCAGCCGAGAGCGGATCCTCGCCAAGCTGGTGGAGATTCAATATGCCCGCAACGACACCGATTTTCACCGAGGCACGTTTCGTGTCAGGGGCGACGTGGTCGAGGTGTTTCCGGCCTCGTCGGATGCGGTCTCGGTTCGAATCGAGTTGTTCGGTGACGCGGTCGAGGCGATACACGAGATTGATCCGCTGACCGGCAAGTCGCTGGCCCGCCTTCCGAAGGTTCCCATCTATCCGAACACGCACTACCTGATCGCGCCTGATCGATACGAGGGCGCGCTCCAAGGCATCGAAGAGGAGCTCGAGGAGCGGATTGCCGCCTTTAGGCGAAACAATCAGCTTCTGGAGGCGCAGCGAATCGAGCAGCGCACGCGGTTCGACCTCGAAATGATCAGAGCGATGGGGTATTGCCACGGCATTGAGAACTATTCGCGCCACTTGAGTGGTCGGGCCCAAGGAGAGCCTCCGCCCACGCTCATGGACTATTTTCCCAAAGACTATTTAATGATCATCGATGAATCGCACGCCACGATTCCCCAGGTGCAGGGGATGTATGAGGGCGATCATTCAAGGAAACGGAGTCTGGTGGATTACGGGTTTCGATTGCCCTCCGCCTTCGATAATCGGCCGCTCACCTTTCGGGAGTTCGAGCAGTGCATGAACCAGGTGCTGTCTGTCTCGGCGACTCCCGGGCCCTACGAGCTCCAGCACGCGCGGGGAGCCGTGGTGGAACAAATCATTCGTCCGACCGGGCTCATGGACCCTGTGGTCGAGGTCCGGCCGGCGCGGGGGCAGGTCGACGACCTTCTCGGCCAAGCCAGGGCCGAGGTCGCGCGCGGTCATCGGGTGCTGGTCACCACGCTCACCAAGCGGATGGCCGAGGACCTGACGGAGTACCTGCACGACCTGGGCATCCGGGTGCGGTACCTGCATTCCGACATCAAGACGCTCGAGCGGGCCGAGATCGTGCGGGACCTGCGCCGCGGAGTCTTTGACGTCCTGGTGGGCATCAACCTGCTGCGGGAGGGGCTGGATATTCCGGAGGTCAGCCTCGTTGCCATCCTCGATGCGGATAAGGAAGGGTATCTCCGCTCCCACCGCTCCCTGATCCAAACGGCGGGGCGGGCCGCCCGGAACACCGACGGCCGGGTGATTCTGTATGGCGATCGCGTGACCGACTCCATGCGGCTCGCACTCGAGGAGACCGGCCGGCGGCGTCGCCTCCAGGCCGACTACAACCACACGCATGGGATCACCCCCGAGACCATCAAAAAGGGCATTCCGGAATTGGAATACAAGATGGTCCAGGCGGATTACGTGTCCTTGGACCTGGCTGCGGAGTCGGTACCCGTGTACGAGAACACGGGCGAGACGGGAGCGCTGATCGAACAGCTGGAAGGCGAAATGAAGGCCGCGGCCAAACAACTGGAGTTCGAGCGCGCGGCGGCTCTCCGCGATCGGATCCGGGCGCTAAAAATGAAAGAACTGGAGGTGGGCGGCTAGGGCCGAGGGCGTGCGGGGCACGCCGATCCGGGAGGTCAGCTGGTCAGAACTGCTTGTACAGGTAAAGGCCCAGGAGGATACCGAGGAATGTGAGTAGATTCATGTTGATGGCAAACCCCAGGGTGAGCTTGATGATGACGAGGTCGACCGTCAGGGGGCCAAAACCAGGGTGGATCGCGGTGGAGAAGATGTTCTGGATCGTGCCCTGAGGTGCGATGACCTGGAGCGTCTTCCCGAGAGTCCATCCCAGAAGACCACCCAGAAGGATGAAGAGCAGCAGGACCCAAGGCGATTTTCGCATCGGTCGGTTCCGAGAGACTTGCCGGCTTGAGAGAAACCCTGAGGAGATGAATGAAGCGTCGAAGAGCACGATAGCGGAGGGGCCTACGTAAGTCAAGAAAACACGCCGAGTTTGCCTTGACTTCCTCTTCCACCCGTGTTTACACTGCAAGATTGTCTTTTTCTTTAATTTTCCCTCACATCGGAGCCTCAAGGGATGTTCGACAGCCTGAGCGAAAAGCTCGATAGGGTGCTAAAACGGCTGCGCGGTCAAGGTGTTCTGACCGAGCAGAACGTGGCGGAAGCCCTCCGGGAGGTCCGCATGGCGCTCCTGGAGGCCGACGTCAATTTCAAGATCGTCAAGGACTTCATCGAGCGCGTCCGTGAGAAGGCGGTGGGGCAGGAGGTCCTGCAGAGCCTCACGCCCGGGCATCAGGTCGTCAAAGTCGTCTGGGACGAGCTTCGCCAGCTCATGGGCGAGAGCCATGCGGGGCTGAGCCTGTCCCCGTCGCCCCCGACCATCGTGATGATGGTCGGATTGCAAGGCTCCGGTAAAACTACCACGTGCGGGAAGTTGGCGCGGTTCATCAAGCAGCAAGGGCGGCGCGTCCTCCTCGTCGCGGCGGACCCCAGGCGCCCCGCCGCGGGTGATCAGCTCGCCCGACTCGGGCAGGAACTGGACGTGGCCGTGCATCGCCTGGATCAGACTGGGGCGTCGCGCGGAGACGTGGTCCGGATCTGCCGTGAGGGCGTGTCGCGTGCAGACGAGGAAGGCTATGATGTGGTCATTTTGGACACGGGCGGCCGGGTCCACGTCGACCAGGACTTGATGGATGAGCTGCGCGACATTAGGCAGGCCGTCAACCCGCACGAGGTGCTGCTGGTCGCGGATGCCATGACGGGGCAGGATGCGGTGGCCATGGCGGAGCGTTTCGACGAGACGGTGGATCTCACAGGCGTCGTGCTGACCAAGGTCGAGGGTGACGCACGTGGGGGGGCCGTACTCTCGGTGCGGGCGGTCACGGGGAAGCCGATCAAGTTTCTGGGCGTGGGGGAAAAGCTCGAGGCGCTCGAATCGTTTCATCCCGATCGCATGGCGTCCCGCATCCTGGGCATGGGAGATGTGCTGTCCCTCATCGAGAAAGCCCAAGTTTCCTATTCACAGGAGCAGGCCGAGGCGATTCAGAAGAAGCTCACCTCAAACTCGCTGACGCTGGAGGACTTTCGCGAGCAGCTCAGCCAGGTCAATCGGATGGGCTCGATGGAGCAGCTGCTCGGCATGCTGCCAGGAGGGCAAAAGCTGAAGGATCTTGCGGCCGGGGGCGCGCCCGAACGTGACATGAAACGGGTTGTGGCCATCATCGATTCGATGACCCGGCGGGAACGGCGCGATCACACCATTATTAATGGGAGTCGAAAGAAGCGGATCGCCAAAGGCAGTGGAACGACCGTGCCCGACGTGAATCGCCTGATCAAGCAGTTTCTGAGCGCGAAGAAGATGATGAAGACTCTGGCCAGCGGGAGTGGGCGTCGGCAGTTGGCCCACATGATGAGAGGGTTGTAGTACGGCATAACGATAACGAGTAGCGAAGGGAGGAACACGGTGGCAGTTCATTTACGGCTTGCACGCGGCGGTCGCCACAAGCGGCCGTTCTACCGGCTCGTGGCGGCGGACTCGCGCATGCCCCGCGACGGCCGATTTTTGGAGGTGGTGGGGACCTATGACCCCTTGAAGGAGCCGGGCATCCCTGAGCTCAAGCAGGATCGAGTGCTGGATTGGCTCAACAAGGGTGCGCAACCGTCGGTGACGGTGCGAACGCTCCTGCGTCGCGCGGGCGTCTGGCAGCAGTTTCAAGAAAGTAAAAAGTAACACGGCAAAAGGGAAACATGAGGGAATTCACCTTTTTACTTTGTAATGTTTCCTGCTTTTGAGTGCACCGTGGAGAAGCAGCACGACTTGGTGACTATTGGCAAGATCGAGCGCCCATTCGGCGTGCGTGGCGAGGTCTATGTGCGTTCGCTCAGCGATGTCCCGGGTCGATTTGAAGGGCTCGCGGAGGTGACGGTGACCCGCGAGGAAGGACCGAGAGACCGACTGAGGGTCGATCGCTGTCGCCCCACCAAGGGCGGGTACATTCTTCACTTCGAGGGAATCTCCTCGCCGGAAGAAGCAGCGCGGTTTCGCGGGGCGTTGATCAACATCGGCCCGGACCAGGCGCAGGCTCCAACCGTGCCCGGGCAATTTTATGAATTCCAGCTCATTGGGATGGCCGTGCAGGACGAATCCGGAGAGCGATTGGGGTGCCTGGAGGACATCATCGAGACACCCGGCCACCACGTGTTCGTCGTGCGTGGTGAGGGCGTCGAGCATTTGGTGCCGGCGACCAAGGACGTCGTCAGGCACGTTGACGTGGCGGCTCGCACCATGACGGTGCGCTGGGCTGCCTTCTGCGCGGGGGCGAGCGATGCGGTGTGATATCATCACACTCTTCCCCGATCTGGTGTCGCCGGTGCTGGGGCAAAGCATGCTCAAGCGGGCTCACGAAAAGGGGTTGCTGGACGTGCGGGTGTGGAACCTGCGCGACTTCACCCGGGACCCTCATCGCGCAGCCGATGATGCCCCCTATGGCGGAGGGGCGGGCATGGTGCTCAAGGCCGAGCCAATCATGCGTGCCGTGGACGCGCTGCGCGTGGAGTATGAGGAGAACACGCCCGGAGAGCGGCTGCGGCTCGTGATTCCGTCTCCGCAAGGCCGGCCATTCAGCGAGCGGCTCGCGGAAGAGTTCCGGGATGAACCACGGCGGTTAGTCTTTTTGTGTGGTCATTATGAAGGGATTGATGAGCGGGTGGTGCTGGGGTTGCGGCCGGAGGAGTTCTCCATCGGCGATTACGTGCTCACCGGCGGCGAGTTGCCGGCCCTGGTGATGATTGATGCGGTGGCCCGCCTGATACCCGGAGTGTTGGGCGATCCCGAGTCCGCGCTGCAGGATTCGTTCGCCGACGTCATTTTGGACTACCCGCACTACACGCGTCCGGACACGGTCCGGGGGATGAAAGTTCCAGAGGTGTTACTATCGGGCAATCATGAAGCGATTAGGGTTTGGCGGAGGAAAGAGGCTCTGAGGAATACGCTGCGCAAACGTCCTGATCTGGTCCGAGAGGGGCGTTTGAAAGAGGAAGATCAGCGATTGTTGGAAGACATTCTCCGAGAGAGCGAGCGCCAAACGTCTGTTGCTGAGTTGGGAGGAGGGTGAAGCCATGAATCGCTTGGATCGAATCCAACGATCGTTGATGAAGAAGAGCCTGCCGGTATTCGAGATCGGCGATACCGTCCGAGTCCATGTCAAGGTGGCCGAAGGCGATAAAGAGCGCATCCAGGTGTTTGAAGGCGTCGTGATCGGTCGAAAAGGCAGCCAAAACACCGAGACCTTCAAGGTCCGGAAAATCTCCTACGGGGTGGGCGTGGAGCGCGTGTTCCCGATTCATTCCCCGACCGTGACCAAGGTCGATGTCGTGCGGCAAGGGAAAGTGCGCCGGGCCAAGCTCTATTACCTGCGCGGGAAGAAAGGCAAGGACGCCAAGGTGATGGAACGCGAGTTTGCGCAGGAACGGGCTCAACCCACGTCGGCGGCGGAGGAGCCGTCCGGCGCGGAACCCGACGAACAGGCCTCCGAAGAGGCCGTCCCCGTCGGCAAAGCCTGACGTCGCCCCACGATTCGAGGTCGATCCGAAGAATCCTCTCGCGTGGAGAGTACGGCTTCTTGGAACCTGATGACGCGTTCGAATTAGAGGCACAACAGCGCGGCTTCAAGTGGGTGGCCGGGCTGGACGAGGTCGGGCGTGGGCCGCTTGCCGGGCCTGTGGTTGCGGCGGCGGTCATTCTACCTCGGCGGTGTCGATTCGAGGCCCTTCACGACTCCAAGCAGCTGTCCGAAGCGACGCGAGAGCGACTGTATGGCGAGATCCTGGGACGGGCAGTCGGGGTTGGGATCGGGACGGCCAGCGCGCGGGAGATCGACGAGCTGAACATACTGGAAGCCACCCGCCTCGCCATGCAGCGCGCCATCGCGGCGTTGGTCCAGTCGCCAGACTGGCTCCTGATCGACGCCGTCACTTTGCCGGGCACACCCTTACCGCAGCGTCCGATCATCAAAGGCGATGCGCTCTCCCGGACCATTGCCGCGGCGTCCGTGGTCGCCAAGGTGCATCGTGACCGACTGATGGTCGACTACCATCATGCCTATCCTCAATACAATTTTCCCGTGCACAAGGGCTATGCGACCGCCGAGCACGTCACGCTGCTGAACGCGCACGGCCCATGTCCCATTCATCGGCGGAGTTTTCGACCCGTCCTCGATTGCGTGACGCACCACGAGCGTCGCGCGACACAAGGTGATCTCTGGGATTCCTGTTGACTCGGCTCTTCCATCGCCGTCGACAACGCCAGTCTTGACAGCCTTCTCACGTGCGCTGAACGGGGCCATGCAACCGATGTCACGCGAGCGTCAGGCGTTCGGCCATGCCGGGGAGACGGAAGCCGAACGTCGGTTGCGACGTGAGGGCTATCGCATCCTGGCCCGGAATCTTCGCACGCGGCTCGGGGAGCTTGATCTCGTCGCCGAGTCGGGAGAGTTGCTGGTCTTCGTGGAGGTGAAGTCGCGGCGCAACGAAGCGTACGGGGGAGGGAGGCATGCGGTCGATGCCAGGAAGCAGGCGCGAATGGTCCGTCTGGCCGCTCAATACCTCGCCCGGCACCGCATCCGCGGCCGATGCTGCCGGTTCGACGTCATCCTCTGCGAAGGGGATCTCGAGCATCCCCTCGCGATCGAACATGTGGAGAACGCCTTCGAGGTTCCCGGGGATGACCTGCGCTGGTAAGGGGGGAGACTGGTGGTGACGCGTCGTCACGAGGTGGGGGGTAACTGGGTAATTGGGTACATAGGTAATAGGTAATTGAAGGAAACTAAAGTCCCAACTCGTTCTGTGGTCATAGAGTTGCCTCTTTCCCAGTTACCGATTTACCTATTTATCCAATTACCCTCCCGAGGGTGGAGATGATTCAACTGTTCCACGTGTCCAAGTCTTACGAGCGATGTCGAGCCCTGTGCGATGTCAGCCTCCAAATCGGAAAAGGGGAGTTCGTCCTGCTCATGGGGCCCAGCGGTGCGGGCAAAACCACGCTCTTGAAACTGCTTTTTTGTGCCGAGGCTCCGGACGAAGGGCAAATCCTGATTCAAAACCGCAACATCGCCCGGCTTCGGCCCGGCGACATCCCATATCTGCGTCGCACGATGGGCTTCGTGTTTCAGGATTTCAAGCTCCTGCCCAAGAAGAACGTTTTTGAAAACGTCGCGCTCCCGCTGATGGTGCAAGGTGCCTCGGCCTTTGATCTCCGCCGGCGGGTCGCCGAATCCTTGAAGGCCGTCGGCATCGAGCATAAGAAAGAGAGTCGACCCGTCACCCTGTCAGCGGGAGAGCAGCAGCGTGTCTGCATCGCGCGGGCGATTGTCAACGGACCAAGCGTGCTGCTGGCCGACGAGCCGACGGGGAACATGGATATCGGCCTGGCACGTGAGATCATCGAGCTGTTCAAGGCCATCAACGCGCGGGGTACCACCGTGATCCTGGCGACCCACAACGCCCTGGTGGTGGAGCAGGTCCGGCGGCGTGTCTTGACCCTCACCGGGGGGAAGGTGTCGTCGGACAGTGGAGGGCAGACGTGAGACGGCTCGCGTACTTCTTGAAGGAGACCCTGGGGAACATTCGAGCGAACCGGACGACGACCTTCGTCGCCATCGGCACGACCGGCCTCACGCTCGCCTGTTTTGGGGTGTTTCTCCTGCTGTACCTAAATCTCAGGGGCGCGGTGGGATCACTCCAGGATGAGATCCAGGTCATCCTTTACCTGGACGACGGTCAGACAACGACCGACATCGCGTCCCTCCGGGAGCGCCTGACCAAAGAGCCGGAGGTCGAGACCATCACTTTTATTTCCAAATCGCGGGCGCTTGAGGAATTTCGAAGACAGTTTCCGGCGGACCAACACCTGCTGGACGGGCTTGGGATCAACCCGCTTCCGGCCTCGCTGGTCATCACGGTGGCGCCGGCATTCCGATCCCCGGAATCCATTCGACGCTGGGTGCAGCGGTTGGATCGGCTCCCCGGGGTCGTGCAGGTCCAATACAGCCGGGAATGGATTGAAAACTTGGAGACCATTATCGGATATCTCGAGCTGGCGGCCGTCGGGATCGGGGCGCTCCTGGCGGTGGCGTCGGTGACCATCATTGCCAGCACGATTCGGCTGACGGTCTACGCGCGACGCGACGAAATTGAAATCATGCGGCTCATCGGAGCCACGAACGGCTTCATTAAGATTCCGTATCTACTCGAAGGAGCGACCCTCGGCGCCGTCGGAGGTCTGCTCGCGGTCCTGCTGTTGCGGGCTTCCTTCGAGGTCTTCGCATCGCACCTCGGCCAGTCGGGCCGCTTCCTGGGAATCGATGCCAGCCTGGCTTTTCTCCCGCTGCGGGTGTCTGTCCAGTTGGTGGTCGCGGGACTGGTCCTGGGCTCCGCGGGGAGCTACGTGTCTCTCCTCAATCTCGGGGGGGCCAGATGAGCACGCCGAGCCGGCTCGCCACGACGATTCCGGGTGCGATCGCGCTCGTGCTTCTGCTGGGTCAGATCGATGGCGGCTTTCTCCACGCCGATCCCATCACGGAGAAAATCGAGCGGGAACGAAAGGCGCTCGAGCAGCTGAAGAAGGAGCTCGAACAGGAGAAGAAACGAGTTGAAGAGACCGAGAAGAAACGTGAGACCGTGTTGGAGTCCATCGAGGATCTGGACCACAAAATGATGTCGAGCCGGCAGCAGCGGTATCAGGTCGAGCGGGAGCTTAGACGGAAGGACCGAGAGTTGGAGGACATTACCAATCAGTTGGACCAGTTGCGATCCAGAATCCGCGCGGGGCGTAGCTCCATCGCGGCCAGGTTGCGCGTGCAATACATGGAGGGTCGGTTCGGCTACTTGAAGGCCTTGTTCTCGGCCGACAGCCCGGGCGAGTTGTCGCGACGATTTCAATACCTATCGGCCATTTCGCGTGAAGAGCACAATCTGTTAGAGTCTTACAGGCAAGATGTGGCCAAGTTGACGGACGTCGAGGCCCGGCGGACCGCAGCCCGGGATCGGATGGTCACGTTGAAGCGGAGCACCGAAGAGAAGCTGCGGGAGATTCAAGGCCTCAAGCGGCAGAAGCGGCATTTTCTCGCACGGATTACCCGTCAGAAGGAAGCCTACGAGGAAGCCATTGCGGAACGGGAGCGCGAGGCGGCTCGCGTGGACTCCCTGCTTCGCGAGTTGGAGGAGCGACGCAAGGCCGCCGCGTTACGCGCTCCCCGCCCGAACCCCGGGTTCAAGGGATTCAAAGGACGCCTGCCTTGGCCCGCGATCGGGAAAGTGGTATCCTTTTTTGGGCGGCAGAAGCATCCCAACTTTGATACCTATGTGCAACGCAAAGGCATCGAGATTCGAACCAGTGAAGGCACGGCCATCCGAGCCGTGATGGATGGCGCTGTGGCGTATGCGGATTGGTTGAAGGGGTATGGACTCGTGCTCATCGTGGATCATCAAAACGGCTTTTTCTCACTCTACGCCCATGCCTCAAAGATCTTGACGAAAGTGGGCGTGGAGGTTCAGGCTGGGCAGGTGATCGGGGAAACCGGGGACACGGGGATGACCGGGGAGAATACCCTGTATTTCGAATTACGTGACGGAGCCGAACCGGTCGACCCGATGCTCTGGTTGGCCAAGCGCCCCGGATAACTCAGAGGAAAGGAAAGTCGCGCCATGGAACAGGGCCCACGACAGCGATCTTGGTACTTTGGACCGGTCATTCTCCTCACCCTGCTCATCGGCATTGTTCTGGGAAAAGGCTGGGAGAGGACCGGGCATGCGACGGAGGCGTATGAAGAGCTGCGGACGTTCTCCGAAGTGCTGACCAAGGTCCAGAAACACTATGTCGAACCGGTCAAGGTCAAAGAGCTCGTGCAGGGCGCAATTCGAGGCATGCTTTCTACCTTGGATCCCCATTCCGCCTACATGACGCCGGAGATGTACAAGGAGATCCAGGTTGAGACGAAGGGGGAGTTTGGCGGGGTCGGGATCCAAATCGGCATCAAGGACAACCGGCTGACCGTCATTGCGCCTATCGAAGGCACGCCAGCCCACCGTGCCGGCATCAAAGCAGGAGACTACATCACCAAGGTCAACGACGAGGAGACGAAAGCGCTCACGTTGATGGATGCGGTTCAAAAGATGCGGGGACCCAAGGGAACGAACGTGGCGCTGACGGTTGAACGGGAAGGGACCGGCGCCCCGCTCCTGTTCGATCTGGTTCGTGACATCATCAAGATCAAGAGCGTGCGGTCGCAGGTCATCGAGGAAACGATTGGCTACGTCCGCCTGTCGCAATTTCAGGAATCGACCGCTGAGGATCTGGGGGAAGCCCTGAATGAATTTCGCTCCAAGAGCCTCCGGTCCTTGGTCCTGGATCTTCGCAACAACCCGGGAGGCTTGTTGACCGCCGCCGTCGAGGTGTCCGAGCACTTCGTCGGGCCTGGCAAGATGATTGTGTACATCAAGACGCGAGACGGTCGCAAGGACGAATACGTGTCGAGGGCCAAAGAAACCCCGGCTGAGCGTCAGATGATCATTCTGGTGAACGAGGGATCGGCCAGCGCATCCGAGATCGTCGCGGGCGCCCTCCAGGACTGGGGTTTGGCCGCGGTGGTCGGCACGACCACCTTTGGAAAGGGCTCTGTGCAGACCATTCTGCCCCTGTCGGATGGGTCTGGATTGCGGCTGACGACTGCGAAATACTACACACCCCAAGGACGGTCCATTCAGTCCACGGGCATCACCCCGGACATTGTCGTCAAGCCGGCCGGAGCCGACCCCAAGGACGCCAAGGAAGAGCAGGCCGGCAAAGATGGCGGCGCCGCGGCGCCGCACAGCGGGAATGGTGCCAGCCTGGGCGGACCGGTCGTTGGCGGCGATCCGTCTGTGCAAGACGATCCACAGCTCAAGAAGGCCGTCGAGCTCCTCAAGTCCTGGAAGATATTCAGGGGCCTGAAGAAAACGCAGGCCTGAGCGGAGCCGCATGCCCGAACGGGAGGGCCGCCGCGCAGCATGCGGGTAAGGTGCTTCAAGGGCCTGCCCGGTGCGAAGGTGATCACTCCGCGCCGCGTTTTTAGGATGGTCCCGTCTCTGAGTCTCGCCTCATCCTTTCCTCAATCGCTTCCAACAATTTGTCCTCGGATAGGCTCACACCAGGGAGGGTGCGCAAGAGTCGCGAGCGCACCAGGGTCTCCAGGTCCGAAAGTGTCCGGATGCCCAGCCGGTTAGACAGGTGACGAACGAGGGAGGGGGAGAGGCCGGGGAGGGTCGCCCAATCGGCCACATCGGCCGGCGGCGGTGCCTGGAGTGTCTCATAGGCCTGGATCGTCCCGCTCTTCAGAAATTCCAGGATCTTGGCCGAGAGCTCCTTCCCGACGCCGGGAATCTTGCCGAGCTCCCCCCGCCTGGCGATATCCTCGAGGGGTTCCGAGACCTGGACCAGGGAATCGGCCGCTCGTCGATAGGCACGGATCCGGTGCGGATTGCCCCCCTCTAAAGTAAGGAGGTCGGCGATCGTGTGAAACATCGCAGCGAGGCGCTGGTTGGTCGGTCGGTCCATGGGCTCCGGTCCCCTTCAGGTTGATTGACAAGCCATTCTGAGCTCCAATAGGATGCTAGCCGATGCAGATTAAGGTCAACGGGGAAGTGCGCGCAGCCGAGGCCGGTGCGACAGTCGCAGATCTGCTTCGCCAGCTCGACATCCGGCCGGAACGCGTCGCAGTGGAGTTGAATTTGCACGTGCTTGACCGTCAAGAGTTCGGGCGACGCGAGCTGAACGAGGGAGATCAGGTCGAGATCCTGAGCTTCATCGGCGGTGGCTCTCGCGGTGGTCAACAGGTAAGTGGGTAAATGGGTAAGTGGGTAAATCGGCACAGACTGACTTTTCCAATTACCCAATTACCGACTTCCCCCATTACGATTCGAAACCCGAGGCGCGAAGCCAGGAGATTGCTGAATAAAGGTGATGGCCATGGATGAGGATCGTCTGATAATCGCTGGGCGAGAATTCAAATCCCGTTTGTGGGTTGGGACCGGCAAGTACAAGGATTTCCCGGAGACCAAGCGCGCCATCGATGCCTCCGGCGCGGATGTCGTCACCGTGGCTGTGCGACGCGTCAATATCACCGATCGCTCGAAAGAGAATTTGCTCGACTATTTGGACCCAAAGCAGTATACGATTTTACCGAATACCGCAGGATGCTATTCGGTAGAAGATGCAGTTCGATACGCACGGCTGGCGCGTGCGGCCGGGGTCTCTGATCTCGTCAAGCTCGAAGTCATCGGAGACGAGCAGACCCTGTTCCCAGACACCGCGGCCTTGATCGAGGCGGCCAGAATCTTGGTCAACGAAGGCTTCATTGTTCTTCCCTACACCAATGACGATCCGATCGTCGCCAAGAAGCTCGTCGATGTCGGTTGCCCGGCCGTGATGCCGCTGGCCGCGCCGATTGGGTCGGGACTGGGGATTCGAAATCCCTACAACCTCAAAATCATCATGGAAACGGTCAAGGTTCCCGTCATCGTGGACGCAGGAGTGGGGACAGCGTCCGATGCAGCGCTGGCGATGGAGTACGGGGCCGACGCGGTGTTGATGAATACTGCGATCGCCGGAGCGCAAAATCCGATCATGATGGCGACGGCCATGCGGTACGCGGTGGACGCGGGGCGCCTGGCCTATCGAGCCGGCCGGATTCCACGAAAACTCTATGCTACGGCGAGCAGCCCGATTGAAGGCATGTTGTAGCGCGATGCCGATGGCATGGCGGCCGTAGACTTTCCCCTTTATCTTGTCACCGATAGGACACGCACGGGCGGAAGACCACTCGTCCCGCTTTTGTGCGCAGCGTTGAAAGCCGGCCTGCGCGCGATCCAACTTCGAGAAAAGGATCTCGATGTGAGGACATTGGCGACACTGGCGGAGGATCTGCTGGCTCCCGTGCGTGACGCCGGGGCGCGGCTTCTCATCAACGACCGGATCGATGTGGCGCTCACATCTCACGCTGATGGCGTGCACCTGCGTTCCGACAGCCTCCCGGTTTCCGTGACGCGACAAATGGTGGGTGGGGAGGGCTTGATCGGCGTGTCCACCCATAGTATCGAGGAGGTCGTTCGCGCAGAAGGCGAGGGGGCGGATTTCGTCGTGCTCGGTCCCGTGTACGAGACGCCTTCCAAAAGGATCTACGGGGCTCCGCTCGGACTGGGCCCTCTGGAGCGCGCCGCGGCACGGTCCCGGATCCCCGTCTTCGCGATCGGCGGCATCACGACCTCGCGCGTTCGCGAGGTCCGGCGTGCCGGTGCCTTTGGCGTGGCGGTCGTCTCGGCGATTCTCGAAGCCGACGACGTGACGGGCGCGACACGTGACCTGTTGCGTGAGACGACGATGAGAATGTAGCGCGTACGTTGTGTAAGGACGCTTACGGGAAAGGCTCTGTGGTTGACCGTCGAAAAAGTGGGTGATACAATCCGCGCATGACCAAGTTCGCGTATTTGATGCAGTTTTCGGCGAGCGGAGAGTGAAGGCGCATGGCCGAATCCAGGAAGAATCCCAGCCGGCTCAGGTCCATCCGCGATTCAGTCAAGAAGATTACCGACCGACTTTCTGACGGAGAAACAGACACTGTGAAAAAATACGACGAGCCCAATCGCGAGGTTGAGCGTCTCCGAGCGCAGATCCAATCACTGGAAGAGGAACTGCGGCGACTCTACCAGTCGCGGTATCAACTCGAGCAGGCGAACAAGCAAAACGAGAAGCTCGTGTCGACGCTGCAGGAGGCGAAAGCGCAGATCGAGGCGTTGCGGGCCGAGGTCGAAAAGCTGACGGCCCCGCCGTCGAGTTACGCGATCTTTTCCAGCGTCAACACCGACGACACGGCGAACGTCTACGTCTCCGGTCGCAAGATGAAGGTCAACGTGCACCCCTCCATCAAGGCGCGTGACCTTCGGAAGGGGCAGGAGGTGGTGTTGAACGAGGCGTTCAACGTCATCGAGGCGAGGGAATTCGACTCGCAAGGCGAGGTGGTGAAGCTCAAGTGCTTGCTGGATGAACGTCGCGTCCTCGTCACGCTGCACCTGGACGAGGAAAAAGTGGCGGAGCTCGGCGAGCCGCTTTTGCTCGAACGACTTCGGGTCGGCGACCATCTTTTGTATGACACGCGGTCTGGGTACGTCATCGAAAAGTTGCCGAAGTCCGAGAGCGAAGAACTGGTCCTCGAGGAAGTGCCCGACATCGGGTACGAGCAGATCGGCGGGTTGCACCGCGAGCTCGAACAGGTCCGCGATGCCGTGGAGCTGCCGTTCCTGTACCCACAGCTCTTTGCCGAATACAAACTCAGCGCTCCCAAGGGGGTCCTTCTGTACGGACCGCCGGGTTGCGGCAAGACCTTGATCGCGAAAGCGGTGGCGAACTCGATCGCCAAGAAAATGGCCCATCTCACGGGGAAGGAGATTCGGAGCTATTTTCTCCACGTCAAGGGACCCGAGCTCTTGAATAAGTATGTGGGTGAGTCGGAGCGGCAAGTACGCGAGGTGTTCATTCGAGCGAAAGAGAAGGCTGCCGACGGGACGCCCGTCATCGTGTTTTTCGATGAGATGGATGCGTTGTTCCGAACGAGGGGGAGCGGGATTTCGTCCGACATCGAGTCCACCATCGTGCCCCAGTTCCTCTCGGAGATCGACGGGGTCGAAGGGTTGCGCAACGTGATCGTGATTGGAGCCAGCAACCGACAAGATCTAATCGATCCCGCTGTCCTGAGGGCGGGAAGGCTGGATGTCAAGGTCAAGGTCCCCCGCCCGGATTCCACGGCCGCGCGGGAGATTTTCTCCAAGTACATCACCCCCGAGTTGCCCTTCGACGGAGAGGAACTGGACCGCTGTGGCGGGGAGGCCAAACGGCTGGTCACACAACTCATCGAGACCACCGTCGAGACCATGTATGCCAAGAGCGACGAGAACCGCTTCCTCGAGGTCACCTACGCAAGCGGCGAGAAGGAAGTGCTGTTCTTCAAGGATTTTGCGAGCGGCGCCTTGATCGAAGGCATCGTCTCGCGTGCGAAGAAGTTCGCCGTCAAGCGCGTGATTGCCGGAGAGAGCAAAGGCCTCACCCAGGCCGATGTGCTGCGCGCGATCCGGGAAGAGTTCAAGGAGCACGAGGACCTTCCCAACACCACAAACCCGGACGATTGGGCGAAAATCTCTGGAAAGAAGGGTGAGAAGATCGTCCACGTGCGTACGATCACGGCGGGCTCAGCTGAGTCGAGACAGATTGAAACCATCAGCACGGGCCATTACTTCTAGTCACAAGTCTGGAATCGGGACTCACCCAGGTGCAACGCATCCTCGGAACAGAAACCGAATTTGGCATCGCCCCTCGGGACCAGGAAGCGCTCGACCCGGTCGCCAATTCCCTGCAGCTGATCGGGCAGTACCCCACCCTCCCGGCACCCCAGGCCATCTGGGACTATGAGAATGAGAATCCCTTGCTGGACGTCCGCGGGTTCGAAGTGGAGGGGGAGCGAGAGCGGCCGGGGCCCGAGTACAACCGTCTGCTCAACAAGCCGCTGGCCAATGGTGGGCGCTTGTATGTGGACGGCGCCCATCCCGAGTACTCCACCCCCGAGTGCACGAATCCACGAGAGCTCATTGCCTTCGAGCGCGTGGGCGAGAGAATTCTTTCCCAGTGCTTGCGTGAAGCGGCACGCGCGCGCGGGAAGGAGCAGTTCGTCATCTACAAGAATAATACGGATGGAAAGGGTAACAGCTACGGCTACCATGAAAATTACCTGCTGTCCCGTTCGGTCCCGTTCGATCGAATCGTCCGCAGTCTCGTGCCGTTTCTGGTGACCCGGCCGATTTACGCCGGTGCCGGAAAGGTCGGGTCCGAGAACCAGACCACGGCGGCGCCCTTCCAGATCTCGCAGCGGGCCGATTTCTTCGAGTGCTTGGTTGACCTGAACACGATGGTGAAGCGGCCGATCATCAATACGCGTGATGAGCCGCACGCCGACCCCGCCAAATACCGGCGTTTCCACGTCATCGTGGGCGACGCCAACATGGCCGAGCTCTCGACCTATCTCAAGCTGGGCACGATGGCGATCATGCTCGACATGATCGAGGCGGGCGCCGATCTGCCCCAGGTCGAGCTCTCGGATCCCGTCCAGGCGATCAAGACGGTCTCCCGCGACCTCGACATGAAGGCTGATTTAAAGCTCACGAATGACAAGGCGATGACTGCCGTCGCGGTCCAGCACGCCTACCTCCGTGCCGCGGTGGATTTCTATGCCTGCCACGAGCTGAGCCAAATCACGAAGGATATCCTCGTGCGATGGGAAGAGGCCCTCGCCAAGCTGGAGCAGGATCCCCGCCAGCTGGTGCGCGATCTGGATTGGGTTGCCAAGCGTCAGATGATCGAGTCCTACATGGATCGGAAGGGGTGCGGGTGGGACGACCCCCGCGTCATGCTCTTGGATCTGCAGTACCACGATGTGCGACCCGACAAAGGCTTGTACTATACGCTGGAGCGCAGCAACATGATCGACCGGCTGATCTCCGACAGCGACATCGAGCGCGCCGAGCACGCACCACCGCTCGGCACGCGAGCCTATTTCCGGGGGCACTGTTTGAAAAAGTACCCCAAGGCGATCTACGGGTGCAGTTGGACGTCGGTATTGTTCGACGTGGGAAACACGACCATCAAAAAGATTCCGTTGATGGAGCCGCTACGCGGAAGCGAGTCATTGACGCGGGAACTTCTCGAGGGATCCGACTCGGCAGAGTCACTACTTGCCAAGCTGTCTCCCTGAACCACCTTCCTTGGATTCCACCCGCCTTCGCTAAAGCTTCGGCGGGCAGGCTAGCCGACTCATCCGCCGGAGCTTCAACGAGGGCGGACGCCGTGGCGTGAAGGTGGAGGCTCTCATAGTCGTGACGGCTTCATGGCAGTCGTCGCCATTGCTTCCCATCCATTTCGCTCGGCCCGCGGCGAGTTCGGCCGAGCCGGCCCTGAGTCTGTCAACGGGCGCCGACGGAATAGCCTGAAGTCGTGGGGCGCGCCGCGATAGACCCGGCTTGCGGCATGCTCGCGTGGCGATCACCAAATCACAAGAGTGAGGACAGACACGTGTCGCTCTTCTCCCAGGACTCCGACGCCAGTTTCTTCGACTTCCTGCTCCGACAGCGTCCCGACCTCGCGCCCGGCGGGCTCGGCCCGATTCGAGGCTCCTGGGGCATGGCCCAGGAGGAGCGCGGGGGAGCGTCGGTGTTGCCCGTACCCATCGGTACGACCGTGCTGGCGCTGAAATACGAGGGCGGCGTCGTCATTGCCGGAGACCGGCGGGCGACGGAAGGGTACCAGATCGCAGATCGACGAATTGAGAAAGTGTTCACCATCGACGATCACTCGGCCATGGCGATCGCCGGCGCGGCGGGTCCATGCTTGGAGATGGCCAAGTTGTTTCAGACCGAGCTAGAGCATTACGAGAAGCTGGAGGGCGTGCAGCTCTCGTGCGAGGGGAAGGCTAACAAGCTGGGACAGATGGTCAAAGCCAACCTGCCGATGGTGTTTCAGGGCCTGGTCGTGGTCCCGATCTACGTCGGCTACGACCTCAGGCGCACTGAAGGCCGGATCTTCAAGTACGATATCACCGGCGGCCGGTACGAAGAATCGGATTACTACGCCATTGGGTCAGGAGGCAAGGAAGCCCGCAGCACGATGAGGGAACACTTCCGCAAGCATCTTTCCGAGGCGGACGCGTTGCGCATCGCCCTCTCGGCGCTGTTCAACGCCTCGGAAGAGGACGTCGGCACCGGCGGGCCCGACCTGATCCGTGGGATCTACCCCACGGCTAAGGTGGTCGGCGCCGCCGGAATCATGGACGTCGACGAGCCACGCATCGCCGACCTGTACAAGGCCCTGATTGCCGAGCGCAAAAAGGAGACCTAAGCCATGCCGCTGCCGTACTATGTGTCTCCCGAACAGGTCATGCAGGACAAGGCAGAGTATGCCAAGAAGGGCATCGCCAAAGGTCGTTCGATCGTGGCCATGGAATATGAACATGGCATTCTGCTCGTGGCCGACAATCCCAGCGCGTCCTTGTTCAAAATCTCCGAGGTGTACGACAGTATCGCGTTTTCAGGAGCCGGCAAATACAGCGAGTTTGAAAACCTCCGCAAAGCCGGGATCCGACACGCGGACCTGAAGGGATATACATATAGTCGGGAAGATGTGACGGCGCGGTCGCTCGCCAACGCCTATTCCCAGAGCCTCGGCACCATTTTCAGCCAGGAGCTGAAACCGCTCGAAGTGGAAATCTTGGTCGCGCAGGTCGGAGAGGGAACCCAGGCCAATGAGATGTATCGTATCTCGTTCGACGGGAGTATCATCGACGAGCGCCGATTTGCGGTGATCGGTGGCAGGTCCGAGGCGGTACAGATCTTTCTGAAGGATCGCGTTTCCGAGCCGGTGTTGACCCTCAAGCAGGCCTTCGCGCTCTGTGTGCAATCCCTGGACAGCGTCACGAACCAAAAGCTGCAACCCGAGGGGCTCGAGGTCGCGATCTTGGACCGAACGCGTCCCGGGCGCAAATTTCGTCGCTTGCTACCTCCCGAGTCCAGCCAACTCCTGGGATAATCACACCTCCCCCCACGCTTTCGTTCAACCCTTCCGCATTCCAGAGGGGCATCGGTCTCTCCCAGACCGGAGCGCACGCGGTGAGTCCAGAGGGACCGCTGGGGCCCCCGCTCGAGCCATCACGGGAGGCCTGGCGCCCGCGCATCCCCTGAGACAGCGAGGGAGGCGCGTGAATCGTGCTTCCGGTTGAAGAACCCCAGACGGCGGTGTATGCTGAAAACGACCTGAGGGAGCAGGCCTTATCGATGAGACAGCGGATTTTCGGTCTTGAGAACGAGTACGGACTGATATTTTCGCCCAACGGGCGGATTTATCTGCCGATGGAAAAGGTCCTGGGGTACATTTTTGAGGGGTTGATCCCGAACAGTTGGCCCTCCAACGCGTTTCTGGTCAACGGCGCCCGGTTCTATCAAGACACGGGGTGCCATCCAGAATACTCCACGCCCGAATGTGACAGCATCATCGACCTGGTCGTGCACGACAAGGCGGGGGAGCGTCTGCTCGAGGCCTGCCTGCCCGCGGCGGAGGAGCGCTTGCGAGAGGAGGGGCTCTCGGGCGACATCTATATCTTCAAGAACAATACGGATTCCCTAGGCAACACGTACGGGTGCCACGAGAATTACCTGATGCGGCGCGATGTCGATTTCTGGAAGGTGACTGAGCAGCTCATACCGTTTTTCGTCACGCGTCAGATCTTTTCGGGCGCCGGCAAAGTTCTCAAGGTCTCCGGCAAGCCGCAGTACTTCATCTCACAGCGGGCGCAGCATATTCATGAAAAGACCTCGAGCTCGACCACATCCTCCCGCAGCATCATCAACACGCGCGACGAGCCCCACGCAGACGCGGAAAAGTACCGTCGTCTCCACATCATCGTCGGAGACTCCAACATGTCCGAGTACGCGACGTACCTGAAGGTGGGGACGGCGGCCCTTGTGCTCTCCATGATCGAAGACGGCTACAGTGTGACCGGCATGGAGCTGGAGGATCCCGTCAAAGCCATCCGGGAAATCTCGCGTGATCCCACGCTGAAAAAGAAGGTCAAACTGGATGATGGTCGGCAGATGACCGCCATCGACATCCAGCGGGTGTACCTCGAACGAGCGCAGGATTACTTGACGACTCAGCCACGCGCTCCGGTCCTGGAGGACATCGTCGCCAAGTGGGGAGCCATTCTCGAGGGTCTGGACAAGGATCCGATGCAGTTGCATCGAGAGATCGATTGGGTCAGCAAGAAACTGATCATCCAGTCCTATTTCGACCGGAAGGGCTGTGGATGGGATGACCCCCGCGTGTTCTTGATGGACCTTCAGTATCACGATGTGAAGCGAACGCGCGGATTATATTACCTGATGGAATCACGAGGCATGGTGACTCCCATCGTCGAAGAGGAGGCGGTCCAACGGGCCATGTCCGTTCCTCCGCAGACCACGCGCGCAAAGGTGCGGGGAGACTTTATCCGCTTCGCGCGTGCGAAAAACCGCTCGTACACAGTGGACTGGACCTACTTGAAATTGAACGGGTACTGGGAAGAAACGATCCTGTGCATGGATCCGTTCTCTGCGGTCAATCGCCGGGTGGAGGAGCTGGTCTCGCAAGTGGCCGGGCTGAGGGCGTATCGCTGATGAGACGCGAGGGCGACATCGTCCGACCCGGTCTCTCGACCAGTGATCGACTGCTGATCACCCTCATCGTCGTCGCGGCGAGCATCTTCCCCGTCGACCTCGAACCAAGTCCCCGTCAACAATCTCCGGGGCTGGACGGGCAGTATAGCGGCAGGCAGGGCGAGGTCTTGCTAATTCCCCTGTTTCTCGACGAAGCGCCTCTTGGCGTAAACGGCCGGTTTATGGGGCGCCGTATTCCCTTCTTTCGTGATCCGCGCTCCGATTCGCCCGGCGAATACCTGGGACTGGTCGGCATTGACATGCTGGATGCGCCGGGGACACACGAGTTGGTTGTCGAGATCGCAGTCCCGGACCGGTCACGCCGTCTCAGCTATAACATCCTCGTGGTCCAGGAGCGGTTTCCCGTGCAGCACCTGACGCTGCCCAAGGACCAGGTTGACCTGGACAGGAAGACCTTGGTGCGCGTCCGAGACGAGCAGCGTCGGGTGCGAAAGGTGCTGCAGACCGCCTCCGAGCGCCGTCTCTGGAGGGGTGGATTCATCAAGCCGTTGGAAGGGGATATCTCGGGGGCGTTCGGCCGGAAACGGCTCATCAATGGGCAGCCGAGAAGCCCTCACAGCGGGGAGGACATCTCAGCCCCGGCCGGCACGGACGTGCTCGCGACGAACAATGGAATCGTCCGTCTGACCGCGGACCACTTTTTCTCCGGTAAGGGGGTGTTCCTCGATCACGGGCTTGGGCTGCACTCCATGTACTTCCACCTCTCTGAAGTCCTGGTCGAAGAGGGGCAGGCCGTCCGGCGAGGACAACCGATCGGGCGGGTTGGATCAACGGGCCGGGCCACCGGCCCTCATCTACACTGGGGCGTCCGGCTGAATGGCGCGCGCATCAACCCCTACGCACTCGTCGATCTGCCACTCGACGGACTCTCGCCGCTACACTAGTCCGCTTCGCGAAGTCCAAAGCAAAAATTAAAGAAAAGCGGTCGAAGGGCAGACTCTCTGCGGTGAGACGTTTGTTTTTACCCCCGAGGCCCTCTGCCTCGACTACAGCCGCGTCTTGACGGTGTGCCCGCCGGAGGTCAGGACCGCTTCCGCGGCTTGCGCCAGGGCTGCATCGGCATGGTGGTCCTTGGCAAAGACACGAAATTGGACGATGCGTGCGGGGAGGTAGTCGAAAAACTCGCGCAATGCCTCTTTGGACACGGTACCCGTGCCAGGGTCGTACACATAAATTTGGAATTCGCCCATGTTCAGCAGGTTGATAGGGCGCGGATCCTGATTCGCCATGTCGACTCTGAACTCCAGTCTCTTCAGGTGCACCGGAAGGGCCTCCCTGATCATATGCTCGATGGACCGTCCGTCCATGGAGACGCGGCTGCGTTCGTCGTCTCTGGTCGGCAGCAGGGTGTTGTAGGCCATCTTCCATTTGACATCGCGACCGAGAATGCGAGCCCACTCACGGCCCAAAGCCCGCTTGCGCTTGTGGCGTGACCGGGGCCAGTGCCGGACCGATTCGATCAGGGACCAGTCAGTCAGCGACAGATAGTCTTCCATCCGCTCCAGGGGATTGAAGGGGAACACAAAGGCCATCGTGTCATGAAAGATATCGCGCAGGTGGATGTCGATGGCCCTGGTCGTGCGATGGTAATACACGTTGGAGTACAGGTAGAGCCTGGCATTGAGGAACATCTGCAGGGCGGGAAGTCCCGTGCGGTGAATCGTCAGCCCCTGCGACGTCACCAGCGTGTAGTGGATGAGCCTGGTAAGGTCCACAGGCCCGATTGCCACCCCGCACATGTAGGAATCGCGCAGCACATAGTCAAGGTTGTCGGCCGTGTAGATGCCCGCGATGACGGGTTGAAGGAACGACAACCATTTGGGGTGCTGCCCGCTGTGCTTCTCGGGGTCCTTCAGAATGAGAAACGCGATATGCTCGGGGTCGAGCTGTTCCCCGGGCAGAAACGATCCGCTCGGGCTGCGGCGAAGCTTGCGAATGATCTTGCCGAGATGCTTGCGGATGATCACTTGTCCGATGTGCTCGTGCGTCAGGCCGAACTGCTCGAGATAGTTGTGGTCGAAAAAGTGGCAGAACGGGCCATGCCCGATATCGTGGAGGAGCGCCGTCACCCTGAGCAATTCCTCGATGTAGCAGGGTGAGGGGAGATCAGGGACAACGCGTGCCAGGGTGGGGTAGAGGTGCCGGGCAAATCGGCCGGCGACATGCATGACGCCGAGCGAGTGTTGGAAGCGGCTGTGCTCAGCCGAAGGGTAGACCCATCGGGCACTTTGCAGTTGGTAGATGTACCGCAAGCGCTGCATCCACGGGGAGTCGATGAGGTCTTTCTCCGTGCGCTCGGCGGCGTCGGGGATGGCAAAGGGGACGGTAAAGGAAATGTACTCGTGGATAGGATCGGCAATGAGCGCGGAGCCGTCGTAGGGAGCGGTATGAGGAGGCGACCCGACCGGTCCGGCCTCCCAGTTTTCGTCCCGCTGCACGACAGCGGCCAGGCGACTCATGGTTGGCAGTTTAGCTCAGTTGGCCCGGGGGTGGCAACGGGCTCTCGGGCGCCGTGGAGGGGTTCATGCGTGCGCGATAGCGCAGAATCGCGAGATAGGCCAGCGGGTAGCTGAGCAGACCGAAGATCGCGCTCAGGGAGAGCCCGCCGACGATAAAGGAGACCAAGTACGGTTCGATCTGGCCGTAGAAGGTCGCGAGCGACAGCGCATTCCAGTCGAGGGTCACTGGGGGATGGTTCGTCAGGGTGAAGCCAGTCCAAAAGGTCAGGCCGAGGATAGGCGCGAGCGTCCAGGGGTTGTTGACCAGTGCACCTCCGAACAGCGCGACAAAGTTCAGCCGGAACAGCCATGCGCAGAGGAAGACTGTAATCGTGTGCAGCCCGTAGGTCGGGGAGAACGCGATGCCCACCCCCAAGGCAAAGGCCAGGGCCGTGCGCCGGGGTGATTCCCGGAGATGCAGGATTTGAACGACGTGCTGGCGAAGAGAAGTTATCACAACCTGGCGGGCGTTCCCCTTCAGCGGCCTGCCGAAAAATGTTGAAAACTGGACGGGCGCAGCGCGCGGAGCCGGCCGGAAGCGAGCTTGAGTTGGACGCCGAAGCGCCGGGGACGAACGGTGCCGATGCGGGTCATCCTGACCCTCGCTTCTCGCGCGAGGCGTTCGAGCCGCCGACACGCGTGGGGTGAAACCGTCACGAGCAGCTCATAGTCCTCACCACCTGCCAAGGCCAGCTTCGCAGGGTCTTTTCGCGTCCGTCCCGCAAACCAGCGTAAGGCGGGGGACAGCGGGAGCGAGACCGCCTCGATTTCCGCGCCCACCCGGCTCTGCCCACAGAGATGGTGGAGGTCGCCCGATAATCCGTCGGAGAGGTCGATGGCGGCCGTCGCCAGTCGGTGTCGAATCAGGAATTGGCTTTCGTGGATCCGTGCCGTCGGACGAACGTGACGCCGGATCAAGAAACGGGCATGCTTTCGGCCGGCACCGGCATGCAGCCGCGGTCGTGGAGAAGACTGGAGCAGCCGCAAGCCCGCACAGGAGTCGCCGATCGTCCCCGTCACATAGATCTGATCGCCGACGGACGCGTGGTCCCTCGTCAGGATACGGCCGCCCGGGGCCGTTCCGGTGACGGTGACGGACAAGAAGAGATCCCGCGGTGAGGCGGACGTATCGCCCCCGATGAGCTGGACGGCATATTGACGACAGGCCTGAAGGAGGCCCGCGTACAGCGCGTCCATCTGCTTCACGGGGGTCGACGGAGGCGCCGCGATAGCGGTCAAGGCGAACCGCGGGGTCCCGCCCATGGCGGCGATGTCGCTGAAATTGGAGACAGCTGCTTTGTATCCCACGTCCTCCATGCGCGCGGTGGCGCGGCTGAAGTGGATGTTCTCGATGAGCAGATCCACGGTCAGCAGCAGAGCGCGGTCGGACCCTAGAGAAACGACTGCAGCATCGTCGCCCATGCCACGAATGACCGGCTGTCGGGAGCGACCGACCCGCCGCAGGAGGCGCTCGATGAATCCGAACTCGCCAAGGTTCCGCAGCAACACGGACGACGCTCGGCGAGGCATGTCACGAAGACGGAAGGTTGGATAACGAAATGGACGGGGCAACCGGTCGGGGACGATTCGGGCGCGGTAATCTCTGCTCGATGCTTGGCCGCGGGCGCTTGGACGGACGGGATTTTTGGGGTGATTCGGGCTTGGCCTTACGTGCGCCGGCGCTGCGCCGCAGGCCGGCCTTGACCACCTCATCCATCGTGTCGACGAAGATCAGTTGGGTGCCGCGGAGAAGGTGCTTCGGGATTTCATCGAGGTCCTTTTTGTTCCGCTTGGGAAGGATTACCGTGGTCACTTTGGCGCGTTTGGCGGCGAGGATTTTTTCCTTGAGTCCGCCGATGGGCAGCACGCGACCCCGCAACGTGATTTCACCCGTCATCGCGACCTCGTGCCTGACCGGCGTATTGCAGAGTGCGGAAGCGATCGACGTCGCCATCGTGATGCCCGCCGAAGGACCGTCTTTGGGGATGGCCCCGGCGGGTACGTGAATGTGAATGTCCGTCTTGGCGAACACATCGGGGTTGATGCCCAGAAACCGCTCCCGTGACCGAACGTAGCTCAGCGCGGCCTGGGCCGACTCTTTCATGACATCGCCTAGGTGGCCCGTCAGCGTCAGATTTCCCTTGCCCTTCATCGCCGTCGCTTCGATGTACAGCACCTCGCCTCCGCTCTCGGTCCAGGCGAGCCCTGTCGCGACTCCGATCTGGTCTTTCTCCTGCTCGGCCTCGGGCACGTGTTTGGGAACGCCGAGGTACTTGTGCAGGGTCGGGGGCGTGATCATGTAGCACCGCACTTTGCCTTCCGCTACCTTCTTCGCGACCTTTCGCATGACGTTGGCGATCTCGCGTTCCAGGTTCCGCACGCCGGCCTCCCGCGTGTAGTGCGACACAACCTGGCGCAGGGCCGGCTCGCTGATCCGGATGTGCTTATCGGTGATCCCGTGCTCCTTCAGCTGACGCGGGACGAGGTAGCGCTGGGCAATGCCGACCTTCTCCTCCTCCGTGTAGCCGGGAATCTCGATGATCTCCATGCGGTCACGCAATGCCGGGAGGATGCTGTCCATCAGGTTGGCAGTTGTGATGAACATCACGTCGCTGAGATCAAACGGCACCCCCAGGTAGTGATCCGTGAAGGCGTTGTTCTGCTCGGGATCCAAGACCTCCAGCAAGGCGGCGGATGGATCACCCCGGAAATCCATCCCGACCTTGTCAACCTCGTCCAGCATGAAGACGGGATTGTTGGTTCCGGCCTGTTTGATCCCTTGCACGATGCGCCCGGGCAGGGCGCCCACATAGGTCCGACGATGCCCGCGGATCTCCGCCTCGTCTCGCACGCCGCCCAGGCTAATGCGCACGAACTCACGACCCAGGGCGCGCGCAATCGATTTGCCCAACGAGGTCTTGCCCACTCCGGGGGGTCCCACGAAGCAGAGAATGGGCCCCTTCATTTTCTCCTTCAGTTTTCTGACCGCGAGGTACTCCAGTATCCGCTCCTTGACCTTCTCTAAATCGTAATGGTCCTCGTTAAGCACCTTGGCGGCGGGTTTGATCTCCAAGTTGTCCCTGGACTTCTTGCTCCAGGGGAGCTCCACCATCCATTCGAGGTAGGTGCGTACCGTCGCGGATTCGGCCGTGTCCGGATGCATTTTTTCGAGTCGTTTGAGCTGCTTTTCCGCTTCCTTGAGCACCTTCTCCGGCATCTTGGCGTCTTTAACACGTTTCCGAAACTCGGCGATCTCCTCGGCCCGTTCATCCAGCTCCCCCAGCTCCTTTTGGATCGCTTTCAATTGCTCCCGAAGGAAATACTCCCGCTGGGTCTTGTCCATTTCTCCTTTGGCCTGTGCCTGGATCTTCTGCTGCATAGACAGGACTTCGATCTCTTTAGACAGGATTTCGCTGACACGCTTGAGTCTGGTGATCGGATCGATGATCTCCAAAACTTCCTGGGTCAGCTCAACCTTCAACCCAAGGTTGGACACCACCATGTCGGCCAGCCGCCCGGGCTCCTCCAGGTTCTCGATCACGACCATGACGTCCGGCATCAGCACCTTCCCGAGGCTCACAATGCGCTCGATTTGCTCCTTAATCGAGCGCATCACGGCTTCGGTTTCCAGCGGCGGTACGGACGGCTTCGCCTCCACGATTTTGGCGATCTTGACCGAGTAATAGGGATCGCTTTGAATGTACCGCTCGATCTTTGCTTTCGTGACGCCCTGGACGAGGATCTTGATGCGCTCGTCCGGCAGCTTGAGCATCCGCATGATGATGCCGACGGTTCCGACCGGATGGATGTCCTCCGGCGCGGGGTTCTCCACATCAAGTGCTTTCTGCGTGGTCAAGAAGATCATGCGATTGCCGGCCAGGGCTGCCTCGATCGCTTTGATGGACATGTCGCGACCGACGAAGAGTGGAAGCACCATGTACGGGAACACGACGATATCGCGGACCGGCAGCAAGGGCAGCTGATCGGGGATCTCAACGTCCTGGTTTTGCGTGGCGTCTTGCTCGATGTCTTCAGACACGAGAATGCAGACCTCCTGAGAGTACCTTCACTATACCTGATATCGACGATTCGGTCAGCAGGAACCGAAAGTTAGATCGGCCTTCGCGACGGCGTCCGGTTAACGACGAGGCGGCCGCGCCGTCCGCCGTCGTATCTGCTGAAGGTGGCGGGCGAATCGAGGGCCAAGCGTCGGGCTTTTGAGCGCAAGGTCAACCGTCGCTTTTAAAAAGCCCAGCTTGTCTCCGGCATCGTAGCGGGCTCCGTCTATTTCTCGGGCAAGCAACGGTGCCTTCTTTTTCAGCAGCCGCAGACCATCGGTGAGCTGCAACTCGCCGTTCTTTCCGGGCGGGGTGCGTTTCAGTGCAGGGAAGATGTCCGGGGACAGAATGTAGCGCCCAATGACCGCGTAATGCGACGGAGCGTCCTCGGGATCGGGTTTTTCTACCAGGTCCAGAACCTTGAACACCCCCGGCCCGATGCGCTGCGGGTCAATGATCCCATAGGCGTGAACATCCTGCCGGCGGACTTTCTGCACTCCGATCACTGCGCCGACACCCGGCTCGTAGACTTCCGCCAGCTGCGCGAGACCGGGCACTCGGGCGTCGATGACCTCGTCCCCGAGCAACACCGCAAAGGGCTCGTCCCCGATGAGTGGCCTGGCACACAGGACCGCGTGTCCGAGTCCCAACGGTTCCGCTTGTCGCACATAGCAGAAATTCGCGAGCTCGGAAATGCGCCGCAGCTCCTTCACAAGCTGCTGTTTCCCTTCGCCTTTCAAAGATTCCTCCAACTCGACGCTTCGATCGAAATGGTCCTCGATCGCGCGTTTCCCCCTGCCTGTGACCACGATGATATCCTCAATTCCCGCCGCGACAGCCTCTTCCACGGCGTACTGGATCAGCGGCTTGTCGACGAGCGGGAGCATTTCCTTGGGAGACGCCTTCGTGGCGGGCAGGAACCGAGTGCCGAGACCGGCGGCGGGGATGACCGCTTTGCGGAGTGCGGGCAACATCAAGCTCCGCATACTATGTGATGGGGTTCCGCAAAGTCAAGAATACTACGGAATGAGCGCCGATGATTCCCGCTGCGACCTAACAAGGGGCGAATTTTCTTTACATTCCCTGAGGCGATGCATATAATTCACAAGTTTTTCAACACCTTAAATTCTTAGTAGATCAACGCGGAAACCGTCGTCAATACACGGCGGACGGTCGCTCCGGGTCGGAAGCCAAATACTCGCCCTTATTCGTCCAACGTGATGACCGCGTACCATCACTCGGTGAGCGACCTTCACCGGGTCCTCTTCGCCACCATCGAACGTGTCAGGGGTGTTGCTCCAGGGAGATTCCGGCACAGCGACCAGGTTGACCCGTGACCAGACTCTCTCGCGTGAGGCGGCAGATCTGGGTGGCACTGGCGACCGCGTGGGTCGTGTCGCTTCTCCCCCATGTCGTGATCGCGCAGGATCCTCCACCGACCGTGAAAGCGATCGACGTACGGGGCAACAAGCGTATCGACGAAAGCACCATCAAAAGCAGGCTTACTCTGGCGGTCGATGATCCGGTGTCTAGCGAGGCGCTGAGGGAGCAAATCCGCCTCCTCTACGATATGGGATTTTTCGAAGATGTGCAGGTGGAAACCGAGCCGGTCCTCGGCGGCGTGGCCGTCATCGTCTCGGTGCGCGAGAAACCTTTTATGACCGAGATCGTCTTCGATGGCAATGAACATCTGAGCGAGGACAAGCTCCAGGAAGCGATCACCATCCGGAGCCAAAGTTTTCTGAGCCAGCAACTCGTCAAGGAAAGCGCGGAAAAAATCGAGCAGACCTACCGGGAGGATGGGTACTACAGCGCCCAGGTGATTCCTATCATCCAGTCAATCGACGAAGATCGGAAGCGATTGACGTTTTTCATCAAAGAGGGCGCCCAGACGAAAATCAAGACCGTGAACTTTATTGGCGCGGAACATGTCGACAAAGGCGACCTGCTCCAATTCATGGCCAATCGGGAGTACGTGATTGGACTGTCCTGGTTCACGGATCAGGGCGTGCTCAGGCGGGAAGAGCTGGCGAATGACCTTGAGCGTATCAAGGAAGTCTACATGAACCATGGATACCTGAA
>JBFISJ010000007.1:0-33793 GCA_041608595.1 Nitrospiraceae bacterium
GGAGGGGGAGGGGTCCCCCGTGCAGCAGCAAGGGGGGACTGGCGAATTACCCCACAATTGTAAGGGTTGGCCCAGGGGCACGAGGAGGCCGGAGCGGGGTCAGGCGTGGTGCTTGTAAAAGGCGGCGATGGAGTTCACGACGTGACCCAGTTGATCGTCGGACAATTCAGCGAAGATGGGCAACGAGAGCGCCTCTTCCGCGGCGCGTTCCGAAACCGGGAAGGTCCCTTTGGCGTAGCCCAGGTCCTGGTAGCACGGCTGGAGGTGGAGTGGCAGAGGATAATAGACTTCCGTCCCGACACCACGTTCTTTCAGGAAGGCGCGCAGCTCGTCGCGCTTCCGCACCCGGATGGTGTACTGATTGAACACGTGGTGATTCTCCGATTGTGTGTGCGGGAGGGTGATCGCGTCCGTCAGCTTCGCGTCCTTGAATAACCGCCCGTACGCGGTGGCGTTCCGCCGGCGGCCCTCCGTCCAGGCATCGAGGTATTTCAGCTTCACCAGGAGCACGGAGGCTTGGAGGGCATCGAGGCGACTGTTGACGCCGACCTGCTCGTGCGCATACTTGACCCTGCTCCCGTGGACCCGCAGCATCGCCAGCGTGTCGCGCAGGCCCTGGTCGTTGGTCGTGATCATGCCGCCGTCGCCGAACCCGCCGAGGTTCTTCGAGGGGAAAAAGCTGAAGCACCCCGTGTCGCCCAACGTGCCGGCCTTCCGGCCGTGGCGCGCGGCACCGATCGCCTGGGCCGAGTCTTCAACCACGCGAATCCCTCGCCGGCGCGCGATGTCGAGGATGGCGTCCATTTCCGCGCACTGGCCGAACAGGTGTACGGGGATGATCGCCTTCGTCTTCGAGGTGATCGCGCGCTCGATCAGCGCGGGATCGATGTTGAACGTGTCGGGTCGAATATCCACCAGCACGGGCCTGGCGCCCAGACGTGAGATCGCACCCGTGGTCGCGAAAAAGGTGAAGGGCACCGTGATGACCTCATCGCCCGGCCCGACGCCCAGCGCCATCAAGGAGACCAGCAGGGCGTCGCTCCCCGACGCGACGCCGACCGCGTGCGTCGTGCCGACGTAGGCGGACACGGCCTTCTCCAGCTCGATGACACGGGGCCCGAGAATAAAGCCTTGGTCGTCGCAGACCGACTCGATGGCGGCGAGCAGTTCGCCACGAATCTTCCGGTACTGCGCTTTCAAATCGAGCAACGGAACGTGCATGAACCACTCCATTGCGGAATCCCGTGGCGTGGGGCGGGCGACCGGGTGCTGATTCCCCCGATCACTGGATCAACAGATCACCGGATTCCTCAATTCTTGGTTGATGTATCATAGCTGGCCGGGTGCCTCAAGTAATTCCAGCCCCCCTCGACCGCCAACAGGCGCTCGTATTCCCGTTCCTGCTGCCGCACCATGTCGTGGATGTCGAACTCGGCCGGCAACGCGCGGCCGTGTCGCCCCAGGTCGCGGACGAGCTCCGGGGCGGCGAGCAGGGCCAGGACCCGCTCCGCCATCGCCGGCAGGTCGCCCGGCTCGACCAAAAACCCGTTGTGGCCGTCGCGCACGACTTCGGCCGCGCCGTCGACGCGGGTCCCGACGACCGGGACGCCGGCCGCCAGCGCCTCGAGGTAGACCCGCGGCAATCCCTCCCAGCGCGAGGTCAACGCAAAGACGGTCAGGCAGGGCATGATCTCGGCCACGTCGCGCCGCCACCCGGCGAGGCGGACCACACCGGTCAGGCCCCGCTGGACGATGGCCATTTCAACGTCGCGCCGAAGCTCGCCGTCGCCCACGAGCAGAAAACCCGTCTCCGGTCTGGCATGGTGCACGAGGGCGGCCAGATCCACGAAGTCGAGCGGCGCCTTCTGCGGCTTGAGCGGGGCGACCATGCCGACGACCGGCTGCTCGGGGTCGAGGCCCAGCTCACGTTTTTTTGCGGCACGATCCACAGAACGCCTTCGTGCCGCCTCGACATCGATACCGCTTCTGATCACCACGCAGCGGTCGGCCTCGAACAATCCCAGCTCGATCCCCCGACGCCGATTCGCCTCCGAGACGGCGAAGAACCTGGTCGTCAGCGGCGCTACGCTGCGCTCAGCGGCGACGAATGCCAGTCGCTTGAGCGCCGGCTGGTGGACATGAAATCCGAACCCGTGAATGGAATGGATGATGATCGGCACGCGGGCGAGCCTGGCGGCCCAACGTCCGAGGATGCCGGCCTTCGAGCTGTGCGTGTGAACGATCGTGGGCTTCAGTCGCAGAAACAGCTTGAGGAGCGCGATCGTGGCACGCAGATCCCTGGACGGGCTCACGGGTCGCACCAGGCTGGGGACTTGATGAAATTCCACACCCGCCAACGCCCGCGCTTCGACATCGAGGACGCCCGGCTCACCGGTCACCAGGATGCACCGGTATCGTGCGGGGTCCAGATGGGAGACCGTGAAGAGGGTGTTCTGCTGGGCGCCGCCCAGCTCCAGCTTGGTGATGACATGCGCGACCGTCACAGCCATGTGGTACTACCGTCTCGATTGATGCCGGTCGCGGAGTCGCTGGGCCGCCTGCTTGCCTTGCAGCATCGCGTCTTCCATGGAGGTATGCTCCCACCGACCGTATCGCCCGATGGACTGAATCCCCCTTCGCTCAAGTTCGGCCAGAATCTCCGGCAGCGCCTTGGCCCGATGCCGGTCAAACAGGACGTAGGCATAGCGGATATCTTTCACGTCGGCCACCACGATCTCGTCCGTGGGCCTGAGGATGCCTGCCCGCTCAAGGCCCTGCCGGACGGCGGTGATGATCTCGGCGGGAGGCCTCGCGTTCGACGCGAGGTGGGAAAGCTCTACGTACATCGAGCTGCAGCCCTCGGGACCCAGCGCCGGCGCGAAGTTCATGGGAAAGCCGACGCGATAAAACGGATACGCGTGCTCCGGGAAATAGATCCAGTGCTTGTCGCTGATGCCCGCACGCGCGACGCCGAGGTTGACGTTGTAGACGGATGCGCAGCGCAGACCCGCCGTCGCCTCCCGCACCCATCCAGGCAGGTCCGTGCACCGTGCCACCAGCTCCGGGATCGGCATCGTCGACACCAGCTCCTCGTACTCGACCACGGTACCGTCGCTCAGCACGGCGCGCCGCCGCGTTGTGTCCACCTCGAGCAGCTCGGTCGCGTAGGCGATGGGCTGGACCGCACCCAAAAACGCCTTCGGCAGGACATCGATCCCGCCCCGGACCGGATAGAGAAAGGTGGGGTTGTACCCGAAGGCCTTGTCCTTGATTCCCAGGGCCCCGCTCACGACATCCCGCACGTCCGGCTTGGGGACGAGCCACGACACCCAATCCGAGGTCAGCTCCTCCAGGGAGACCTGCCAGAGCTTCTCATTGAAGGGGATCATGAAGTGCTTCGCGATACCCTCCCCGAGGTTCTCGAGGATCCATGTCTGAAGGGACCGCTCCTCAGGCGGCAGTTCCCGAGGCGGGCTCGTCAGTGTCGCGATGAATCCCAACAGGCAATCGCGCACCACCTCGGGCGGCAGGCCGTGGGTATTCACCTGGAACGGGTACTCCGTATAGGTCTCGTGCGAGTACACGAAGGAGCGTCGCACGTGCCGCTCGAGCCGTCCGGCGAGGAGCGTCTCGACAAGCGTCTTGATCTCCGGCCGGCGGAAATGCAGCAGGTGGCCCGTGAGATCGAACGTGAAGCCGTCGAGCTGGTAGGACCGGCACAGTCCGCCCGCCTCCTTCTCCTTCTCGACGACCCGATAGGGGATCTGCTCGAGGTGAAACGCCGTGCTGAGACCGGCCAGTCCGGCTCCCACGATGAGAATCATGACCCCCTCTGTCCTCCAGGCCCGTGCGAGTCATGGGCGACGGACCCACCGACCAGGGCGGACTCCTTGCGGGTGACATCCACACGCGTGAGCCCGATGGCGGCGATGCCCATGACCACAACGACCACAGCGCTCAGCACCAGCGCGAGGTCTTGGCGCACCGACATGACCGTCAGGCCGACTCCGCCGACCACCGCCGTGGCCACATAGCTCAGCAGGACGACCTGGGGCACGGTCAGCCCCCATTGCCGCAACCGGATCACCATGTGATCCGGGCTGCCCAGGAAGACGGGCAGGCCGCGGAGAAATCGAATGTACATGACGAACAACGTGTCGAAGATCGGGATCCCGAGAATCAGCACGGGGGTGAGCAGCGAGACCGGATGGTTGATCGTATACTGCCCGATCATCGAGAGCGCCCCCAGCATGCAGCCAATGAACAGCGCACCGGCGTCACCCAGGTAGACGCGCGCCGGATAAAAGTTGTACCGCAGGAATCCCAACAGGCTGCCGCCCAACGCGGCCAGCATGATAGCGATCGTCGTGTTCCCGTTGATGATGGCGACCACAAACAGCAGGCCCGCGCAGACCAGACCGACTCCCGCGGCGAGCCCGTCCATGATGTCGAGGAGATTGAACGCATTGATGATGCCGATCATCCAGACCACCGTCAGGGCCAGGGCGAGCCAATCCGGGAGGGACACGATCTCAATGCGGATCCCGCTGCGGATCAGCACGAACACCGCCAGGAGCTGGCCGAGGAGCTTGTTCACGGGCGAGAGCACCCCGAAATCGTCGATCAATCCCAGTAGCATGACCAGCGTCCCGGCGAGCACGATCCCCAGAACGTCGTGCCGGAACTCGAACGTGAACGCCAGGCTGACGAGGAACGCCAGGTAGACAGCCAGCCCGCCCAGGTAGGGAATCGGCTCGCGCTGCTGCTTCAGCTGCCCGTCGGGCTTGTCCACGATCCCGTACTTGAACGCGGCGCGGCGCGCGACCGGCACCCCGTACAGGGCCAGAGCAAAGGCCAGGATGCCTGTCAAAGCAAAGAGCAGCATGGTGTCAGGGAGCATCCTTTCATCATGGATTCGGCAATCCCCCTCTTCCCCCCCTCTCCCCAGGCACCCGTTCCGCGTTCCGTTGCACCGGGTGAGGGGTGAGTGGGTCCGGGTGAGGGGGTGACGCCGCGCTGAGCGCCGCATACTCTGCTTCGAGATAGCGCTCGTACTGCCCTTCAGAGTGTTGACGCCTGACGCGCCGGCGCGCCCCCGCGCCCAAAGTCCGGCATCGCCCCGGATCGCGAAGCAGTGTGATCACAGCCTGCGCCACCTCGGACGGCTCCGGCTTGACGCGCAGGCCGGTCTCCTCGCCCACGAGTTGCCAGGTCAGCCCCACATCCGTCGCCACCACCGCCATGCCCGCGCTCATGGCCTCCAGCAGGCTTTGCGACGGGTAATTGTCCTGCCGCTGGAGCGAGACGAAGACCACCGCGCGGCTTAGCACCGGAGCCAGATCCGCCCTGAACCCGAGCTCGACGACGGAGTGCAGATCAAGCCGGGCCACCAGATCGGCCACCGCCATCGAGAGCGGTCCCTCCCCGAAGAGAAAGAACCTTGCATCGGGGACGGCCCGGCGAACGGCCGGGAGCGCCTCGACGAACAGCGTCGGGTTCTTATCCTCCACGAGACGTCCGGCAAAGACGACCCAGGGCTCCTTGGTGGCCGCCGGCTGGAAATGCTCCGCGTCCACGACGCTGCCCGGCGGAACGGCGATCTTGGCCGCATCGAAGCCTGTCTTGATGAGGCTCGCCCGCACGTTCGCCGTCAGCGCGTCGATGCGCGCGCACCGGGCGAGCGCATACCGGTAGAGAGGGAGTCCCACCGCGCTGCCCAGCATCTGCTCCAGGCTGGGATTCGTGACCGAGACGACCACCCGATGACCCGGCCGCAGGACCAGCAGGGGGCAGAGGACATAGGTGCCACCCAGCGCGGCGTGGAACAGCACCGCCGGCGCCAGGACATAGCGCGCGGACAACAGGAACGCAAAGATGACGTAGTCCATTTTCCGCAACCAGAATCCCACTCGCCCGGACCGGCATCCCAGCGCGCCCGAGAGCGCCAGGCATGGCTCCGGGAGCCGCCAGACCCGCCGCTCCCGCCCCGTAACCGCACCAGCCTCACGAAGGCGCCGCCAGAGCGCGCGGTTCACCACGAGGATGGCGCGGGGGTCGCGGTCGGCGCGTCGCGCGAAGAGGCGGCCCAGCCGGCGCTCGGCGCCGCCCACTCCCGAGTTGTTGATCAGGACGTTGACGTGTCGCATGACGACCCATCGATGAAGCGGCGGCACCACAGCTCGACGTTCAACCAGCGCCAGATGGCGCGGCTCAGATTGACGCGGCCCGCGACGTGCGCGTCGAAGGCGCGGAGCGCCGCCTTGGTGTTCACATAGCCCCGCTCGCGTGTCCGCCGGTCGGATAGCACCTCACGCACGTAATCGGAGAGCGCGCCGCGGAACCAGTGCGCCTCCGGGGTCACGAATCCCATCTTGTCCCGACGGAGTCGGACGGGCTCGGGCAGCAGGCCCTTCATGGCCTCGCGGAGGATCGCCTTGGTCTGCCCCAAGCGCAGCTTGCAGGTGGGGTCGAGAGTGTCGCAAAACTCGACCAGCCGATGGTCCAGGAAGGGCAGCCGCGCCTCGACCCCGAAGGCCATCGCATTGCGGTCTTCATAGTGCAGCAGTGCCCTCAAGCCGTTTCCGGTCAGCAGGCCCCGCTCGAAGGCGCGCAGGTGCGTGAGGCCCCTCCGCTCCCCTTCGGCACGCGGGCGGAAGGCGCGACGCAAGTCCGTGTCTATCCAGCTCGCACTGCCCGTCAGACGCCCCCGAACGGCCCGCACCACCGGAGCCGGAAGCAGGCTTCGCCCCAAGGTCGCCAGCAGCTCTTTGGGCAGCGAGGGATGAAGGCGGCGGTAGCCGGAGAGCTCGGCGGCGAAGCGCCGCACCTTGCCCTGGCCCAACAGGTCGGCGAACCACGCGCCGAACGCGCGGTGATAGCCGCCCAACTGCTCGTCGGCGCCCTGGCCGTCGAGGAGCACCTTCACACCGTGCTGCCTGGCCTGCCGCATCACGGCCCATTGGGCGAAGATGCTCGTCGAGCCGACGGGCTCATCCTGGTGCCAGACCACGCGCATCATCTGCTCAAGCAGCTCCTTTGGGTCGGGAAAGACGAGGTGCGCGTGCGAGCGCGTGTGCGAGACGACCGGGAGGATGAACACGCGCTCGTCATAGGCCGGATCCTCGAAGCAGGAGGAGAAGGTCTGGAGCGGCGCGTCGCAACCCCGGAGGGCCTGCGCCACGCAGACGATGGAGGACGAGTCCAAGCCTCCGCTCAGGCACGAGCCGACCGCGACATCGCTCCGCAGGCGTAGGCGAACGGCGTCTTCGAACAGCTCCCGCAGGCGTTCGACCGCGTGATCGAAGGATAGGGTCTCCTCCGCAGCACGCCCACCCTCAGGCAGGCCCCAGTAACGGGTGACTCGCAGCGCACCCTGCTCGACGATCAGGGAATGCGCCGGGGGGAGTTGCTGGACTTCGGTGAAGAACGTGTGGTCGCCAGCGTCCAGCACGGCTTCGTCCAGGTACTCGAGCACCGCACGATTGTCGGCCGACCGCCGCGCACAGGCGGGCAGCACAGCCTTGATCTCCGAGGCGAAGGCAAACCGTGCGCCATCCCAGTGGTAGTACAGCGGCTTTTCGCCGAGGCGGTCCCGGGAGCAGAACAGGCGCCGCTGCTGCGCATCCCAGACGGCGAAGGCGAACATCCCGTTGAACCGCGCGACGCAGTCCTCACCCCATTCGGCGTAGGCCGCCAGGAGCACCTCGGTGTCCGACCTCGACACGAATCGATGGCCCTTGCCGACAAGCTCGTCGCGGAGCTCGAGGTAGTTGTACAGCTCGCCGTTGTAGCAGACCCAGTAACGCCCGCCAGAGAACGACATCGGCTGGTGGCCGGTCTCGGACAGGTCGATAATCGCCAGCCGCCGGTGCCCCATTGCCAGCGCGTGTCGACCCGGGGCGACCGTCTCACTGTCGTCCTCCCCGACCGGCCGCGGGGGCAAGGCTCCCGCCGGGTCCAGATAGACGTAGCCCTCCCCGTCCGGACCACGATGCGCCTGCACCCGCGTCATGGTCCGCAAGAGCTGTCGATCGACGGGTCGCCCCGTCGTCTCATAGATTCCCGCTATGGCGCACATGTGGTGACCGACTCCTCCGGCCTCCCCGCCGTTCCGGTCGCGGCGAGCCTGCGATACCATGCCTCCATCCTGGCCATCTCCTGGTCCTGATCGCCCCGCTCCTTGACCAGGGCCCGATTCGCCTCGCCGATGCGCTGCCTGAGGCCGTCGTCTTCAATGACCGTCGCCAGCGCTCGCGCGATCGCCGGAGGATCCGCGTCCACCAGCAGGCCGTTGATCCCGTCGCGGACCAGCCCTTCGTACTGCTCCATCCGCGCGAGGACGGGTACCGTTCCGCAGGCCATCGTTTCGAGCAGCGAATTCGGCATCCCGTCGGAGTGAGGGGTCATAACGACGACATCCGCCAGGTTGTACCAGCGCGGCATCTCCTCGTACGCAATCGCTCCGATGAACCGCACCTGCTCCTCCACGCCGAGCTCACGAGCCAGCCGCTTGAGGCCGTGCAGGTAAGCTTCGTCCGCCTCGTGCTCCGCGATGAGCAGCAGCACGTCCGGCGCCTCGCGACGGAGGGTCGGCAGGGCCTGGATGACGAGCTCGTGGCGGTAGAAGGGTTTCGCGATCCTCGGGCTGAATACCACCCGTCGCTGAGACGCGATTCCCCACCGACGCTTCAGGGACTCGACCTCCAGTCCGGGATGGAAGCGACCCAGGTCGACCCCCCAGCCGATGCGATCCACGGAACCAGCGGGCCCGATCAGCGCGCGAAGACGGCGCTCCATATAGTCGGAATGCACGGTGATCAGGTCCGCACGGCGAAGGAGCGCCTTTGTCAGGCGCTCGCTGTACCATTCCCTGAAGGCGCCCTGCTCTTCCAGCACATCGCTCCCCCAGGGCGTCATGACGCAGGGCCGCCCGCGCGTGAGCAGGAGGCCCCACGCCAGGCCGCGGAGGTAATGGACGTGCACGACGTCGGCCCGCAACTCGGAGACCTGCCGCGCCATCCTCAGGGCCGAGACCAATCGGCCAATCTTCCTCGGGCCCCGGAAGCCTCCCACATCGATCTGATTCGCGCCCTGCAGCGCTGCAGGCGCCGCGGGCTCGACGGTCACAATGGTGGCCTCATGACCCCGCGCGGCAAACCACTCGACCCAGCGCCTCAGCGTGACCGAGGCAGCCGGCCCCACGTAACACAACCGCAATCCCTTCCTGCTCACGCCGGCACGCTCCCCGGGAAGTGCGGGGAGACCAATGACGTCACCAGCAACTTCAGCTCACGAGCCGAGCGCCTGATGTCGTGATGCTGCGTCGCATAGGCCCTGGCGCGGCGCGCACAGTCCGACCAGGTCGCGTCGGTCGTGCTCAGCGCACGCGCATCGGTCACCAGTTGTTCGAACGAGCCCTCCGCGCAACGTCCGATGCCTTTGTCCGTCAGGACGCGGTCGGGGTTCACGATCAAGGAGACGATCGGCATCCCGTGCATGGCTGCCTCCACGAACGTGTTGGGAAACCCTTCATAGGTCGACGTATTGACGAAGAGCTTGGCCTCCGCAAAGAGCCCGTCGGTCTCGCGCCGAGCGACGTTGTGACGGAGTGTCACATTGGGCAAGGCCGAGGCCCGTTGTTGAATCCGCTCCCACAGGTCCTCATGCCGCGTGTCCCGCATGGCGACCATGACACAGGACTCGCCTGGCAACCGCTCGGCCAGGTCGAGGAATTTCTCCGGCTGTTTCAGCGGATGTATCCGCCCGACCCACAGAATCGTGGTCCTCGGCCGATTCGCCACGGTACCGGTCGGGTGGCCCGTGCGAATGAGCGTGCTGCCACGGCCATATCGACGGCGCACCCCTGTCTGTTGGTCATGGGTTCTGCAGACGATCGCATCCGCGAGACGCAGTCCCGCCGGATACAGCCGACGCAGCGTGCCCGTCACCCTGCCGTAGGGCTCCTCGACGTCCGCCGATGACGCCACCAGATAGATGAATCGCCGACGCAACAGCCGGCAAATGAGTCCATAGGCCCCCACCTCGACACCGGCGCCCGCGTGCAGGTAGACGTCTGCGTCGATTGAGCGGAGGAGGCGATACATGCCCCAGAACGAAGACAGGTAGCCCCAGACCCCGCGGACCAGGGTCAGCGGCCGCAGCACGCGGTGGCTTGCCAGGCGATGGCGAGCGCGGCGCTTCACGAGCGTGAGTGCGCCGAAGGCTTCGGCTCCCGGCTCCGACTCGACGGTCGTCAGCACGACGACGTCGAGGCTCGGGTCCCTTGCGAGCTCCTGCGAGAGGAGAAAGCACTGCAGCTCCGCCCCTCCGAACGGCACCGCGGCCTCGGGGCGGTACAGGCCATAGCCGAGGGGCGAGATGAAGCACAGCTTGACGCGCCGCTGGGGCGTCGTTGCAGACAACCGGGCGTCGTCGATTCCCGTCTCCCTCGCGCGGGAAGCCTCGATCTCGACTACGCGGCTCTCCGTCGGCCGTGCGCCGGGCCTCCGCGGTGTCGCCTCTTGGCTCGAGAAGGATGTCATAGGTCTCCATCCGTCCTGACTGGTGCCCGGTGACCCACGCTAGAATCCGATCGCCCGCAGCAGGTCCTCCACCCGATGCGCGTAGGTGTGCGAACTCATGGCGTACTCGAAGGCGCGGTCCACCATGCGCGTTCGGAAGACGAGGTCTGACACCTGAGAAAGGGCGTCGTCCACGTTGGCATAGTCCCGTTTGATCGCGATGTAATGCTCGCCGGGTTTCAGGATGCCGTTGTACTCCCCTTCCAGCAGGAGCTGGCAGGTCTTCGTTCCGATCGGCTCGAAGTGACGCGAGGAGATGGCCTTGCCAGACACTGGATTGGGGTAGTGCTGAAAGAAGCGCTCGTGAATCTCGTCGAACGTAGCCCCGGGGTTGTGCTTCAGGTATCGGCCGATGGCCCGCCGGGTTCGATCGTCCTTTTCCAGGTAAGCGGTGCCGGATTCCGCGCCGACCACGGCCTGGCACGAGTTTAAGAATTCAGCCCATTGCTCACGCGGATGGCGCCGGTCCTGCAGATCCGTCTTCAGCCCCCGCACCCGTGCCCGCTCCTCGACCCTGCGCACGACCTCGTTGCGACGACCGTCTCCGAGGTACAGGCTCGCATACAGGGCGCCCCTGAATCCGATCTCAATGGGGCGTGGTCCCGCTCGCGGCGAAAAGACGCAAGGGTTCAAGGCATGCGGGGCCGGCAAGACCTTCGCGGCGGCACAGTCGGCGTAGACCCACCGGGCGGCGGCCAGGGGAAGTTGACTGCCGATGTAATCCACAGATGCCCCACGTGCGAAGGCCAGCTTTTCACGCATATGGAAATACTCATCACCGAAGAGTACCAGCAGCTTTCCGCGCCGGTTCTGGAACCGGTGCATGGTCAATCGGAGCAACGTCATCGCATCCCATGCCGCCGAGTGCAGCACGACGACCAACGGGTAGTCATCCAGTTTGCGCAAGGATGCGCGATAGGCGACAAGGTCGTTAATGTCACAGGTATCGACCCGCAAGGATGGAGCCCGGCAGAAGGCCTCGCGCCAATCAATCATGTACGAGAGAACCCGGAATTCCTCCTCGAGCGAGCGTCGTCCCCGGATATACGGCCAGGACCTGGCCCGCCCTCCGCCGGGAAGGGCTTGGAGAATGTGCAAGACCGTGAGGATGGTCATCCGCTTCCAGTGCGCTTCACCAGTCGCATAGAGGACGAGCGTTGGAATCCTGTTGTGCATGGCTGTCACCTGCCCACCACAGTCCCGCCGGATCCGACGCGATCAGGACGCGCCGCCGCCCCGCGAGTCTGTAGTCCCTTCGTCGCCAACACGACCAGCGGCGTCACCGCCACATAGGCGGCGGCACGGCCCGCCGCAGAGGACAACGCCATCCTTCTTGCAAGCCTCTTGGCGAGCCCTGCCCGTGTCACATCCATGCAGTCAAAGCGATCACGGACGCTCATCGCGCGCGCGTCCAAAAAACGCCGAAGGCGAAAGTATGAAAACCAATGCAGAGCCGGCCGAGAGGAGTGATGGGCTAGAGCGGGGCATCGCGCTGCCAAGTGCACGACCAGGTTTTTAAGCGGGCGGGGCCACCAGCTGTAGAGTGGCAGCCACCGGTACTCCCCCTGTTTGGGACAGAGGACGTTGGTCGTCTCGATCCACAGGAGCCCCCCCGGCGCCAGCACCCGGATCCATTCCTCCACGCAGCTCTCCCAGTCCGTGACATGCTCCAGAATCGAGTTCGCGAAGACGATGTCGAAAGAGGCATCGTCGAAGGGAAGACGGTCCGCTTCGGCCCTCTCATATCGGATCGACGCACTGTCGAATTCCGCGCGCGCCCGCGCGACAGTGACTTGCGATTCGTCGGCGTCGATGCCGGTCACCACCGCGCCGCGCGAATGCCAGTATTCGGTGTACAGACCCACCCCGCAGCCGATATCCAAAAATCTGTGATTGGGCCGCCAGTTGTTCGTCCGCCGCATTTCCCGTGCGATCGTCTCGAACTGTCGCGCGCAGGTGGCGGTGCTTGGTTGATGCGCCTGCTTTGCCTGCACGTATTCGGGCGACTGGTGGAGGATCGACTCCCGGTTCATTGACTCACCCGGCAGCCCGGCGCTTCCATCTTGCTGGCATGCTTCTCGATGCACGACTCGATAAGCGCCAGATGGTGCCGCGTCCAGTCGACGGTTCGACCGATGCCTTCTTTCAGGCTCACCAACGCCTCGAACCCTAGCACGCGCTTCGCCTTCTCCGTGCTCCCCACACGCCTTCCGGCACGGTCCCAGGCACGTCCGGGCACGAACTCGATCGAAGCGCGGTTGCCCGCCATGTCACTCACCAGCCTGGCAAGATCCGCGATGCTGGTCTCCGTCCCGCTCGCCAGATTGTAGACATCCCCGGGGACGCCGGAGTCCGCACAGCGGAGCAAGCCCTGTACGATGTCGTCGACATAGATGAAGTCGCGGCTGGCCTTGCCGTCGCTCTCGACCCGCAGCGGCTGTTGCGTGAGCGCGCGATAGACGAAGCTGGGTACGACGTTGCGCCAGACCGTGGCTGGGGTGCCGCGCCACGCGCCGGCGCCGAGGATCTCCCACGGACCGTAGACGTTTTGAAAGCGGGCGCGGACCGTCGGAAGCCCGTGCTGTTTGTGATAGTAGACGGAATAGAACTCCCCGACGACCTTGGAGATCTGGTACGGGCTGTCGAGGTCCAAGGGTACGGGGCCGGCTTCGTGAACCGGCTCCGCCCGCTCGAAAGTATGCGGTGCGAGGGTGCAGCCCGACGCCGCATAGACCACCTTGCGAGTCCGGCGCAGCTGTCTCAGGTGCTCGTAGAGCTTGAGCGTCGTCACGAGATTGTTCTGGTGGTCCGCCAGCGGGTCGGCGATGGAGTTTTGGTTTCCATGAAAGGTTGCGAGATGAAAGACCGCATCGTACTCATCACGGACCTTCGCCAGCACACTGTCATCCGCGATCGACCCTTCGATCACATTCACCCGTGGGTCGTCCGGTAGCGCGCGCCGCTCGGACGAGAGAAAGTTGTCGACCACGAGCACGTGCCGGTAGCCGCGCTCCAGGGCGGCACGGACGAGGTTGGCTCCCACGAACCCGGCCCCGCCGACGACCAGCACGCTCTGCGTCATCCGGTCCACGTGGTCCTCGCTCGTTGCGTGAACGGGCCGGTCATTTCCGGGCACCCGCCGGCTTCAGGTGCGTGAACGTTTCCTGGAGGCCGTGCTTCCGGTACCACTCGACGGCCAGCCGCACGCCTTCCTCTAACGGCGTCGTCGTCTTCCACCCGAAGTCCATGTTCGTTCGACTCGGGTCGAGAAAGATGGTGTAGACGTCATCGGGGTTGCGCGGCCGAACCTCCACCTCCTTTTGCGGCGTCACCCCCATGGCCCGCACCGTCGCGTCGTACAGCTCTCTGATGGCGAAATCGCCGCCAGACGCGACGTGGTAGGCACCCGGGCGCCCCTGTCCCTGCAGGGCCTGCATGACCACACGGACCAGGTCATCGATGTACAGAAAATCGCGACGGGTATCGGCCACGAAGCAGCCCTGCCCTTTCGACAGGCGTTGATAAAATGTCGGCAGCGGCCCGCTCACGTTCCGCGGTCCGTAGGCGTTCGCCAGCCGGAAGGAGACGGCGTTCAACCCGCTGAGGATGACGTACTGCTCCCCCGCCGTCTTGCTGATCGCGTAGCTGGACCCCTCGGGACGGATGGGATGATCCAGCGTGATCGGCTGCTGCGTCGGCTTCAGGCCGTAACAGAGGGAGGTCTGGAAGTAAATGAACCGCGTGACATTGTGGAGACCGCTCGCTTTCACGACGTTGGTCGTGCCGACGACATTCGTCAGCGCATCCTCGTTCCAATTCGTCGGATCCTTGTAGGAGGCCGCCGCATGGATCACTCGATCGGGGCGAAACGCCTCGAACGTGCGATCGACCAACGGCGCATCCGCAATCGTCCCTTCCACGATGCGCAGCCGCGGATGGGGCGTCAGGTTGTCCCGCCGCCCCGTGGCGTAATTGTCGATCACGCAAACCTCGTCGTCCTGCCCGAGAATGCGGTCGGCAAGATGAGAGCCGACAAATCCTGCTCCACCCGTAATCAGCACTTTCATCGAGTCACCTCCGCTTCCACCATCTGCCGGAAACTCGCGGCCCGGTCGTGAAAGGTCTGTTGCCACAGCTCGAGGCACAGCAGGCCCCACAACTTGCGGCCGTATTGTCCCTCCCGTTCCAGCCCCTGAAGCACTTTCCTGTTATCGACTAGATCTCTCATGAGGGCCCGGCGCGTCGACAAGGTCTCGTGCGTGAAGTCGCGGACGACGCCGGAGCGGGTCACCCATTCATGGAGGGGGACTGGAAAACCCATCTTGTCCGTGCGATTCAGAATGGATCCCGGCACCACGTCCCGGATCGCATTTTTCAGCAGATTCTTGAGACGACCGTCCCTGAACTTCACGTCCGCCGGCGCCGTCGCCGCCAGCTCGATGAGCGGATGATCGAGGAACGGCACGCGTGACTCCAAGCCGTGTGCCATGCTCACGCGGTCCTCCACATGGAGCAGCGCCGGCAACAAGGTCTTGAAATCGAAGTGCGTCATACAATCGAAGTAGGATTCCTTGCGCACGTTGCGTCCGCGGAAGACCTGACAAAAAGTTTCGTAGGGCGCGTACCGTCGGATCGCCTCCCAGTTGACCTCATCTCCGAGGTCCCGGGCACGATTGACAAGGCGAAAGTACCGTCTGTCGAGATCCTCGAAGAGTCCCTTGCGCCAGAACTCTTGGAGCAGCGGCTTGTACTGCCTGAGGACGCTCAGATTTGGAATGATGGATTCATAGGTGACGACGAAATTGCCGTTGTCGGACGTCCCGTCGATCGCCGCCTTGATGCACTGCTCGAAGTACGCGATGAGATACCGCGCGTAACCGCCGAAGATCTCGTCGCCGCCCTGCCCGCCCAGGACGACCTTGCGGTGCCGGCTTGCGCTCCGGGCGACCATGTACTGGGGGAAGGAGCCGGGACCCGCGACGGGATAATCAAGGTGATAGACGACCCGCTCGAGCTGCGTAACCAGGTCGTCTTCGGTGATATCGGTCTCATACAGCTCGCAGCCGGCGGCCCCCGCCAGCTCGCGGGCATAGCGGCTCTCGTCGTACGCCTCACCGTGCGAAAACTTCCCGGTGAAGGCTTTGACGCCGGGTCCTTGCCGCTCGGCCGCGAGGCAAGCCACCACGCTGGAGTCCAAGCCACCGCTCAGGTAGGCGCCCACCGGCACATCGCTGCGCAGGTGGAGGTCCACCGAACTTTCGAGGAGACGTCGAATCTCGCGCTCGAAGTACGGTCCGGTGTGATCGAAGTCGAGGTCGTAGTACACCTCCCAATAGCGCCGCGTCTCGACCAGTCCCCGGTGCACCGTGAGCACGTGGCCTGGCTGGAGCTCGTGCACGTCTGCGAACAGCGTCTTGCCGGCCAGGCAGAATTGAAAGGTCAGATACTCTTTGAACGCCTCGAGGTTCGTGTCGATGCTCGGCATGAAGGGAAGGAGCGCCTTGACCTCAGAGGCAAAGTACAGGACGCCGTCGACGGTCGTGTAGTAGAAGGGCTTGATGCCGAACCGATCACGCGCGCAGAACAAGAGATCCCGTTCTTCGTCCCACAAGGCGAACGCAAACATGCCCCGGAGATGATTGACGCAGTCCTGGCCCCACTCGCGGTAGGCGTGGAGGATCACCTCCGTGTCCGAGCGGGTGAGGAAATTCTGGGTGCCCAGATCCTTTCGAAGCTCGATATAGTTGTAAACCTCGCCGTTATACGTGAGACAGTTTCCGGCCCGATCGATCATCGGCTGCTGCCCCGCGGCGAGGTCGATAATGCTGAGCCGTCGATGCGCGAACCCGACACGTCCACTCGGATGACACCACACCCCTTCTCCGTCGGGTCCGCGGTGCTGCAGGATCCTGTTCATCACACCGAGGGCGCGCGGGAGCCCGCCGATTTTCTCAGACGACAGATTGAGCGCGCCGGCAATTCCACACATAGGTCAGGTCCTGCTTCCGGTCCGATCCCCGCTGCGGTGGGTGTCCCGTGGGCTCGATCTGCCGTCTGATCGCAGCAGGGATGACAGAAGGTGTAACGCCTCGTCCGGGAGCAGCGAGGCGAGCTCCTCGAACGCGTGAAACCGATGAAAATCAGCGTCGCCGAAGTCCGTCGAGAACTCTTTGAGAGGAAGAAAGGGGTACCGCACTTTTCCCCCGATCGCGCTGTGATCCCAGACGATAGAGCGCAGCTGCTCGGAGTTGACCCAGGACTCGAGCTCCCGCCAGATGGTCGCCGTGCTCGACGGATCGACGGCGCCGGGGTGCGAGGAGCCAGGCAGACCGTCGCCGCCTGCGGGCGTGCTGACGAACTGGAGCTGCCTCTCGTCCCCGTGCAGCCGGATCTCGACGCGGAACGACCGCTCTCCCTTCAAACCTCCGTCCATGCCCCGCCTCACCAGCGCTAGGCGGAAGACGTCTTTGAGCAAGTCGGCCAGCGTATTGTGCGGGATTCCTTGGCGGCGGCCAACGAAGCGTCGCACGATGCGACCGCCCCCTGGAATCGCGAGAATCCTTTTCAGCGCGGAGCCGCTCTTTGCCGTCGCCACGGCGCGTCGTGTCCCGATCGAGACCACCCGCCGTACGTCCCGGGCGCCGAACCGCAGCGATCGCTCCAGATGGGCAAGGCGGTAGCGAGCCAGGTGACCCGATCCCCGCGCGGACGCGTACCGGTCCAGTACCGAGTCGACTTCGCGCATGAACCGGCGATAGGAATACCGCCCCGACGCGATCAAGTCCCGATGGGCCGTCTCAGACATCGTGGCCAGGAACGACGGATCCCGAAGGCGCGCGTCGACCTCGTCGAGATTCGAAAAATCCTTCGCCAGGGGGATGTAGTGAACCCAGGGTTGGATGACCCCCGAGTAATCCCCAGGAAACAGGATGAGCACCGTCCGCGAGGCCACCGCTTCCAGGATGCGTGGAGAGATCACATTGACCCGCACGTTCCCTTCGTGCGGCCGCAAGACCGCCTCGAACACCTGCTCGAAACCGGCATCAGGATGTGCGGCGAGGTACTGTTTCGTTCGCCTCTCGATGGATCCGTCACGGTCCGTGATGCTGGCTCCGCTTTCCGTCCCCAGGGTCGCCTTGCAGGAGCCCATGAATCGGGTCCACTGCGCACCGTAGATGCGCTCCTTTTCCGTCCACTCGATGTCACACTTCCAGCCGTATCGCGGAGCGGCTGCCAGGATCCCTTGCCCGATCCATGCCTTCTCCTGCGCCACCCGTCCCAGCCAGAACGGCAGCGTGCGGCCGCGATACCCGATGTCGATCGAACGTGCCTCCAGCGGCGGCGCCGACACATCCTGCAAGGACTCGGGCACGTAGCCCGCGAGCGAATGCACCAACTGGACCCCGGGCAGACGCTCCGCGCTGTACACTTTTCCGACCTCTCTATTGGGAAGCAGCGTGAATAGCACGTGGATGCCGAGGTAGCGCATCATGTCCGTCATTTGATCCACGCGTCGGTGCTCGTCCTGAATGAACTGCACCTTCAACCCTCCGTAGCGCCGGACCTTCTCCCGGAATCGTGGCGAGAGGTAATTCTCGGATATCACGAAGATGGAGTAGTGCAGGATGACCACATCGAACACATCCAGATCCAACAGCGTCGAGTCGGAGACCAGCCTTGGATTGAACAGATGCACGTCATGTCGCGAGTAGCGCGTGAAGGCGCCGATATGGTCGAGCACCGTGCTCGCATGCCCCTTGAAATCATCACAGAGGAGCAGCACGGACAACCGCCTCGTCGCGGTCGCGCGTGAGCCGGCCCCGCGGTCCCGGCCGGCCGCACCAGCCTCGCATTCCTTCTCCGAGTCTGCGCCGTGAAGCGGCGACACGCCGGTCAGGCTGTTGTCACTTGCATGCTTCAACATAGAGATCCAGTCCCACCACGCGTCCGAGGTTGCTCAGCAGCCTGTGACGCGGAATGACCAGCCTGCCTGGGAGCACGATGAGCGGATCCATATTCTGTGAATCCACCCGTGTCCGGGAAAAGGATGAAAACAGGCGTTTGACGTCACGACGGGAGACGTAATCCGTGTGGGGCGCGGCTTCGCCCTTCGCGTTGATGTCATACATAGCTCTGACCCGTTGCGACGAGTCGCCTGACGACGCTTGGGTCCACCACTCCCGCGCCTTGAGCATCGGAATCCGGACGAGGTGACGCAAGCTGTGCTTGTGGTACAGCATGACGATCGCTTTCCCGCCGCAGACCAGGACACGATGAACCTCGGCGATGGCCCTAATGAGGTCGCCGGTGTGATGAAGGCATCCGATCGAGTACACAAAGTCGAACGTCTCATCCTCATACGGGATCGCGAGGGCCGATCCTTCCCGAACTCGATGCCCCGGATCGATGCCCAGCAGGCAGAGCCGGGCCTTGACCATGGCCACGGGATTCGGCGCGATATCCAACCCGTAATACTCGCAGCCATTTGACGCCAGCAGATGCGACAAGGTCCCGAAACCCAGCCCGATCTCGAGGACCCTTTTCCCCTTGAGGTCCTCACGCTCGACGTACTCGCCGAGGTAGGGATAGTAGGACCTATAGGTGTCATCGAAGCGCTGCAGGCTCTCCCGTGAAAACTGCTCGATGCCCAGCGACCGCGCCAGTTGTGTCCCACAGAGCTCGTCCCAGAAGGCTGCGTTCTGCTGGTCGATCATGTGTTGCTGTACCATGGGCGTTCCTTGTTCGAGCGGCGCGACCGGCCTCTGCCGAGCCCGAATCACGGGAGCACCGGCTGCGTTCGTGTCTTGCGCGTGCCCTCGCTCCCATGCTCCGGCCGGACCCGGCCGGACCCGGATTCCTTCAGGAGCACCTCCACGATCGCTTCGCCCGCACGCCCTACCCCGTAGGGTGACCCCGGAGTCGACGGTGTCTGATTGAGCGAGGCCGTGATCTCCTTCGCCACGGCCGCCGGTTCCGTGCCCGCCAGGCGATTCCATCCGGCCTCGACTGTTTCCCACCATTCCGTCTCATTTCTCAGCGTGACGCAGGGAACCCGGAGGAGAAACGCCTCCTTCTGCACTCCCCCCGAATCCGTCACCACAAGCCTGGCGTGTTGCTCCAAAGTCAGCATCTCGTGGTACGACACCGGAGGGATGAGCCGGACCTCACCGAGATTGAGGCGTGCGTCGTCCAGATCGAGTGCCCTCTTGGTGCGGGGATGCAGGGGCACAATCACCGGCAAACCCACGGCGCCCAGGCACGACACGAGACGCCGCAGCTCCGTCGCGTCTCGCGTTGTCTCGGCTCGATGAATCGTCGCCAGCGCGTAGGAGCCGGGTTGGAGCCCCAGGCGCGACAGGATGTCCGCTCGGCTCTTCGCCCGCTCGAGGTTATAGAGCAGCGAGTCGTACATGACGTCGCCGACGCGGTGGACGCCCTGCACGATTCCCTCGCAGCTCAAATTCTTCACCGCGCCCTCGGTGGGGCAGAACAAATGAGTGGCCAGGTGGTCGACCATGACGCGATTGATTTCCTCCGGCATGTCACGGTTAAAGCTGCGCAAGCCCGCTTCGACGTGGGCCACGGGGACGCGCACCTTGCTCGCCGCAAGCGCCCCGGCCAGGGTGGAATTGGTGTCGCCGTAGACGAGGAGGCAATCGGGGCGCTCCCGCTCGATCACCGGCTCGATCGCCTCGAGCATGCGGCCCGTCTGTCGGCCGTGCGAACCGGATCCGACGCCCAGGTTGTACGCAGGGCGGGGAACCTCGAGGTCCCGGAAGAACACCTCTGACATGTCGTCGTCATAGTGTTGCCCGGTATGCACAATGACTTCCTCCAGCGTCGGCAGACCCTGCCGCGCCTCGTTCGCGCCCGCGATCGCGCGAGACACCACCGCCGCTTTGATGAACTGCGGACGCGCGCCGACGACTGTGAGTAACTTCATGTGCGTGTGCCCTCGATGACAGGGACAGGACGGGCCGGTGCGGTGCCATTCCCCGTTCCCGGCCGGATGCCGCGGATGCCCGTCCTACAATCGTGCGTCGAAGTGGGCTTTGTGTCGCCGAAAGACTCTCAATCCGACCAAGCCCACGACGAGCGACATGCCCGCGACGTAGATCAAGCCCCATGGATCAGGAACATGATGTTCGAGGAACATCCGACGGTACCCGTCGGAGATGATGTAAAAGGGATTGAGCGCGGACAGGGTCTGAATGAAGGTCGGCGTAATGGACAGGGGATACAGGATCGGAGTGGCGAATAACATGACCAGCAAGAGATTCGGGAGAGCGACGATGAAGTCACGCACGAAAACGGCCACGGCCGACAGCAGGCACCCGAGGGAGGCCAGGAATCCGAAGTGCAGCACCACCAGGACGGGGCAGACGAGCGCGGACCAGGACAGAAACTGCCCGTCCGCCACGAGCAACGCGAGTAGGAACCCGAGGCTCACGGCGAGCGGGACGAGCCCGGTCAAGGCCGCCGAGATGGGGAGGAGCTCTGTCTTGAAGGCCATGTTCTTCACCATGCCGGCGCCGGAGACCACGGACGTCGAGGCCGCCACGAGCCCCTCGGTCGTGGCCAGCCATGGGCCATACCCGCTGATCAGCCAGAGGGTGTAGGCGAGATTTCCGTCCATATCCGGCATGCGCACCTTCAGGACGTAGCCGAAGATGAAGGTGAACAGACTGAGCATCAGCAACGGGCTCGCGACCGCCCAGAGGATGCCCAGCCTGGAGCCCAAGTACTTGTCCCTCACCTTCATGCTGAAGAAGACGAGCAGCATCCTGAGGTCATGACGATCGAATCCAAGCATGGTCGTTCCGCCGACAGTCATGTCACGAGCTGCGCCTGCACCGATGCGGGATGGCGCAGCACGGGCCTCCCTCCGGTCGGCATCTCCGTCGCCGTCACTTCCACGATCGTCGTTCTTCTGGCCACCACGTCCTCGCCCTGGACCAGCTCGACCGCGATGCGGTAGCGACCCCCGTTCAAGAGACAGGGCTCCATGTCCACCTGATAGCCCGAGGCGCGGCGGCCCGCACCCGTACCGCTGAGCTCTGGGGCGTCGTGCTCGCTCTGCGTGAGGATGAGCCCGTCCAATCCTTCAAGACGAAGACGCATCCGGGGTGACCGGAGGGCCGTGGCGGCTTCGACATCGACGACCACGCGAAGCCTGTCTCCGGACCTGACCGTTCCAAGGCTTGCGCGCTGTTCCGTCCCGAAAACATCCAGTTTCGCGATGCAACATCCCGAAGAGCAGACGGCGGTGTCCTGTTCTTGCCCGACGAGGTCCGCCCAACCCACCTCATCCTGCCGCCGGACGGCCTCGAGATAGGCGTGGGTGACGACGGCCGGATCCCCGTCCATGACCACCCTCCCTCCATCCATCCACACGCATCGGGTGCAGAGGGCGACGATGGAGGGCATGCTGTGCGAGACGATCAGGCTGATCCTGCCGCGCCGGCAGATCTCGCGCAGCTTGCGCTGTGCCTTTGCGAAGAAGACGTGGTCTCCAACGGAGAGTGCTTCGTCGATGATCAGAATCTCCGGCGTGACGTGGATCAGCATGGAAAAGGCGAGCCGGGCCTTCATGCCGGTCGAGTAGGTCCGCAGTGGCCGATCGATGAATTCACCGATGTCCGCGAATGCGATGATCTCGTCGATCGTCTCCTGCATCTCGGCCCGCGTCTTTCCCCGAAGCTCGCCGTCCAGGTAAATGTTCTGTCTGCCGGTGCATTCCTCCCTGAGGCCGAGACCCAACGTGAAGATGGCGGTGACGCGCCCCTGGACCTCTACGGATCCCTCTGTCGGCACTGCGAGCCCGGCGATGATCCTCAGGAGCGTCGACTTGCCGGCGCCGTTTGGCCCGATGATGCCCACGTGCTCGCCGGGTCCGGCCACCAGAGAAACGCCGTCGAGTGCGATCTTGGCCCGCCCTGTTCGTTCGTCCTTGCGGCGAGGTCCCCATGGGGCGCGAAGCGCACGGGACAAGAGTCCGCCATTGCCGAGCTCGTAGGCCCTGGTCAGGTCCCTGACCACGATGCTCGGGCCCGAAGCCGCAGCCAGGTTGCCGATATGGTCGGGGCCCGTCGTCATGAGGCTCCTGCGCGGAGACCTGAGCCCATTCCCAGCCATGCCGTTCCCTTTTGGCCTGCCGAGCCATGACGGAAGAGCCGGGATTCATCCGGACCGTAAATCAAGGTCCCGAAGTGCCCCCAGTATCCGCCCTGAGGAATCGTGCCCTCGAACGCGTCCGCATCGAACGGCGAAACACGCCCGGGCACGAGGCGCTTGATGGTGATCTGCTCCCGCTCCGATGCGCCCATGCGCAAGATCTCCCCGGCCCCCAGGAGCTTTCCCTGATGCTCGAACATCAAGCCGAACCACGGATCGATGAGGACCCAAGAGCCGTCCTCCCCGAGCACCTCGGCCGCCGCGTGCGAATGGGGAATGAGGTCCGGGAACAAGGGGTGGTACTGCAAGAGCCCGACATACCTGACGCCACGGATCGCTGGCGCCGCCGCCGCGAGGTTGACGAAGATGTTCCGGATATCGCCGCACTGCGTCGCCCAGTCTCCGCGCTCGAGCAGCTCCAAGCGGCGGAGCGGACCGAGGCGTTGCGGGTCTCGATCATCGTGCGGACCCAGTCGCGGCTTGCGCGACCAGATGTAGCGGACGATCGCCGCCGACTCGTTGATCGAGCTCGATGTCTCGCCGCCTCCGCGGTAGCTGGCGAAATCGGGGAGCGCATACGTGATCGCGTTCGAGACCGGCGACAGCTTTTGGACCAGCCGGGGCTCGCGGGGCACCTGCACCGTCGTTCGCCCAAGGACCGTGTATCCCCCATGCTTGTGAAAAGAGAAGTTTTTCAACAGGTTGTCCTCTGATTGGCGCAAAAGTTCAATATAGCCTACATACCAGCAAAGGCCATAGAAAATGCATTTGTCGACCACGAGCACATTGGCGTGGTTGAAGAACTCTTCGGACAACGGCAGGCGGAGGCGTCCGCCCAGGTCTGAATACCCGCGGTTGCCTTCCGCACTCGCACGAAATCGCGCAATCCGCTGGTCGAGGGGGACGAATTGCGAGGGGGTCAGCAGGATTGCATAGCGATACAGGCCCGACGACAATCCGAGCTCCACGACCGTCGGGCGCTGCTCAACCTGACGAAAGGCTCTCAGCTCTGTAGGGAGAAGGGCGAGGATGCTCCAGGAGGCCAGAACAAGGAGAAGGACCAGACCCAGCAGCCGGATTCGAACGCGCTGATTTTTTCGTACGTTATTCCACACGTTGAACCCAACACGTCACCCTGCGCGGGGCCGTGCTCAGCACGGGGCGGCGGGACTGTCGACGGGACGGACACGCGCGACGGATCGATGGGCGAGGTCGCATCACCGACGCGAACCATGAACGGCTCCTGCGCAGGAATCTTGTCGTGAAAAATTGCAATCAATGTGCCAATTTTCCTTTTCTCTCCGAGGCTTAGCACCGTTTCGCATGTCGGCGTGACAGCACGGGTTCTGCCCGGTGTCAGCCGTCGCCGCTGGATGCTGCCGGCTTTGCTCCAATGAGGTGCCTCTCCCGACGGACAATTTTTGTCCACTCGAGCCGCAGAGCGACCACCCCGCCGGGCTCGCCCCCTCGAACCGTCAGGAGAATGGGATTTCCGTGCGTCCAGCTCCGCGCGTCGCAGGCTACACGTCCCCCATCCGACTCCTCGGCAGCAGGGGTCGTCAAAAACAGGTTGAGGTAGTAGCGGCCGGCAACCAGCGGCAAGGCGGGAATGCTCAAGCGCACGTTGTAGCGACCCGGTCCGAGGCCGATGGGGAGGTCCTCCTCGAGCAGGACCACCTCCCAGAACGCACCCGGGCGGACCACCTCGATCGAATAGAACAGCTTCACCGGCACAGCTTCCATGACGTCGACGGCGAAACGAAATTCGGCATCGCTCCCACTCTGCGCCTCGAATTCGGCAGGATTGTCCGCACTGAATCGTGCAAGATCCGAGCGAACGGTCGCGGCACGGCTCAAGTACGAGGCCACCACCTGCTCGGTGGGTCCCGACTCGATGATGCGCCCCTGATCCATGATGCAGGAGGTCTCGCAAAGCCTCAGGACGTTGGGCCAGTCATGCGTCACGAGGACCCCGGACGCGCCCTCGCGCAGCCGTTGGCGGAAGCGCCTCCAGCACTTTTGCTTGAAATGCTCGTCCCCCACGGCCAGTGCCTCGTCGATCAGATACACGTCGTAGCGGAGGGCCGTCACGGTGGCAAAGTACAGACGCGCCGCCATGCCCGTCGACAAGGTATGGATCGGCGCATCGAAGTACTGTTCGAGCTCGGAGAATGCTCGAATGTCGTCCAGCAAACCAGGCAGAGCTGATCGTCCCACCCCCTGCAGCGCAAGAACGCGAGTCGCGTACTCCGCTCCCGTCAGGTCAGGCCTGCCGAGTCCGCCCAGTTCGAACAGTCCGGACATCGAGCCGTTGACCTGAACGGAGCCTGAGGTGTGGCAGTAGATCCCGGATAAAATTCTGAGAAGGGTGCTCTTCCCCGCCCCGTTGCTCCCGAGAACCCCGACCACCTTTCCCTTGGGGACCATGAGGCTCACGTTTTCAACGGCCTTTGTACCAAGGCGGTGATCGGAACGCCCCAGAAGGATTCGCCAGAACGTCACTTCATCCACGACCGGAAACGACTTCCCGACACCCTGGCAGGACAGAGTCACGCCCCCACTGTGCCTTCTTCGGGCCGAGTGCGTTCCCGTCACGGGCTCCATGCCTTTCGCGTGGCGCCAACTTCAAGTTTCTTTGCCTGCTCGACCATGGGTCTACTCGTCGGGGCGCCAAACGCCCAGTTTCTCCCTACGGTCGGCTCCACCCCGAATTTCCCGCTCATCAACGCATCGTAAATCTCTTCATACCGAGCTGCACAGGCATCTGCGCTGTGCCACTTCACCGCATAGGCGCGGCTCGCTCTGCCGATCGATTCGCGCTTGCTCACATCAAGAAGCAGATCCTTGAGCGCTTCAAAAACGGTCTCTTCGGTGGCCGATACCAACGGGACTTCCCGGAGACACGAAAGCGTCTCTGTTCCGAAAGGCTCATTCGGGTTGATATAGCAGATCGTCGGCTTGCCCAACATCATCCCTTCTCGTGCGAGTGCCCCATACCGTCCGAAATTCAGCTGATCGACAATGACGTCGCACTGTACCTGCAGGAATCGCACCTCCGTGTTTCTCACGTCGGTGGCAAAAATCAGCCGCGCGCGGATTCCGGCACGATTCAGTCGCTCCACCGCGTCCCGCACGGCATGCGTCCCTTTGATATTCCTTCCGTTCACCGTCCTCGAGCTGAAGTTGCCCACAGCGTGAAAGATCAACAGCTCCCCCTGCGCCCGAGGGAGGCGCAACCTCCCGGGCACTCGAAGGTCAGGGCTCCACACCTCGGGATCGAGACACATTGTCGTCGGCTCTCGTATGGCTCGGGGAGAGTGCATATAATCCAACGCCGGAAGCCCCTCGGCGAAGATCAAATCACAGAGGCGGTCAACTTGCTCTCCCCATCGGAGATTCTGTGCATCGTTGCAGATGTCCGGACGATGCTGCCAGGCGCACTTGTCGCACACGGCGTCCCCGCCCGGCTGGCGCGACCAGGACGTGATGGAGGATTGCGCGATCCCGCTGTTGCATCCGCTCACTGTATAAGCCAGTTTTCCTCCCGCCTCCTTCCACTCCACGATGTCCCACGGCGTCCTCACGTCCCATCCCCAGTTCTCCGGGAAGAAGGACATGTGGCCGTCACCCGCGAAGTGGAGCAGCGTGAATCGACGCTTGGCCAGCGCGAAGAACGCACGAATGTTGTATTGGATCTGAGAGCTTGTATATCTGTACCGCGCTTGATGGGTGGAGAAGAGACTGAGGTCCTCGCCATGATACTGCAGACCGCCCCCGCCATCGGGGTCGTGCATGCTCACGGAGATGGCATCCCACCCGCGTGCGCGCAGGGCTTTGGCCAGGTAGTAAAAATGATAATAGCTATGGTGAAGAAACAGCACGCTCCGCTTGCGCTGTTCGGGGCGCAGCATGCGGCGTCCGAGGTAGAGCGACCGCGTCATTCCGTATCGCGCTCTCCATCCCAGGGAGCGGAGCACCAGCTTGAGTTCCTCGCGTGCCGCGCGCACCCGATCGATGCCCGGGGCGAGCCAGGCGGGTGCGCGCCGACCGGACCTCCCACGATCCGTCATGGATGAAGGCGGCCTCCTCATGTCGCCGGCACCGGCTGCATCATCGTCCCCAGGACAAGGGCCCGAGTGCCGTCAAACCCACAATTCATTAGGGCATCGACGATCGACAACCCCGGAGCAAAGCCCTTTGCACCGACTTGTGGGTAGACACCTTGATGGAATCCCTGATGCAAAAGGCGCAGCCCGGCGGCCTCGAATTTCTCGTCTTCCTGATAGCCGGACGCTCCGCCCCCGGACAAATACGCTTCGCCCCCGACCGCCTTCACCATGGCAACCAGAAGATCCGTGCCCTTCGCTTGCCCTTGCCCCTTCAGGTCCAACCGCTTCCCCGACTCGATGGTGCCGGGAGCAATCTCGAGTGTCCCTAGAAGGGCCCGGATCGCGTGCACGTTGAAATCCGCGACGGTGTCAGTCTGATACTCGAAGAGAGTCCGCAGAAAAGGGAACACGGCACCGAAGTGCGGTGCCCGGCCATAGGAGTGCCTCAAGGTATCGAGGCACTTCCTCCTCCAAGCAGTCTGGTCATTGATACGGACCTCATGAATCAACTGCACGCCGCGCTGATTTCGTCGGACCGGCATGGTCAGCCAAGAGGGCGTGCCGTTTACGATGATGCGGACCCGGTTCACCCATGTGCCGCCCGTCTTTGAGAGCTGCACGTTGTCGTGAAAAATGAAGACATCCGCCCTGACGACCTTGTTGAAATAGCCGAGCCAGGGAAAGAAATTCGGCTGGTGAATGGCGACGACCTTCTGTCCCACCGGTTCACCCTCGACTCAGGAGCACGACCGCGTCCTCCGCCTGCGGCAGCTTCTCCCACGTCTCACCGAGCCCCTGCAGCACATCGCCGGTCGCCACGCCGGTGTTGTCGATCCGGACAGACACACGGTCCAGGCTGAGCTCTCGCACGGCAAACTCGAGCGCAAGCCGGGCCACCTCCGCGATCTCCGCCGCGGCCGCGCCGTCGTCGGCGCGGAGCACGAGATCGCAGTTCCTGCGGAGATAGTCAAAGCCCCCGATGACGACCGTACAGAGACTCCGTCCGTCTGCAGCACGCAGCGCTCGGAGTGCCACAACCTGATCTTGAGACTCCTCGCACTTGGTGGTCGGGCTCAGAGGCAGGGCTTCCCCGGACGCGATGGGCTCCAGACGCACACGGCCGGTCTCAAGTACTTGCCCTCCCAGCGGGCCGAATTTCATGCGCGTGACTTCCTGCAGCGTCAGATACTCCTCGAACAGACGTTTCTCTCCGCCCAGTCGACAGAAGGCACCCGGATGCGGCCTTACCAGCGCGCGGATGAGGTTGTAGATTTCGATCACCCGACGGCGCCAATCGAACTCGCCGTCCTCCGCCTTACGCCGCCGGTAGTAACGCGCCGCTCGCTCGTCCTGGGGTCGTCGAGTATGGGTATGCTCAAGAAGTCTGGGGATCTCATCGGCCAGCATGGCCTCGGTGGCGGCGTCAAGGCGATGCTGGATCTGCTGCCAAGTGTCTTCCAGCCGGATGGGGATGCGGCGCTGTGCGATGATGTCTCCCTCGTCAAAGTCCTTCGTCATGCAGTGCATGGTCACACCGGTTTCAACCTCGTTGTTGAGCAAGGCCCATTGTATGGGATTGCACCCGCGATACTGCGGCAGGAGACCACCGTGCACGTTCACGGCGCCGTACGTCGGCAACGACAAGATCTCCTCCGCCAGCCGCATGGCATAGGAATTGACGATGATGAGGTCCGGGCTCCGGGCGATCACTTGCTCGACGAAACGGGCATAGTCTGGAGAGGCGGCTTTGACCTGCACGACCAGGGGCACCGCAAGCCGCTCCGAGAGGGATTTGAGCTCAGAGAGATATTGCGGGCGAATCTCGGCGGCGACGAGCCCGCAGAGCACCTCACGCGGCACCGCGTTCACGACCTGCAAGACACCTCCGGTGTCACCGAACACGAGGACTCGCCTGATGGGCGGACCGGTCATGTCGATTCCTCGGAGGCCGCATCCAGCCATTGCCCTGCAAAGGCCTCGAGGATGTGCCTGGGCATGCCGTTAGGCAGCGCCTTGGCATAGGCGCGATTGGTCCGGATCTCCTCCTCTAGCTCTTGAATTTTGTGCCCCCAGGCATTGGAAAAGACCTCCAGCATAGTGCGGCCGCCAGCGACCCAAATCAGAGGATGCACCAGCAGATGGAGCTGCGCGTGTCGCCCACTCTTCATGAGACTCGCTAACTCAGCAACAGAGTGGCGCATGTTGGAATCGGCGACGTAAGCCATGTCTTTCACGAATCCCGCACTGTAGAGATTGACCAGCCCCGGCACCTCGAGCGCCTGCCCCCGCTCGATGAGCTCCGTGGTCGGGTCGTGCCAGGCGAAGGCGGGCAGCAGATCGGGCACGCTGCTGCGGAGCATCTCGTGGTCGGACAGAATGAGCTTCGCGAGCTCGCCGTCGCTTGCAGGAAGACGCGCCGGCGCGGCATAGTGCAAGGCCAGGTGCTGCCCGCAACCGCGAAGTTTTTGCACTTCGTCGAGCGACCATGCACTCAGCGGGTTGTAGACATGCGAGCGAAGCAGGATGCAGAAGGTTCCCGCGACCCCCAGGGAGCGGTTAATTTCGGCCAGCTCGACCGCCATCCGCAGAGAATAATCGATGTCGTGGCGCAGAAGGATGCACCGATCGCTGCCACTGTGGTCCTCCAGAAAGCCACGGAAGGCATACCCTTCGCGCTGAGCACAGACGATGAGCGACCGATAGGCGTCCTTGGAATAGGCGTCCGTCGGGATCTGCGATGTCCGTGATTGAGGCATTCCGCTTCTCTGACCTCGTCAGGCTCCTGCTCGCCCTGGTCGGGCGCCATGGCTGTGAGCGTGGCTGACCCGGACGACGAGAAAAGCGAGACGATCGGGACCTAGGGTCTCTGCGGAGGCGATGAAGCACGCCCTGCGCGGCTTCTGCCAAGGGGGAGCCTGTAGGCGGAGGGAGGGCTCGCGTCGGATGGCGAGGCCGTGTCGCGTCTCATCGTGCGTGGTCAATGTCAATCAGGTGGAAGGAGCCTGTACTCCCGTCCGCGAGCGGTGCCTGAAACCACATGTCGTCCCACATGCTCCAGATGTTGCAACTTCGGCAGCACGCGTAGTCATCCCAGCGTCCTTCCAAATGCGCACGCCGCATCTCGCCCATCTTGTGCCAGGCCTCCGACCACGTCATCGTCCGAGCGTTCCCGAGCGCGGGAACTTCATGGTCGGTGTACGCCGGAATCGCCGCCACGCAGGGATAATAGTCACCGTCGAACTGAAGCTTGAAGTGCATGAAGATGGAAGGGCAGGGCGTGCGCCTCGCTGGGGTCTCGTGAGCGGAAACGAATCCTTCGCTCGCGAGGTGTTTCATGAGCCCGAGGTGATCGGACCCCCAGTTGCCCACCCGCCTCAGCACGATGGCATCGAGCTTGTCCTCCCAGTAGGCCTTGAACTTTTCATAGGCATCCTCGACACCCTTGAAATGCATGATGTGTGTCGTGATTTTCATCGGCGAGTTTTTCTTACGCTTGATCGCCACCACGCGCTCGAGGTTTTCCCAGGCCCTCTCGAAATGATCCACCTGCATCAGCGTCCGATAGTGTTCCTTCGTCGCACCGTCGAAGCTGTAAGAATACTGATCGAGGCCCGCGTCGACCAGTTCCTCGACCACGTGTTCGCGGTAGATGGTGCCGTTCGTAGCCATCGCGACCGGCAACTTGGGTCGTAGCGTTTTCATCAGGCGCACTGCCGGCACGAGATTGGGAGCGGCAATCGTTTCGGAGTAGGAGGATACATTCAGAAGAATGTTCTCCTCCGGCATTTCCAGCAGCACTTTACGGAGCAGCTCTAAATCCAGCCACTCGGCCTTCGCCGGTTTTTCTACGGACTGCGGGCAGAACAGGCAGGTGTGATTACAGGGTGCGGCCCCTATGGTGATGGAGAAGTTCGTGGGAAGCGATCCGTTGTTGAGGACGGACTTGCCATAGCTGATCTTCCGCGCGATGAGGTCGTCTGAATGCGCCCTTGCGCCGGCCCGCCAACTTCGGCTCCCTGGTACGACTCGCTTGGTTATTTTTTTCAATGTTTTCAATACGTTCATAGGTTTTTCTTTGCCTGATGCATGCCTCCGTTACTAGCCTACCTCCAAGCTGGCCAATCGGCAAGGAAATTGAACCACGTCGGGCCCCCCTTTTGGGCAAGTCCGTTGGGAGGAGGAGGACAGCTGCATCGGCGTCAGGGTTCGAGATGGCCAAAGGGCAGGACGAAGAATTCCGGATAGGCCCGCATCAGCTCCACGCGACTCAGTCCAAGCAAGGCCTTGTTGTTAATCGTCGTAAGGTAAGAGTATGGATAGTCGACCGCGTTCCATTTCTTCTTGAACTGGTAGACGCCGGTCTGGCTCACCCAAGTCCCGCCCCAATTCCATCTCCTGAATCCTGCTCGCGCGGCGTCGACCATGGCATCGTGAATGCAGAGCGCCAGGGGCTGGGCGGCGCGGTGCTCGGAGGCCGTGGCCGGCACGAAATACTCGACCGTCCGGTTGTAATACAAGACCAACAGTCCCGCCGCCAGTTGACCGTCGATTTCGGCGACATAGAGTCGATAGTCTTGGTCCGGAACGAAGTGTCGCGGCAGCAGCTCGAAGAACTGAGGGCCCTTCGGCTTTCCACCGATCCCCTCGATGTTCCGGCGATGGCAGTCCTCGAGAAAATCTGTCGCGCCATTTTCAACGCGAACCGACACGCGTGAGGCTCGGGCCTTCTTAATGTTTCGCCGCGCGGAGCCGTCGATGTCCCTGAAAATCGCCGCCTCGACATCGAGCTCCTCCGCAGGAAGTCGGCTCATCTGGCCGATTCGCTGGTCGGTCACATCGAATGCGATTTTTGCATCCTGTGCGGGCGAGAGGGGATTCATCACGACCGTGGAGGCGACCATGCCCTCACGGCGCGTCATCTCGTTGTAGCGACGGCACAGGACATCGCGCGCGGCGGGGTTCCGACCGATCACGCTGCCGTAGCTGCCGTAAAACGGCAGGGCATTCATGACCGTCCCGTGCGGCCCCTTTCTGACCATGATCGGGAACACGGCCTCGATCTGGCCGTCTTCCATGGCCGCGAGGTAGGCGGGCTCGCAATCGAGCAAGTCGACCAGGAATCGTCGGTACCGGGGGGAGTAGTAGACCAGCGCGTCGTCACAGCGGTGAAGAAAGGCCTCGTAGGCGGGATCCTCGGCATCTGTCAACGAGACGACGTCCATTCACGACGCCCCCGGCAAAAAGCTCTCGCACCACTGCTCCACGTTGAGGAGCGACCAGATCAGCAGTCGACGATTCTGCTTTCCTTCCAGGTGCTCCATGATCAGGCGCTGAATCGTCCCCCGATCGAGGTACTCGTAAATTCTGGCGTCCCGTTGGAAAAATCTCCGGTGGACGTAGTGCATGCTCTCGCCCTTGAACCAGCTCGCGTCCGGACCGGAGAACCCCTGCTTGACCTGGGTGGTGATCTCGGAAGGGATGTACCGTTCCATGGCCTTCCTCAGGAGGAGCTTGCCGTCCTTCGTCTTGCTGAAATACCGGGCCGTCTTGTGGCCCGGCTCGTTCTCATTCAGCCGCACCACCTCGGACAGCTTCCCCAGCTTGAGCCGGGCCGGCACCCGCATGGCGAAATCGACCAGGTCGTTGTCGAGGAACGGAGCGCGAGCCTCCAGCCCGTTGGCCATGCTCAGCTTGTCCTCGACCATCAGGAGACCGTGCAGGAATGTTTTCGCCTCGAAGTAGAGCGAATGATTGATATAGTCCTCCGGTCGCGTCAGCGACGGCGCATGCTTCGCAAAGACATCGCGGAAGATATCGCGCGTTTCCACGTGCTTCACCTGCGGCCAGACCGGCTTGAATGCGGTTTCAATGACGGCGCCCGGCAAGAGGCGCTGCCAGTACTGGTAGTACTTGTCGATGTACTGCTCGAAGTCGTCGTTGACAACTGCCCGATAGTACCGCCAGGGGTATCCGCCGAACAGCTCGTCGCCCCCTCCGCCCGAGAGGACCACTTTGACGAACTTGCTGGCGAGCTGGGCCACATAGAAATTGGGGTAGCTCTGCCCCACCCGCGGCTCCTCCAGATGCCACGCCAGCCTGGGCAGCACACGCTCCATGTCACCCGCCTTCAGCACCATCTCGTAATGTTCCGTTTTAAAAAGGTAGGACATGAGTTCGGCTTTCTCGCCCTCGTCGAAGGCCAGTTCCAATCCGGACGCCGAGTGCAGATCGAAGCGGCACGTGAAGGATCTCAGGTAGGGCAGTTGCGCGGCGGCAATGGCAGTGATCGATCCCGAATCCATACCCCCGCTCAGGTAGACGCCGACATCGACGTCACTGACGAGCTGGCGCTGGACCGCCTGGCGGAACAACCGATCGAACTCTTCCAGGTACTCCTCTGAATCCGCGGGGTGCTCAGGTTCGACGAACTCATAGTCCCAGTATCGCTGCATGTCCCCGATGTGCGCCGTCCGGACCGAGATCCGCAGAAGACAACCGGCGGGCAGCAGTCTGACGCCGGCAAAGAGGGTCCTATCGGTGAAGAAGTTCTGAAAGGTGAAGTATTCCAAGAGCGCCTCAAGATCCACGGCCGCCCGGACATCCGGGTGTGCCAGGATCGCCTTGGTCTCCGAGGCGAACAGAAAGGTGCGCCCGTGGCGCAAATAATAGAGGGGCTTCATCCCGTAGCGGTCCCGCGCCAGGACGAGCTCCTGGCGCCGGACATCATATATTGCGAAGGCGAACATCCCGTTGAAGCGATCGACGCATTTCTCGCCCCATTCCTCATAGGCCTTGAGCACCACCTCCGTGTCCGAGCGCGAGCGAAACCGGTAGCCTTTCGTCTCCAGCTCCGCGCGCAGCTCCCTGAAGTTGTACACCTCACCGTTGTAGGCGATGACCAGGTCCTGCGCGTCATTGACCATGGGCTGA
>JBFISJ010000008.1:0-31591 GCA_041608595.1 Nitrospiraceae bacterium
CGGTCTTGCCGACGCCCGGCTCGCCGATGAGCACCGGGTTGTTCTTCGTGCGCCGGCTCAGCACCTGCATGCACCGGCGGATCTCCTCGTCGCGGCCGATGACCGGATCCAGCTTGCCCTGCTGGGCCCGCTCCACCAGGTCGATGCCGTACTTCTTCAGGGCCTCGAACGTCGACTCGGCGCTGGCGTCGTTGATGTTCGTGACGCCGGACGACTGCCGCACGGCCTTCACGGCGTCGAGCAATCGCTTCCGCGTCAATCCGTGCGTGGAGAGGACCTCCTTCGCGTCGCTCTTCACCTCGGCCAGGGCGAGCAGCAGGTGCTCGCTGGAGATGGGGACGCCTTCGTCAACGGGGACGTGGCGCTGGCTCAGAAGGTCGTCAAAGACGACGACTTCGTCGACGGCCTGACCGAGCAGCTTTTCCGTGAGTTGGTCTCCTTCATGATTGAAAAACCACAGACCATCTCGCGCGCGATTCGCCTGACGTTCATCGCAAAGTATATCGAGCGCATCGCCGATCACGCGACCAATGTCGCGGAATTGGTGGTGTACTTGGTTGAGGGGAAGATTATCAGGCACACCGTCCCGACCAGTTCGGCTTAGCCCGGTTATTCATGACACCTTCTGCTGCAATCTCGAAGTCCCTGCTTCGCCAAGCCTGGCCGCGCGTTCACCGGCCAGGCGGGCGGGCTCGCCGCTCAGTCGGTCAACGTACTGTTCACTCGTTGCATCGCGCAGAGCAACGGGTCCCCGGTACGCTTCCCTCCTTCGCGGCTCCGCGCGCCCGGCTCGCAACGCGACCTCGCGATTTCGCAACGAAGGGTCATGAATAACCCGGGCTAGCCGACACGCATGGCCAAGCACGCCGTTCTCGACATCGGCACCAACTCCATCCATCTCGTCCTCGCGGAAGTCGAGCCCGATTTCTCCTACAAAATTCTCGATCGGTTCAAGGACATGACCAGACTGGGCGACGGCGTGTTTTCGAGCCGTCGGCTGTCCGATGCCACGATGGCGCGCGGCGTCGAGGTGATTCGCAATCTCGCGACCCTGGCGCGCAACAAAGGGTACGACCGCATCGAGGCGGTGGCGACGAGCGCCGTCCGGGAAGCGAAGAACGGCGGCGAGTTCCTCAAGGAGATTTACGCGCAAGCGGGCCTCCGGGTCCGGGTGGTGACGGGACAGGAAGAGGCCCGTCTGATTTATCTGGGCGTGCGCCACAGTCTCGATCTTCCGGACGAGCCCACGCTCATCGTCGATGTCGGCGGTGGCTCGGTCGAGATCGTCCTGTGTGTCAAGAAGGAACTCGTGCAGGTCGTGAGCCTGAAGCTGGGAGCGATTAGGCTGAAGGACCTTTACATACAAGCAGATCCTCCCTCCGGGACCGAGCTCCGGAGTCTCCAGGAACGGGTTGAGGAAGACCTGACGGCCGCGCTCAAGCGATTGAAGGTCCAGGAGATCCGGGAGGTCATCGCCACCTCCGGTATGGCGGGGAATCTGGCCCAGGTGGTGCATCTCCAACGAACCGGAAAGCCGCTCCTCCAGCTCAACCTGGCCAGCGTGGGGTTACGCGACATGGCCGAACTGGAGAAGTTCTTGGCCCGGTCCACGGCGAGGGTCCGGGCAGGGATACCGGCTCTCGATGCGAAGCGCGTCGACACGCTGCTCCCCGCCACGATGGTTCTTCGAGTTTTGGTTGAGCTTCTGGGGCTCAAGTCCATGACGGTATGCGACAAGGCGATTAGAGAGGGTCTCATCTACGACTTCATCGGGAAGAATCGTGATCGTTTGCAGGTCGAGCATGAGATCCCGAATGTGCGACGGCGGCAGGTCGTGGCCCTTGCCCGGCGCTGTCACTATCCGGAACGGCACGCATTGCACGTGGCCCGGCTCTGCCTGGAGCTGTTTGACCAGACGAAGTCTTTGCACCGCCTTGGCGACCGGGAGCGCGAGTGGCTCGAATACGCCGCCCTTCTGCATGACATCGGCTACGTGATCAATGTCCGCCGCCACCACAAGCATACCTACTATTTGATCAAGGAAAGCGATCTCCACGCCCTGGCCGCCGACGAGATCGAGATCATCGCCAACGTCGCCCGATATCATCGACGGGCGGTGCCGCGGGAGGGCCACGAAGGGTTTCGGGACCTCACCAGGCAGCAGCGGCGGACGGTCAAGCTGTTGAGCGCGATTCTTCGGATCGCGGACGGCCTGGATCGGACCCATTTCGGCATCATCCAGGGCGTGAAGGTTAGGATCGGTCAGCCGGTCAGGATCGGGGTGCAGTGCAGCGGGGACTGCGAGCTGGAATTGTGGGCGGCTCGTGGTCGGAGCGACCTGTTTGAAAGAGTGTTCAAGCGTCGCGTAGAATTGAGGCTCCAGGCCTCTATTGGAGCAAAGTGATGACTCCCCCGGTGTATTCGCTCAACGAGCCCCATCCCTTTCCCGGCAAGCTCATCATCGTGGAGGGAATCGATGGCTCGGGCAAAAGTACGCAGCTCTTGTTGTTGCGGAAGTGGCTCGAGTCCAGGGGTTTTCACGTCTTGTTTACGGAGTGGAACTCATCGGAGCTGGTACGCGCCACAACCAAGCGCGGCAAGAAAACCAAGTCTCTGACGCCGACCACGTTCAGCCTGCTGCACGCGACGGATTTTGCCAGCCGTCTGTACCACGATATTCTCCCTCCGCTGAAGGCCGGGATGCTGGTCCTCGCCGATCGGTATGTCTACACCGCCTTCGCCCGGGACGCGGTGCGGGGCGTGTCGCCGGCCTGGGCCCGCAAGCTCTACAACTTCGCCATTCGTCCCGACATGGCGTTTTATTTCCGCGTCCCGATCGAGGTCGCGATCGACCGGCTCCTGAAAGGTACGCGCGCCCAACTCAAGTATTACGAGGCTGGTATGGACATGGGGTTCAGCCAGGATCTCGTGGAATCCTTCCGCATCTTTCAATCCAGAATTTTGAACGAGTACGACAAGATCGTGGAGGAATTCGGCTTGATCACGATGGATGCCCAGCAGCCGATCGAAACGCAGCAGGAGCATATGCGGCAGATGGTCTCCAAGGCTCTGGAAGACTACAAGCCCAAACGGGGTACCTATGGGAAACGCACGCTTTTTTGGCGACGGTTTGACGTATCTTGATCCGAATGAGTTGAAAGGCAAGCTCATCGCGATCGAGGGGACGGACGGCGTCGGGCGATCGACACACATCGAGATGCTGCAGGAATGGCTCGAGGTGCAGGGGTACGGCGTGATCAGCACGGGGTGGACGCGGTCCCACCTCATGTCGAAAACGATCGAGATGGCCAAGCAGGGTAATATCCTCGATCGATGGTCGTTCAGCCTCCTGTACGCGACGGACTTTGCCGATCGCCTGGAAAACCAGGTGATCCCCGCCCTGCGGTCTGGCTTCGTGGTATTGGCCGACCGCTATATTTACACCGCCTTCGCGCGCGACATCGTGCGCACCGGTGATCGCAAATGGATTCGGGACGTGTTTGGCTTCGCCCTCATCCCGGACTTGGTGTGCTATCTGCGGATCGACGTGGAGACACTGGCGCTGCGGGTGATCGAGACGAGCCGGATGAATTATTGGGAGTCCGGTATGGACCTGAGGCTGGGCGCGGATCTTTACGACAGCTTCAAGAAATACCAGATGCAGATGATCGAGGAATTCGACAAGATGGCTGAGGAATTTGGCTGGGCGGTGATCGATGCCCGCAAATCTCCGGACGAGATCCAGGAAGCGCTCCGCTCGCGCATTGCGCCGGTCCTCAAGGGTGACACTAACGAAGCGAGCGCGGCCAGCGCGGCCCGCGTCGAGTCAGGCTCGGATCAAAGTGGTGAGTCAATCCCTACCCCTTCCGCAAATCCCTAAGAAGGGCCGGTGTCAGCCACCAGTGCAGGGCGCCCTGCCCTGCGCGCGGCGGTCCGTCAAAGGCGATCAAGCAGGCGCCGGCCTTCTTCAGTGACAAGCCCGCGGCCGGCCTTCCAAACAGCATCACCCCCGCGGTCTCGCCGAGGTGCGGCTCGTGCCCGATGCAGACGACGAACGCGTCTGGAGGAAGGGAGCTGAGCAGGACGAGGAGCTTGTCCGGGGGCGCCTCGGGGACGAGCTCATCGCAGATTCGAAGTGTGCCCTTGAAACGAAGCGCTTCTTGGAGGAGCTTGGAGGTTTCGATGGCGCGGGTGTATGGGCTGGATAACAGCACGTCCGGCATCACATCGAGCCGGCGAAGCCCTTCGGCCGCCTTCCGGGTCTTTTCGATCCCTCGAGGCACGAGGGGGCGATCCGCGTCGGCACCATCCCAGGCCTCCCGGTCCGCCGCGATGCCGTGCCTGAAAAGTAGGCAGTCCATAGCTTCTCCTAGAGGGCGCGCGAATGCTAGCACAGTCACGCTTGGAACGAAAGGCGGGAGAGGGCATTTGGCTCTTAAATTTCTACGTTTTACATTGGTATAAAAACGAAAACTTACAATATGTTTCTATCTTAAAGGTAAAGTATTGGTTGAAGCATGTTCTGGTAGGGTTTGGATCTTCACAATGGTGAGGCTTCTCATGGCTTTGTGGTCTTGCGCAGCGGCTCGCTCTGGCTCTTTGGAGGAGGCCGAGAAATCGTGAAGCCGCGGGTGCTGTTCCTCTGCACGGGGAATTCCTGCCGCAGCCAAATGGCCGAGGGGCTGCTCCGGTCGGTCGCGGGTGACTGCTTTCAGGTGGACAGTGCGGGGACTCATCCCGTTGGGCTGAATCCCGGCGCGGTGTCTGCGATGAATGAGCTCGGAATCGATATCGCCGGACAGCGGTCCAAATCCCTCTCGCAATTCCTGGATCAGCGATTCGACTACGTGATCACGGTCTGCGATCGGGCGAATGAATCCTGCCCCACGTTTCCGGACGCGGGCACCCTCCTCCACTGGGGTTTTGACGACCCGGCTGCGGCGCAGGGGTCCGCCGTGGAGCGGCAGGCGGTCTTTCGCCGCGTGCGCGACGAGATTGCGGAGCGGGTCCGGCGGTTCGTCCGGCAGGTGCGATGAGCCGGCCGGTTGTCGTCAGGCCGCCGGCGGCAGGGACTGGATCACGGTATCGGGTGTCTGCTCCTTGAACCAGGCGAGCACGTGCGGGTGGCAGGTGAAGAACAGGACCTGGTGCGTCCGGGCGATCTCGGCCAGCACGTTGATGGCGGCCCTCGCCCGGTCGGGGTCGAAGTTCACGAGGATGTCGTCGACGACGAGCGGCAGCGGTCCGGCGTGCTTGGCATATTCACGGACGAAGGCAAGGCGCATGGAGAGATAAAGCTGCTCGGCGGTTCCACGGCTGAGGCGATCGGTCGATTGCGTCCGGCCGTTCTTGAGCTCCACCTCCAGCCTGGTCTCGCCGAACGGCACGATGACCCGCTTGTACCGTCCCCCGGTCATGGCCCGAAAGAACTCGGATGCCTGTTTGAGGACGGCAGGCTGGCGCTCCCGCTCGTAGGTCTGGCGCGCCTTATCGAGGAGGCAGCGCGTCACCGCGCGGACCGCCCAGCGTTGCGCCTGCTGGTCGAGCTGGGCCAGCAGCGTCTGGTACTCCAGCAGGGCCTCGGAAAGGCGGTCGTTGTGCTCCAGGCTCTGGAGCTGCTGCTCAAGTCGGCCCTTGTCCTGCAACTTTCTGGCGAGCGCCTCCGCGAGGGGCCCGCGTTCGTGCGCCTCGGCCTCGGCGCTTTCGCGCTCGAGCTCGGCCCGCGTGCTCGTGCTCAGTCGCTCCTCGAGATGCTGCCTGCCCTCGGCCGTTCCCGCATGCACTTCCAGTGCGGTCTCATGCTGCCGGATCTCGCGTTCCAGCCCGGCCTGTTCCTTGAAGATCGCCGCGCGTCGGCGAAAGTCCTCCCCGTCGTAGGCGCCCGCCGCCGCGAGCAGGCTTTGCCGCTGCTCGAGCGCGCGCGCCCGCTCGGCTTCGACGGTCTCCAGCTCCCGCTGCTTTTCTTTCAATTGCTCGGCCAAACGGTCGCCTTCCAGGCGGGCGTGCAGGCTCTCCCCGAGCGCTTTGCGCAGAGCGAGGATCGCGGAGGGCGCGTCGGCCAGGCCGATCGGCCCGCGCCCGCAGGACTCCAGCACCGTGTTGATTTGCTCTCCGGCCAAGCTAATCTCCTGCTCCGTGCGCTGCACCGCCTGCGCGCTCTCGGTCCACTCCCGGAGCTGCGCTTTGGCCCCCTCGACGGTCGCCAGCACTTCCAGGGCGCCGTCCGGCGTGAGGCCCTCAGCCAGCTCGATGGTGGCGAGGAAGGAGGCCCAGGCTTCTTCGGCCTCTTCATAGGTCTGGTCGGCCGCGTGCGAGGCCTGATCCAGGGCTTCGCGCTCGTCGAGTAGCCTGACCAAGCTTTCCTCTTCCTCCTGAACGCGTGCTTCCAGATCGAGGCGGCGATCAACGAGGCGGCGCTCCGCATCGAGCGCACGTCGCGCTTCCTCGGCCGCCTCCAACGTCTCGAAGGCCTGTCCCGCGGCCAGCGCGCTGAGCTCCATCATTTTTCGCGTGATGTCGTCCTGCTCGGCGTCGAGCCGCTCCACCACCTCCAGCACGTTACGCGCGCGACCGGCCAGCCCGTGGTGCTGCCGCTGCAGCTCGTCGAGCCGGGAGAGCCGCTCGTCGCCGAGCCGGTCCTTCCACCAGATCAGGAAACCTTCCAGCAGAATGCCGAGGGCGATCGCGCCGGAGGCCAGGAGCCACTGGTCCATTGAGACCGCCGCCGCGGCCAGCAGCGCGAACAGCACGCCGATCGCGAAGATGGCCCAAGTTGGCATGCCCTTGTGAACCTCCAGATGCACAATCTCCGCCTTGCGGCCGCGGGCCTGTTCGGCGAGGGGCTCCCGCATGTCCTGGAGGCTCCGCCTGCGCTGCCGCAGGAGCTCGAGCTGGTGATGATAGTGGAGCCACTGGTGAAGCGCGCGTTCGCGCTCCTCCAGGGGCGGACGGACCGGCGCGTCGGCCGGAATCAGCGTCTCCAGGTGCCGCTGCAGCCGGTCCACCTCCGCCTCCTTCGCTTTCTTGACCCGTTCGGCCTCGTCCCGGCGTTTGGCCGCCTCCCCGGCCTCCTGCCTGGCCGGCGCCAGTCGGTCCCGGAATCCTCGGATGCGCTCGCGCATCGGGATCGAGGCGTCGAAATCCGCCAGCCGTCGGTCGTCCCAGGCGGGGCCGAGGCGCAGCAGGATACCGTCAAGTGCCTGCCGGCGTGACTCCATCTTCGCCCGTAGCATCGGGACCTGTTCGAGGAGCTTCCGGAAATGCTCGCGGTCCTCGGACAAGGCCTGGATTGTTTCCTGATGCTGGAGCAAGACCGGGTCGGGGTGGAGGGCGGCCCGCCGCTCTTCGAGATCGCGTACCGTGCGCTCTAGTTCCCCGCGCCGCCGGTCCAAGTGGCCCAGCGCGCGCTCCGTCTGCTCCAGCCGCTCGATGCCGCCTTCGGGAAACGAGTCGATATCGGGCAAGTCCTCCAGCTCCCGTTTCAGGGTCACCATCCGCTCCCAATCGGTCCTGGCGCGCAGCAGGGTCCCCAGCCAATCAAGCCGCTGCTCGGCTTCGTGCAGCTGCCGCCGGAGATGCTGGAGGTCTCGGTCCACCTTCTTGATCTCCTCGCGCAGGACGTAATACTCATCGGGAATGGCCTGGCGCTCGCGGATCTGTCGCTGCATTTCGTCGAGACGAGTCAAGAGGAGGTTGATGGCGGGCTTCTTGCCGCCGGGCTTGAAGAGCTGCCCCTGCTCCTCTTCCAAGGCGCTCATTACCTGGGCAAAGGGGGTCGCACCGGTTCCCATGCCGGCGGTATAGATGTGGTGGCTCACCTCTTCCGCATGGAGCGTGTCCAGGCGCTGGAGCTCACCCAATCCAAACGCGAAGACGTTTTGATAGAGCACCTTGGAGGTCCCGTAGAGCAGCCGCTGGAGCGTGTCTTCCTCGTAGCGATGCCCCTCTACATCCGAGACGGTCAGCCGGCCCGCCGAGCTGCCTTCGCTCCGCTCGATCCGGTACAGGGTCTCGTCTTCGGAGAGGAGGGTCAGCCATCCGCCGTGTTTCCCGCCGCGCAGCGGCTCGTATCGGTTCTGACCGGGCTTTCGGCTTTCGAACCCGAACAGGACCGCCCGGATGAACGACATCAAGGTGGACTTGCCCGCCTCGTTCCGGCCCTCGAACAAGGTGAGGCCCGGGGAGAGATCCGTGATCGCCACGTCCTTAAAAATGCCGAAACCATTTATGGAGAGATCCGTGATGCGCATCGGGTTCTATGGAGTCGCTAAAAAAGCATCCCTTCCGCCATGCCCGCGCAATCTGCCCCGGCAAGCCTCAGCCCGGGGGCGGGCATCCAAGACTTTCGCAAAGGAACTGGATTCCCGCCTTCGCGAGAATGACAAGAGTTAGTAATAATACTCAATCATCATCGGTGAGTAATCGATCCACGCCTTGCAGCTCAGCTGAACGAATCCAATCCCTGAGACGGGTCTCGTCCGGCGGACGCAGGTGCCGCCGGATCCGGGGATCCTCGAACAGCGCGTTCAGGGATTTTTGCAGCTCGTCAATCAGGTGCCCGTCGTCCTGCTCCGACAGCTTCAGGAAATCGCCCAGAAGATTCTCCTCGCGTCGCAACACGTCGAGATCAATGTCCCGAGCGGTGCCGTCTTGGATGGACTCCGGCCAGATGAAATTCGGCTCACCCTCACAGCGCTCCCGGAGCGTCGCGAGGAGATCGTCGAGCCGACCGGGACGAGACAGCTCGCGATGGAGCGGGCCGCGTCCCGTCAGAGCCCAGCGCACGATATTGCCCCGCCCGCCGGCGTCGCGGCGGAGGGCCTCCATCCGCTCCTCGAGCGCGGCCAGCAAGTCCTCGAGCCGCGACAGGCCGTCGATGCCGATCGAGGCATCATGCCACCGCACCACGTCGACATCGACGAACTCGTACGTGTTCGTGCCCCGCTCGTGCACGTCCACGACGTAACAGCCCCTCGGGCCCGTCTCGCGGGGATGCCGGCCTTGAGGGTTGCCGGGGTAGACGATCAGCGGGCTTTCCTGGCGCAGGACGCGGTGGGCATGGATATGGCCCAGGGCCCAGTAGTCCATGCCTGCCTTGACCAGGTCTCTAACCTCGCAGGGGGCGTAGTTGAGATGGTTCGTGTCGTTGCCGACGTTCGTATGGAGGAGCCCGATCGACCAGGGTGCGTCACTCTCACGCTTGAATTGTCTCGCGAGGTTCTCCGTGACCTGCTCGGACGCGTAGCTAATGCCGTAGACACGCGCAATCTCGGCCCCTCTCTTTATCAGCGGGCGGGCCTCGATGCGATCGGTACCGAAGACGTGGACGTTGTCCGGCCAGGTGAAGCGAGCTTCCCATTCGGAAAGGGGATCATGATTTCCATGGCAGATGAAGACGGTGATGTTGCGCTCCGCGAGCCGGAAGAACTGCTCCCGCAGTCGAATCAGTGAGCGGAGGCTACGGTCGGCCGCGTCGTGCAGGTCGCCGGCGATGATGAGGCAGTCCGCGTTTCGTTCGATGCACAGGTCCACGACTTGCCGGAATGCCCGGAACGTCGCGTCCCGGAGCGTATCGTGGAGATCGGGGGGGACCTCGGTCAACCCCCGAAACGGACTGTCGAGATGGAGGTCGGCGGTGTGAACGAAACGAAAGGCGGTCATCCAAGCCTGTGATATGAGCGGCAGCGGATGCGAGACGCGGGGTGATGCCGCGGAGACTCGCCCGACACCGCAGCCTTTCTCAATGGCCGCTCCTGAGGGGGCAAGGGGTTTGCACGCCGTCGGTGCCAGTGTGGGGCGGCAGCGGAGGGACGGCATTCGCCGGCCCTGCCGTTATGCGCGTGGCGCCGGCCACTGCTCTCAAGAGGGCCTGAATTAATTGGATATGAACGCAAGATAAACCGAGCGAGCGGCTGCGTCAAGAGCAATTCGAGGCGGTTCGAGCATGCATTGTGCGTGCGCCCGCCTCTGCCAGATCGCTTGCCCGTCCGAGTGAACCTGCTAAGCTTAAAAAGACGCGTCTGAACCACGCTGGACCGCAAGATGGACCCTTGGGGAGTCTTTGATCGCAACCCGGTAAGCGAAGGCGACGCGCCGCGTCAGGTGCTCACTATGCCACATGGGAGATTGAAAGAGACGGCCGCGATCGACGACGGGGGCAACGGCGAGATCTATACGGTCGTCGGTCCCGGTGTGGCGCTCAAGGGATCCATCCGCTACGACGGAAATGTCCGCATCGATGGCACGCTCGAAGGCGAGATTCACACGGAAGGATGCCTGATTGTCGGCAGGGACGCGGTGCTGTACGCCACGGTCAATGCGGGGATCGTGGTGTGTGAGGGGAGTATCATGGGGGATGTCACCGCTCGAGAGCGAGTGCAGCTTCTCGCCCCCGCGATGGTCACGGGAACGATCACCAGCCCGGTCCTGGGCATGGTCGAAGGTGCCCGGTTGCACGGCAAGATCCGCATGACATTGATGGACCGGTCGGCCTCACGGCAAAGGAAGGGGAAACCTTAGTTCGTTCGTTGGCTCCTCCGCCCTCGATCCGCCCGTTTCCAAGAAAGACGCAGCGCTGCCGGAGACTCACGCATTCGTGTTCCCCCGATCGAGGGATTGTCGCGTGTACGGGAGCCTGATACCCTCCAGTTTATGTTGCCGCTCGACTGCTTGATGCTGGAAGCGAAAGAAGCCTTGCTTGATGATCAGCACCGGAAGTTTCTCCAGTGCTACCGGGAGGGGCGCTGGGACGAGGCCAGAACACGCTTGCAGGCCAGCATGAGCTGCGCGGCAGACTTGCTGCAGTACTCCGTCGACCTGCTTCGGGGCTTCGAACACACCGGGTTGGACTCGCCCCACCAAGCTGACGGCGGGGTCTCGCGCTCGGACGGTGTTTCACAGGATTCCTGAGACCCACCGCGCGCTTGCCGCGCCCCTCGCTCGATTCAGGCTCCCCTGGCAGGTGCCAGCGTGACACTTACTGCCGGGATCGCTCGTGCATCCAATTTTGGATATCGCTCCTCGTAAACCGCCAGTGCTTACCGATTTTGGATGCAGGGATCTGACCAATCCGGGCGAGCTTGTAGACCGTCGACTTGGGGACCCGCAGAAAACGGGCGACTTCATACACCGTTAAGATCTCTGCCTCGGCTTCGGCGACTTTCTCTGGCGTCATGTCGGTTCCTGCGTGCTGCGGTCTGTTTCTTCCTAATAGCGTATCGGCCGGGTCGGCGAAAAACTTGAGGGGGGGGGCGGCTAGGAGAGGCGGCAATGGGGGTCTCCGCCGGGCGGAGACGGGCTTTTGCCCGGGTGCTCACCCTTCGAAGAGCCCGACAAAAGCCAGAAGCGCGGGGGGTCCCTCAGAGGGTCTCCAGGAACAGGCGCCAACGATCAGGATCAGGTTCAGGATTCGACGAGCCCCCTTTGATGGGCTCATCGACCTCGTGACCGGCGTCAGCCCGAGAGGGCGACGGTCAGGATGGCTTCGTTGCCGCGGTCGTTATACGTGAGGTCGGGAAACAACGCACGCGCAACCACCATACCGCGTCCACAGGGCGCGTCGGCCGACACCGTCTCGGGGTCGCGGGACATCATCTGCTTCCAGTCGAATCCCTGCCCTTCATCTGCAATGCGAAACTCGATCGTCTGCAGACATCGGTCATAGATGATTCTGATCTTGACGTAGCGACCCTTGTACCGAGGATCGAGCCGTCGACGACTCAGCAGCTCGTCATACGTGCTGCTGGCCAGCGCCTCTTGTTTGGCCGGAAAGGAAATATCCAGGGAGCCGTGCTCCACGGCATTGAGCAACAACTCGTGCAGGGCGGCACGCAGGTGCTGGCTTTGCGGTTCCGGCATGGGCACCATGGCCCCCGAGATCAAGTGCGAGATCGTGACCTCGATGTGCGCGGGGTCGGTGTTCATCACGACGAGATGCTCGATCCGCTCGATGCCCGGGGCATCGCTGAGGGATCGCGGGATCGCGACGAAGGCGCGATCGAGCGAACGCCAAAGCTCGTCCGCCCCAATGGGCTTGCACAGATAGTCGAGCGCGCCGGCCTTGAGCGCGGACACCACGACTCCCTGCGAGCGGTCCGTTCCCATCATGATCACGGAGCAAGCCGGGCGCCGCTTCTTGATTTGACGCGTCAAGGTGAGCCCCGACATGTCCGGTCCAAACAGATCCGTAATGATGACGTCGGGCACGCTCATTTGAAACGTGGTGAGCGCCACGTGTGGATCCGTGGCGGTAATGACGGAAAGTCCCCGTCCCTGGGTCTGTTCAAACAGCCGCGCACGCGACTCCGCGCACTCATCCACCACCAGAAGGGTCTTGCCCGACATGTATGGTTTCATCCGACCTTCTGCGCGTGGCACCATTGCTCCAACGCGTGCTTCAAGCGATCGACCTCGGGCTGCAATTTTGCGAAGGCGGCGGCGGCAGCTTGGAGGTTGCCGCTGCGGCTGACTTCGTCCAGCTCTTTGACCGTGGCGATCACGCTGGAGGCGCTAAACTGGATCACTGAGCCCTTGAGCTTGTGAGCCGCCCGCGCTAGTCGGGACGCATCGCCCTGTTGGAGGGCCTCCTGGACCTCGCGCATTTCCTTGGGCCCCTGCGTGACGAACAGATCGGCAAGTTGACACAGAAGATCCTGGTCTCCATCCAGCCGCGCGAGTGTCTGCTCGGTGTCCCAAATGCCTTTTCCCTGGCCCTTTTCGGCGGCATGGCGGTCGTCGGTGGAGGAGAGCTCGCCGTTACCGGCGGACCGGTTGGAGACGGGCAGACCCTCCCCGACCCATCGTCGCAACGTTTTCCCCAGCTCTTCCTTGTTGATCGGTTTAGGGATGTAGTCGTCCATGCCCGCCTCGAGGCACCGTTCCCGATCACCCTGCATGGCATTGGCGGTCATGGCGATCACGGTGATGCGGTCCCCGTTCTCACCCTTCTGGCGGATTTGGTGCGTGGCCTCGAAGCCGTCCATCTCGGGCATTTGACAGTCCATGAGCACGGCGCTGTAGGATTGCCGCGTCAGCGCGTCGAGCGCCTCCTTTCCGTTGCCCACCACGTCGACGGAATAGCCAAGCTGCTCGAGCATCCGTGCCGCAACCTTCTGGTTCACTGCGTTGTCCTCCGCGACCAGGATGCGTGCTCGTGTGCCCCCTCTTGCTTCCACCAAACTATGCTTGGTGACGAGCGGCTTTTCGCGCCCGGCCCCCGCCGCCCCCGCGCCTGAGGCCGTGGCGCCCACGGTCGGCTCGCCCATGAGCGTCGCGAAGCAGTCGAACAGCAGCGACTGCCGGACGGGTTTTGTCAGGTAGGCGGCGATGCCCGCCTGTCGAGCCGCCTGTGCGTCTCCCCGTCGACCGACGGAGGTCAGCAGCACGATCTGTGTGGACGCCAGATCGGGGTTCCGTTTGATCAGTCGGGCCAGCTCCAACCCGTCCACACCCGGCATCTGCAAGTCGAGCAGGACGATCTCGCACGGCTCTTTGCGCGCGGCGGCCTCTCGCAGGACCTGCAACGCCTCGCGTGAGCTCCCTGCGGTGAGGCTGGTCATGCCCCAACTGGTGAGATAGTCCTGCATCGCGCGTCGGCTGAACTCCTTGTCGTCCACGATGCACACGCGCACCCCGCGCATGTCAGTTCGCGGCCGTACCTTCATCAGATCGGTGGCTTCCGGTTGCTTCGACAGGTGGACGGTAAACCAAAACGTGCTTCCCTTGCCGGGCGCGCTCTTCACCCCGATTTCTCCTCCCATAATCTCGGTCAGCCGTTTCGAGATCACCAAGCCGAGTCCGGTGCCACCGAACTTGCGCTTGTCCGAGTTATCGGCCTGGGTGAAGGGCTGGAACAGCCGATCGATCTCCTGCTGGGGAATGCCGATGCCGGTATCGGTGACCTCGAAGAGGAGCGTGACCGAGTCCCCGGCGTCCTTTACCAGAGACACCGTGAGGTACACTTCGCCCTGCTCCGTGAACTTCACGGCGTTGCCCACAAGATTGGTCAGGATTTGCCGCAGACGGCTCGGGTCGCCCCGAAGCGCGGTGGGCACCTGTGCGTGAAATTGATACGAGAGATCGATCGTTTTCCCCGCTGCCTGCCCGGCGAGCAGGGTGATCGTGTCTTCGACGGCCTGCCGCAGATCGAAGTCCATGATCTCGAGCTTGAGCTTGCCCGCATCGATCTTGGAGAAATCCAGAATGTCATTGATGACCGTCAACAAGTGGTCTCCGCAGTTCCTGACCATGTCCGCAAAACTCCGCTGTTCCTCGTTCAGCTCCGTGTCGAGCAAGAGGGCGGTCATCCCGATCACTCCATTCATCGGAGTCCGAATCTCGTGGCTCATGACCGCAAGAAACTCCGATTTCGCGCGATCTGCGGACAACGCCTGATCTCGCGCCTCGGCGAGCTCGCGATTCTTTTGCTCCAACGCCCGGGTATAGTTGTTGACGACGCTTTCCGCCTCCTTGTGGTCGGTAATGTCCGTGTTGGTTCCGTACCACTTCGTGATGCGGTGGTTCGCATCCATCAGCGGGATGGCCCGGACGATATGCCAGCGGTACTCTCCGTCGCTCGGCCTCCTGAGCCGACATTCCATCTCGTAGGGCGAGGCCGTCCGTTGCGCCTCTTGCCACCGTTTGAGACACTCGGGTTGCTCATCTGAGTGGATAAACGGTTGCCAGGCCCATCCACGGGCCTGTTGCAACGAGGGGCCAAAGTAGTCGGCGACGCGCTGGTTGATGTAATCCAGTTCGCCGTTTGGTTTGGCGGTCCATACCTGCTGCGGGATCGCCTCGATCAGCGTGCGGAAGCGCGCTTCCGTCTCGATCAACGCGCGCTCAGCCTGTTGCCGCTCATGGATCTGATCCTGCAGATCCGCTTTTTCTCGTCGTGTCTCGCGCAGCGTCTGGTTCATTACGCCATAGAACAGGCCCATGACGAGCAGGATGGGGATCCGAATAAGGTGCCCCTCCTCTAGCGTTTGCGCCTGCCCGAGCCCGTACACGAGGATCCCGCCGTACACCATGGAGATCCCGATCGACAGGCCGATTTTCAGCCGCAAGGAGCGCGCGCTGGCCGAGATCAAAATGATAAAGAAATAGGCGAGATAGAGATCGGAGCCCGTGTCCCCGGACAAATAGATCACCGCGGACGTGACGCTCGTGTCGACGAGCAGCGCGACGATCGTAAACGCGCGCCCCTCGACAAGCGTGGCGGGCAAAAACATCGCCGCCGCAACCAGCGAAAGAAGACCGAGGATGAGGATGTGTTGCATCTCTGGGGTGATAAGCGCGGCCGGGCTGAACAGAATTTGATACGAGAGAACGATGGAAACCAGACTCTGGAGGATGACCACCTGGAGGCGTTCGGTGGAAAACTGCCTCCGGTCAGATTGGGCGGACGCCGATGTGAGGGGTTCTGGCTGAACACTCGAAAATGGCATCTTCGCTCACCTTCCGTGCAGTGATGCGCGGGCTTTGCGCCGTGCCTCCCCCTCGGTCGGCGGGTGCACAACGGCGCTCGCGGCTGTGTGGCCCGCGCGGGATGGTGGCCTTCCGGAGCCCTCAGGCCATTTGCGGGGACTGATCGGTCATCTCGAGACCGAGCAGGGCCGCGTCATCAAGAAATTGCTCCTGTTGATGCCACTGCCGTGCGGCACGTATCGTTTGGGTCAACGCTTCCCCAAGGGGCGCGTCTCCCAACCCGGCCAAGACGGATTCCAGCCGCTCCCGTCCCCACAGCTCTTCCGTCGGCGAGCGGGTTTCATACAAGCCGTCGCTGAACAGGAACAACCGGTCGCCCGTCTCAAGCGTGATGGTTTGACTCGTGTATTGCGTCTCCGGCTGAAACCCCAGCGGAAAGGTGGCACGGGACAGAGGCACGGCGGTGCCTCCGGTTCGAAAGAGCACCGCCCCGGCATGACCGGCCGTGCTGAAGCGAAGGACCCGGCTGGGCAGGTTCAGCGCACCCACCCACAACGTGAAATAGTCTCCCTCCGGGCTCAAGGGAAACCGCCGGTTCATCTCCGTCACGATCGCACCGGGATCGTAGGAGCAGACGAGCCGTACCACGCTGGAGGTGCGGATGAGCGACATCAAGGTCGCAGCGCGTAAGGCCGCGCTGGCGCCATGGCCCGAGGCGTCCAGAATACAGAATCCCAAGTCGCGCTCGCCCCAGACGGCGACATTGAACAGATCACCGCCGAGGGCCTTCGAGGGGAGGTATTGCCAGGAGATGCTCACGCCTGGCGCCCAGTTGCCCGGCGGCGGGAGCAGAGATTGGACGAACTCGGCGGCCGAGCGCAGATCCGTCTTCAGCTCTTCCTGATGGCGGGCCAGGAGCTGATAAGAACGATTGAGCGTGTCGCGTGCGGACTCCAGCTCCTTGACGAGAGCGTGCGCCCGAAGCCCCGCCTGCACGCGGGCCGTCGTCTCCTGCAAGCTTGCTGACTTGCTCAAAAAATCGTCTGCTCCGCGAGCCAGCCCTTCCGCGATTTGTTCCGGCTTGTCGTGAGCCGTCATGAGGATCAATTGCATGGTCCGCTGTGTGGGATCGCGTTTGAGCCTCTCGCAGATCGTCGGGCCGTCGACCTTGGGCATGATCCAATCCAGGACCATCAAATCGGGCCGCTCGCGTTGCGCCAGCTCGAGAGCCTCCGCGCCGTCGGCCGCTTCGAGCACGTCGTAGCCGAGCTTGCGCAAATGGTGGGTCATCTTCTTCCTGGCGAGCGGCTCATCGTCCACCACGAGGATCTTGCTAGCGGTCCGTACCCGGGGGTCGGCGGACGCCTCTGCGGACGCGGACCACACCTCGCTGACGGGAACGCCGCTGCTCATACACGCTCCGGCCGGGGAGCCTGCTCGCTGATGGAAGGCAGATCGTCCTCGCTGAGGCAAATGGGGATGATGGCGGGGATGTTCGCGATCGTCAGAATTTCACGCACCCGCTCCTGGGGACGCAGCAGGACGAGGCGGCGACCCTCACACTTGAGCAGGTTCGAATAGAGGGCGAGGACCCCCAAGGCGGCGCTATCCATGAAGCTGACGTGTTCCACGTTGAGGAGTATGGTTCGACAGCTCGTGGTCCTGGCCTTCTCGATCGCGGCCGAGAGGTCGCGGCGGCTGTTGAACGTAAAGTCCCCCAGCATTTGGATCGTGGTGACATCGTCGCGTGACGTATGGACGATCTGCATACCTGGCCCTCTCCTCGTGGCAAGCATCGGGCGTCAGCTCTTGAGGCTGTGGGGGGAGCGGCCGTGCGAAAGGCTCACTTCATGCGCATGGTTGGCCGCCCGCAGGGGGTGACGCAGCCGGGCATCCGAGGCCCTGGGGGCCGCACCCACCCCCTACGTTCGTGGTACTCCCTTGATTCAAGCCTAGCAGAAAAATCCAGAACTTCAGGTCGTTTTCACGCGGTTTCCTCTGGTCCAGGAGGCCTCGGGGAGGCTGCCGGCCGGGGCCCGTGCCCCCCGGCTGAGCATGCCCCTTTTTGCTCGTTGGGGCCGGTTGCTGCCGCGTCATACCGAATGCACAGTTTTGGTTAATGTTTTTCGTCGTTTGTCCGAGAAGTGGGGAAAAGGAGTTGCCTCCGCGTCTGAAAAGGAGACCTTATGGGACTCAGCGTCGAAGCCTCGCCCGACAACAAGGTGGTGACGCTCGCAATCGATGGTCGATTTGATTTCACGCTGTATCGGGCGTTTCGAGAGGCCTACACGCCATTCAAGGAAGCGGGGACGACCTACGTCCTGGACCTCGCGAAGGCCGACTACATGGACAGCTCTGCACTCGGCATGCTCCTTCAGCTGCGCGAGCATGCAGGAGCCGACACCGCCACGATCCGCATCATCAACTGCCGGCCGTCCCTGGCCAAGATTTTGAAAATCGCCAACTTCCAACGCCTGTTTGCGATAGAGGCCAGCATGTCATGAGAATTCTTGTCGCCGACGATGCGCCGGTGAATCGCGTGGCTTTGACATCTTTGCTCAAAAAGCAAGGCCACGCGGTGGTGACGGCGGAAAACGGTCAAGAGGCCGTGGACTTGTTCGACCGTGAGCAGCCCGAAATGGTCATCATGGACATCATGATGCCCCACATGGACGGCTACGACGCGACACGCCTGATTAAGTCCAAAGCCAAAGAGCGGTTCATCCCCGTCATTTTCGTAACGGCGATGAGCGACGAAGAATCGCTCGTGCATTGCGTCAAACACGGCGGGGATGACTTCCTCACCAAACCGTACAATCCGCTCATCCTGAAGGCCAAGATCGATGCCTTGACTCGTATTCGCGAGCTCTATGCCCTCGTTCAGTCCCAAAACGAAGACCTGAGAAAATACCGGGACCAGCTGACCCGTGAGCAGGAGTTGGCCAGCTCAGTCCTGATGCGCATTCTCCGTTCCGGGGCCTTGCAGCAAAGCCACCTTAAGTTCTGGCTTTCACCGGCCGCCATCATGAACGGGGACTTGTTGCTGGTTGCCCGAACACCTGCGGGAAGTCTCCATGTCCTCCTGGGAGACTTTACCGGCCACGGCTTGTCTGCGGCGGTCTGCGCGCTGCCGGCCGCGCAGGTCTTCTACGATATGAGCGCGCTGGGGTATCCCATCAGCGACATTGCCGGAGGGATCAACCGGAAGCTGAAGGGTGTGCTGCCCAGCCACCTCTTTTGCGCAGCCTGCCTGATCGACTTGGACTCGAGCGGGCGGCGGCTGACGGTCTGGAACGGCGGGATCCCGGACGTGCTGGTGTGGCGTCATTCCCACGGTGTCCTCCGGCGCTTCCCGTCCGATCATCTGCCCCTGGGCGTCGTCAATCCGGAATTTTTCGGTGGATCCGTCGCCGTCGCGGAGCTGCTGCCGACCGATCGCGTGTACCTCTACACCGACGGCCTGATCGAAGCGACCAATGCAGACGGGGCCATGTTCGAACAGGCCAGCCTCGAGGCCTGCCTGGAGCAACTGGCCGATCCGGAGTCACTGTTTGATGCGGTGCGGGAGCGCGTGACGGCCTTTTGTGGTGATGCGCCCCTGCACGACGACATCGCCTTGGTCGAGATTGCCAGTGCCCCGCTCCCAACGCTCCAGGAGGAGGGCGCGGGATGGTCCGTGGGCCGTCCGGCCCTGCCCACCCGTGTGCAGGCGGCCCTCGAGTTTGACGCGGAGGGGCTGCGTCGGGGCGATATGATGCCGACGCTGATGCCCCTGCTCAACGGCCTGCATGTCGGCCCCAACCACAAAGAGTCGATCCACGTCATCCTGAAGGAGCTTCTGAGCAACGCGTTGGAGCATGGGGTGCTTCAACTGGACTCGGCCCTCAAGAGTTCGGTGGAGGGGTTCGGGACCTATTATGAGATGCGGGAACAAGCGCTCGCCTCGTTGGAGGGCGGATGGATCAAGGTCGAGCTCGTGCAAGAATACACGAGCGCCTCGGGAACCCTGACCATCCGCGTGGAAGACAGCGGGGCGGGGTTCGACCACACCCGCGAGCTGCCGGAGCTCTCGGAAAACACGCGGCCCTGGGCACGGGGAATCCCTCTCGTGCGATCATTGTGTCGGGATGTGGTGTACCGGGGAAACGGGAATCTCGTGGAAGCTGTCTACGCCTGGTGAGCCTGCCGTCCTGGGAGTCCTGAGCGACCCCATCGCTGGGACGTCATCCCGCCGCCGCCGCCTTTTTCCTACGCGCGAATGCTCGGCCTTTCTGCAGACATGGAGTCACTGGCGTTCTCTTTGGCCAGAGCCTCGAAGATCGCGTCGCCTTGAGCCTGGGTGTAGAAGCCGATCGGGACTCCTTCGGCATGGGCCGCGTGCATGGCCTCTTCCGCACAGGCCATCAGAGGTTTTGGCGCCACCGCGTCGGAGGGATACACCGCCACACCGATGCGGGTGTCGACCAGAATTTCGTCGCTTCCCAGCGTGAGCGGCAACACGACGGTCTGCAGAATTTTTTGGGCAATGGCCGCGGCGTCGTCCGGAGCCGACAAATTCTCGAGCAGGACCGCGAATCGATCGGCGCCAATCCGAGAGACCGTATCGGACATGCGGACGCAGCTTTTGACTCGTGCCGCGAGCACGCGGACCGCGAGGTCACCGCGCGCCTGTCCGTGGTTATCGCTGACAATCTTGAGTTGCTTCAAGTCGAACATCAGCAGCGCCATCTTCCGCCGCGACGGAGACACCCGCTCGATGGCTTGGCCCAGAATCATCTCAAACAGACGGTCGCCGGGGAGGCCCGTCACGACGTCATAATACGTCGGCCCCGAGGACGACCTGCGCACGGATCCCTGCCGGTCGAGGCCACCGATCATGCCGTTCAGTGCGCCGAGTCCGAGATAGCCCAATATGGCGGCCAGGGTGGCGAACGCGGCGCCGACCAACCACAGGAACTGATCCACGGGGCCGTAGAGGGCTTCCCGATCAGCCTGCACCAGCACGGTCCATCCGAACCCGTGAGCCAGGTCTTGGTTCCCGAGCCGTGCGAAGCCCGTGACGACGGGGACCTGCGTCCGTGCGTCAAGCTCCTCGACGTACCGGCCACCCGGTGAGGAGCTTTGGGAGGCCTCGATAAACGAGGTTTGTTTGAGCTGGCGGAGATCGCTCAAGGAAGAACCGTGCGCAGGCTGGTCCGCGACGACGATGCCCATGGGGTCGAGCGCGAGCCAATTACGGCTCCGAGACGACTCTGCATGGACCACAAAGCGCTCATGTAGAACCCGGTGGATGGCCTCGACGGGAATCGTGCCGCTGAGGACGCCGGTGCTGCGGCCGTCGGTGTATGAGAACGGGATGGCGACCGTCACCATCCCGCTGTTGGCAGACTCTGGGGACAGAAGGCCGGGGCGACCGGCGCGCTGGACCTCACGCAGCCAAGCTGTGCTCCGAGTCGTGGCCCCGGCGGCATCGGATGCGGCGACGGTGGCGACGTCCGGACCGACGACACGGACGGCGGCGAAGTGTTTCGAAAGCCTGATGTATTGCTGAAGGCTTTGCATCGCGCTGTCGGGCACCCCTTCCCTGATCCCAGGGTAATTGGAAAGTAACTGGAGTTCGCTTACCCGCTCCAGGAAGTACGCTTCCAGCGTCTGAACCATGGTTGCAGCGGTGCGTCCTAGGTGTGCGCCTCGCTGGGCGATGAGGTCCTGGTGCAAGTGGGAGAGCCCGTAGTAGCCTGCCCAGACGGCGACGCTGACGTACAGGGACAGGATCGCCGTGCGCAACACGAACGTCCCGCTCGCGATCGTGGCGAGGAGTCCGGAGCCTGGCTGTCGGTCAGTGGCGTTCATGCTGGGCTCGCGTGCCATGAGTTGCGCCGTGACAGTCGCGCTCGGGTGAAGTCGGGGGCGCGCGTCATTAAGTGTAGCAATCTCCGCACCACCTCGCTCGATCGAACAATCGAAATTCTCATTATGGGCATTCGGGAGGTGAAACTATCAGGAAAGGTGAGAAACGGAGAGCAATGAGCATCGTGATGCGGAATCGGGTTCGCGCGTTGATCGCAAATCGCGCCATGGATGTTCGGTGAGGGACATCGCGATCTCGGTACGACGTCCACCGCGGTTGCCGAACATGAGACCGTGCCCGTGCGCACTGAGTGACCGCGCGTCACGCAGTTAGGAAGCCCAGGTCAAATGTGTCCGGAGTCGTGTGATGGCGTGCCCGTGTATCTGACAGATGCGGGACTCGGTCACGCTCAGGATCGCGCTGATCTGCTTCATCGTCAGCTCGTCTCGATAGTACAGCATCAGAACCCGTCGTTCGCGTTCGGGCAGGAGGCAGATGGCCTCCTGCAAGGCTCGGCGAAGGGTCTCCGTATGCGCGGTCGACAGGGGGTCCGGCCGTCCGGTGTCCGCGAGCAGGCGCTGGAGTCTGTGTTCCAGAAGCTCCCCGCCCTCGAGTTGCTCAATGCTCACGAAGGAGAGGGGTCGCAGGTTGGCGCGAATCCGGCGAAGCTCTTCCTCCGAAATATTGAGGGCGTCGGCCAGATCATCGTCCGTGGGCAGGCGACCCTGTTGTTGAACAAGGTTACAGGTCACCCTCTGTAGCGTGGCCGCGCACTCTCGCACCGACCGTGGCACCCAGTCCATCGAGCGGATCTCATCCAGCATGGCGCCACGGATGCGAAACTCCGCATAGGTCTTGAATTGGACGCCGCGGCTGGGATCGTACCTGGCCAGAGCATCCATGAGTCCGATCACACCGACGGATGCTAGGTCGTCTGCGTCAAGGCAGGCCGGAAGGCTCCGTGCGAGGCGATGAGCGAGCCCATGGATCACAGGGAAGAACTGGGCGATGAGGTCCTCAAGCTCTGGCTCGGTCGCGTGTTTCGCGCGTTTCTTTTGGGTAGAAGAAAGCAACGGCATACGCCTCTCAGAGCAGGCCGTCCCTGCGGATCGCTTGCGTAAGCTGCCAGCCAGTCTTCGCTTGGCATCGGACCGCTGCGGATGGCAAATATCGTCCAAGCGAAAAGGACGGTTGCGATCGTTCGGCAGACGGCAACAACGAACGCCAGGATTACAAGTTCCGTACCGACTCAATGCAAGAGCGGCGGGCTCGACGGGTCGCGATATTCAGAGGTTAGGTTGAGTGGGGGGAAAGCAGGACGGACGGTGCGTCAAAACTCCGAACAGAAGTTTTGACTGTCTGTCAAGATTTTGACGTCTCGGGGGATGCAGCTGGGGAGCGGCGATCCTGTTCGCGGGGAACTAGCTTGGGATTGATGCCCTTTCGTTTCAGCTTCTCGACCAGGGTGGTCCGGTTCACGTGGAGGAGCTCCGCTGCCTTGGATGTGACACCGTTCGCCTGCTCGAGGGCTAGCCGGATGAGGTGGTTCTCGTATCGGTCAAGCTCTTCAGAAAGATCGATTCCGCCCGACCACAGTGACGGAGGAGAACTGTGACTCTCAGGAGGGGCTGACGCTCGCTGGACCTCGGGGGGGAGGTCGGAGACGTCGATCAATCCTGATTTTTTGAGCACCACGGCTCGCTCGATGATATTTTCCAGCTGGCGGACGTTGCCCGGCCAATGGTAGCGGACGAGATAAAGCATGGCCTCGGGGGAGACGCCTTGGATCATCCCATGTTTGCTGCGGTTATGCCGTGAGATGAAATGGTCCGTGAGAAGCGGAATGTCGGTGCGACGTGTTCGGAGAGGCGGCAGGGTAATCGGAATGACGTTCAGGCGATAGTAGAGGTCGCTTCGGAATGTCCCCTGCTCGACGGCGTGCTCGAGGTCGCGGTTGGTGGCGGCAATGACCCGCACGTCGACGGATAGGGACCGGCTCCCCCCGACCCGCTCGAATGAGCGTTCCTGGAGGACCCTGAGAAGCTTGACCTGGAGCGGCAGCGGGATCTCGGCGACTTCGTCGAGAAAGATCGTACCGCCATGGGCCATTTCAAATCGTCCACGCCGCGTGTAGAGGGCACCGCTGAAGGCGCCCTTTTCGTGTCCGAACAGCTCGGATTCCAGCAGGGTTTCCGGGATGGCGCCGCAATTCACGGGGACGAGGGGCATGTCCCGCCGAAAGCTGTTGAAGTGAATGAGTCGCGTCACCAACTCCTTGCCGGTGCCGCTTTCACCCTGAATGAGAATCGTGCTTTCGCTATCGGACACCTTGCGCACGAATTCAGTAACCGACTGAATACCATGACTGTTCCCGACGATCGCCTCGATCCCGGCCAGATCACTCACCGCTCGCCGGAGGTAGTGATTTTCCTGCCGCAGCCGCTGACACTCGAGCGCTTTGCGTATGATCATGCGCAGGATGTCAGGCTTGAACGGTTTGGTAATGAAGTCGAAGGCCCCCGCCTTCATCGCCCGCACGGCCTCAGGAATGGAGCCGTTTCCGGTGATTACGACAATGGAGAGGTCCGGATTGATCTTAAGGAGGCGCTCCATCAGTTCGACTCCATCCATGCCCGGCAACCGCAAATCGGTCACCGCCGCCTGGACTGGGGTGTCCTTGATGGCCGCCAGCGCGGAATTGGCCTCGGTGAAGGCAAGAATTTGATAGCCCTCAGGAGCCAAAATCTCCTGCATCAGCTCGCAGACAGTCGCATCATCATCAACAACGGCCAGTGTGGGGACGTTCATGGTCTCCCGACGGATCGGTCGATCTGCGTTGGGTGTCAGAAGCATGACTTTAAGTGTTGAAAGCGGGAGCAGGATCGTGATTCCAAGAGTTGGTATATCGGGGTACCGGTTGGTATTCAATGAAAAAGCAATATCCTAACGGGGGCCGCATCGTTCCGAGGACGCTCAGCGATTCCTGATGATGTCCCCAAAACTGCTGCAGTCAACTCGATAGCAGGGGGCCGTGCTTTATGCCATTCTTGTGTTGCGAGCCGGGGCGCTGGCATTGTTCAGGCGAGAAAGTCATCTTGCGAATTGTGACAACAGGAAGGAATGGCATGGAACGAGCACACACGACACGTGGTGATCGTGAGCGTAAGGGATTGGCGGACGCAACTTGACCGCCCATGGGGATGCACTACAATTCGGGTAAGCGATGTGTACTCCCAGTGCGGCCTGAAAGATCTTCGTCATCCGGAGCTCGACGATGTCAGAGATCAAGGTCCAGACAAGGCCTCCCGCCAAGCTCGAAGCCTCGGCAGCAACATCCGCAGAGAACAAGGCCAACGCCAACAAGGGGCCATCCATCTTAGTGATTGAGGATGAAGAGTCGCTGCGGTCGGTGGTCAGTCGGGCGCTCTCGCTGGACGGCTACCGGGTCATCGAGGCCGCGAATGGAAGAGAGGGCGTCGAGCGATTCCGCCGGACCTTTGCCGATCTGGTCATCACGGATATCTGGATGCCTGATACCGACGGCCTCGAGGCCACGCTGCAGTTGACGCACGACTTTCCTGAAGTCAAGATCATCGCCATCACCGGAGGAAGTGGAGACCGAGACTGCCTGGGAGTCGCGAAGTTCTTTGGCGCCAGGCGCACCTTCAAGAAACCCTTCGACATGAAGGAGTTGCTCGCGGCGGTGCGAGAAACGCTGGAGGACCAGACTCCATCGAGCAGGGCTGGCCAAAAGCGACGTGCGTACCCGCGGTATGCGGTGCGGTGTGCATCGGCGTTTTCCGGGGACGAGATCAGGGGCGTGGGTAAGGTGTTGAATATCTCACGGGGTGGGTGTGCGGTCGAGAGCGAGGTTACGCTGCCCAGAGGTACGTGCGTGTCGATTCAGATCTTTCTGCCCCAGGAGAGCAGCGCCACGGTGGTTGAGCGGGCGAGAGTCCAGTGGACCACGGGGTTCGAGTTCGGACTGGAATTCATCCGTGTCCCGCCGAAGGCGCAACAGTCCCTCCAGCGGTTCCTCTCAAGGATGCAGAGCGAGATCGACCGACAGATCTAACAGGAGACCTGGAGGCCGAGGGTGTGCCCTGTTGCCTGTGTGCTGCTGGACACCGGGCCAACCCGCCGCAAAAAACGCTTATTCCTGGACTCGGTCTTGCCCTTTGCCTAAAGTGAGCACAGGGAAGTTCGTGCCCAGGGGGTTGGTCCGATGAAGGTCGCACCGATACCACCAGACGAGCCCGCTAGATTGGCGGCGCTGCAGCGGTACAAGATTCTCGACACCGAGCCTGAGAAGGCTTTTGACAACCTCACCTTTCTCGCATCCTACATCTGCCAGGCCCCCATCGCGCTCATCTCGCTCGTCGATTGTGACCGGCAGTGGTTCAAGGCACGCATCGGCCTGTCTGTGCAGGAAACGTCCCGCGACGTGGCATTTTGCTCTCATGCCATGCTCCAGAAGAACCTGTTCGTCGTCGCGGACGCGCTGCTGGATCTGCGGTTTGCGGACAACCCCCTGGTGACATCGGACCCCAAGATTCGATTCTACGCCGGAGCGCCGATCTACTCTGCGGACGGTCACGGATTGGGCACGCTCTGCGTCATCGATCGACAGCCACGAAAATTAACGCTGGAACAGACCGAGGCCTTGACGGTCTTGGCCCAAGAGGTGCAGACCCAGCTCGAGCTCCGGGAAAACCTCGTGGAGCTCAAGCAAGCGCTGGATAAGCGGGATCATGCAGAGATAGAACGCGACCGTGTCATTGAGGAGCTCCAGGCTTCGCTCAGTCAGGTGAAGACCCTGCGGGGACTCCTGCCGATTTGCTCGTCCTGTAAGAAGATCCGTGATGACCGGGGCTATTGGGAGCAGGTGGAGAACTACATTGCGGATCATTCCGATGCGAAATTTACGCATGGTATCTGCCCCGACTGTTTCGACACGTTTTACGGGAATCTTGCCGCGCGGACCTCGAAAGGAAACCCTCCAGCCTCGAAATAGCCCGCGCTACCCGGCTGGGACGATCGACTCGTCGATCTCCGGCGACCGCACCGTCGCCACTCCCCTCTCGCTCGTCGAGCATACACACGCCTTATTTATAATGACACTTACTCCCCGGAAGCGTTGCCAAAGGCGGGTAAGATTCACAACTTGACACCTTTCCCGATCTGCTGCTACCGTGCCGACATTGGCTTCGTGTTCCTCTGTCCTCCATCTTGCCCTCTGAATCATGCTCGCGAGCTGGCGTAGCTCAATCGGCAGAGCAGCGGTTTTGTAAACCGCCGGTTGGAGGTTCGATTCCTCTCGCCAGCTCCACCTCGCCCCCTGATTAATCTGACAGGCCGCCTGGCACTTCAGGTGCCTCGCCCCTACGGCGAAACTTTCGGACGGACCAATTCGCGACACGAACGACCTGCATCAGGAGGTAGGGCATGAGGGCCATGAACCAGCTCATGACCGCATGACTGGCACCTTGCGAGCCGAAAAATTCGGGCAGAAGCTCAAGCCCCCACTGCCAAGGCCCTGGGTCTCTTCGCGCGAATCTCGGCAGGACATTGATCACGACGGGAACCCAGACCACGAACGCGAAGAGGACACCGGCGAGCAACAGCAACCCTTCCCTTGCTGGCCACTTCATCCCCATCACTCCCTCTCCTCCCGCGGGTCGATGGTGTCGGGAAGGCAGTGCAAGACCTCGCTGATGTGACCGCCTGTGGGAAAAAATCGGGTCACATACTCACCTTGTTTTTTCGTCACGTTTGACGGACCCACATCCGCTTCGGCGGTTTCTGCGACCACTTTCCAGTGCTTCAGCCGCTCCCGGTCACATTGTGGCTGATTCTTGAATGTCCTGCCGATGTCCCAGGTGGGCTTGGGTTTATTCTTGTCACCTGAGAGTAGAACGGTCGTCTTGACCCACAACACCCACGAGCACTCCGCGGCGGCCAGGGATGTCGACCCGAATATCACCACTGCCGCCAGGATCACCGTTGCCCATCTCATAGCTGCCTCCGTTGTTTGTTCTGCCGCACGATAGCCCTGTCGCCAGCGCAAGGCAAGAACTTGCTGGGGGCCCGTTTGCTGAGTGAAGCAGCTCATACCTCTGCAAGGGGCGGAACTACGCTGAGCCAAAGTATCGGTGACGAGGGAGCGTGGAGCGTCGAGGACGGACTTCTCTGAGAAGAGGGACCGTGGGAGTGTCTCAGGATACGGAAGCTGAAGCGGGGAGTGTTAGCGGGAGTCTGCTACTGAGCGTGGAGGTCCCTCTGGCGTTGTCGGACGAATGCCCTATGCCGCTGCCCCTCGCTGCGGAGTCGCTCGATCAACTTGATGCCTTCTGCATACCCATCAACCATGCAAAGATAGCCGCGTCCCACCACATGCCACTGGCCATGCAGCTGGACTAACCGAAACCACCCGCCTCGCTTGTGCGCTTGTTGATCCGCGCCCAGGTCTCTCATATGCCCGAACCTTGCGTCAGAGCGTTGAGCGTCTCATCGCGTATTTGTGCCACGGGCTCCCCCACGGGATCAATGACACCAAGGGGTGCCTTCCATCCTAAAGAATGGGTTAGCGAACGGCCTTCGCGAGGGCGTCGGGTGCATTCACGTGGCCCGTGCTTTGCCCAGGCCGGAGGGGGGTATTCCGCTTAGCCCCCCTCCCCTGCTGACTCTCAGGTGTCACCAAAAGTGTCAGGACCGGGCCTCAGACCCCTCACACCCGGCGCAATCTGGATTCCTCGATGCCGGCCGCCTCACATCTCGACACGCCGTCAAGGGGAGCAGTAAACTGGGGCGGTTCAGGGAGCACTGAGATGCCGAACAACTTCACCATTCGCTCCTACCAACGCTTCCCCGTCAAGGGCCGGATTTACTACCGCGGGCAGGACGGCGTCGGTCACGGCAGAGTGTGGAATCTGTCGCGCACTGGCTGGCGGGTCGACGGCGATCGCGGGGTCATTCCAGGCGACCACCTGAGCCTGTGCGTGTACCTGCCTCCGGGAAAGGGATTGGTGCTTGTGGATCGCGCCGTCGTTCGCTGGTCACGCGGGAAGGAGTTCGGGTTGGAGAATGTGGAGGTGGAGGAAGACAACGACACTCGACTCAGCCGGTTCGTGACGCGGCTGGTGCAGGAACCGCAGTACAGACCATCCTGAGAAGCGCCGACTAGCATGTTTCACCTAGCCACCCTTGACAGACCCTGCGAGTCGGCCTAGCCTCCGAACATCTAATGCACCGGTCAGCGATCCGAGCGAAGGGTCGCCCAGGCGGCCGGCTAGTTCCCAGTCATCGACAGACAGATCAGTTTTGCATCAGCAGTCCCAATATCGATAATAGGAGGTGCAATATGGCTCATGAAACCTCTTCTTCGGAGCGCCTCAGGGTTGTCTCAACGCTGCTCGCAACTGTCTTCATCCCAGTTGTGCTCGGCCTCGTAGGCCATTGGTATACGGCGGCACTAAAGGATCGGGAGATTCAATCTCGCTATATTGAGCTCGCTATTAATATTCTCAATGAGGAACCCAGTGATCAAAATAAGAAGGTGCGTTCATGGGCAGCGCGCATCATCGACAAGTATTCGGAAATAAAGATCGGAGAAGCGGAGGAAGAGATATTAATGCATCGTCTAACCTCTGAACGTATTGAGACGGTAGCGAAGCTCATCGAATCTGTCGGAAAAACTGCAGGCGATATTGCACGGACTTTGCCCTAGGGCGGCACTCTTGACTCCCCAATACATCGAGATGAAGCTCTTGCGATCGTTCACGGCTTCGCCCTCACCCCACAGGGTCTTCACGACGCGATCACCGAGCCGCGGCAGCAAAATCTGGAGGCGACGAAGCTGGAGCGTACCCACCTGCAACCGGGCGAGGGCCGACCTGGCGAGCTCAAGATTGCCAACGGTCAACTAGTCAAGCTGGGATGTGCCCCAAAGGACGGAGAAACATACATCTGGGTCTTGGGAGGCCAGGGGTGATCAAATCGCTCGTGGTGTTAGTCTTGGGCGTAGTCTGTACGGGCTCGATCTTCATAGATCCGACAGCCAGCTCGGCCGAGGTCTTTTGGGACGCTTACGGCGGCGCAGCGTCTACTGAAAGCGAGGACGTCTTGGCTGAGCGCATCAACTTTCCATTTATTGGGCCCATTTCCAGCGAGAGCGCGACACGAAGGGTCGATTTTGATCCTTCTTTCACGGTAGGCACTCGTGTGGGGTATTGGCTGGAGCGATATCCATGGTTCGGCGGGGCCATCGATGGATCTTACTTTGCGGCAGACGGCGACACGGTTGACATTTCCGTGGGGACCTTGTCCTTTCTAATGATGCTCCGTTGGCCGCTGCTCACCAGCGAGGATTTTCCGAAAGGCCGGTTGCAGCCGTACGCAGGGATAGGCCCAGGTATCTTCTTCGCAGACCTCACAGCCGATTTCAGGCCAACCGTTTCAGAAAGAGTCGATGAGTTTGTTGCAGAGCTGGGACTTGATCTTCGAGGAGGTCTGGCTTGGCTCCTCAACCCTCGCTGGGCCATCTTCGCGGAATACCGGTTCACTCATTTCGGTGCGGACTCCGATGTTGACGTGCCGTTCCCTGGTTTCGGCACGGACGAACGTGTTGAAACCACGCTGTCGACCTATCATGCTCTGGGCGGCGTCTCGGTTCGCTTTTGAAGGTGACCGTGTGGCTCAACGCCTCAGCTCAGCGGGTCCGGGCTCTTTTTTTGTGCCCGCCACATGAGTATTCTGTCTCCATGCACTGGTTCTCAGTCTCGCTGATCCTCACCGTGCGGTGCATCAGCTTGCCAGCCCGGCCCCACGGTGCGGCCTCGCTGGCTAGAGCTGTCGCCACAAGCACGTGGAGCGCATCCTTGACATGCCCCCACGGGCGGCATAGCGTTCCGGCTACGTAAACAGTGTAAGAAAGGATTGGACAACCTATGAGTCTCTTCGTGAGTCGAATGATCCGAGCGGCCAAACTCGATGTCCACCTATACGAGGAAGTGGAAGCGGACAAGGGCGCGCTCGGCCAGGCGATGGGGGTCGTCGTTTTATCCAGCGTCGCGAGTGGGATCGGTTTATTCAGGACAGGAGGGCTTGAAGGTATCGCCATTGGGACGATTGGAGCTTTATTCGGGTGGTTTATCTGGGCGTTTTTGGTTTACGTTATCGGCACAAAACTCCTTCCTGAGCCACAGACTCACGCGACCCACAGCGAGCTGTTACGGACGATTGGCTTTTCGAGCTCTCCTGGAATCATCCGAATCCTCGCCATCATCCCGGTATTCGCCCCCGTCGTGTTCTTGGCAGCTGGCGTTTGGATGCTCGTGGCGATGGTCATCGCCGTACGCCAAGCCCTGGATTATCACAGTACGCTCCGTGCGATTGGCGTCTGTCTGCTCGGGTGGCTCGTGCAAGCCGTGATCGTCGCAATCGTGCTGGGTATGTTTGGCGAGATGCCTCAACCTGTCCCTCAGCAGTCGCCTGCCTGAGCGATAGCCAAAGAACCTCGTCACCCTCACGGACCTCGCCCTCCCGACGCTGTGTGGGAATTCGCCGTGTAGATTGAGGGGCTCCCAGAACTAATGATCTGCCCATAGACTTTGCCTCTTGAACTAAGTCTGGGGAGCAGTGTAACCTCTCCCACCCTAAGGTATTGTCCCTAGCCATGAGGCCGTGTCATGGGTCCTAGTGATAAGCCAATCGGTGGGTACATCTGCAAGCGCTGCCAAAACCAGCTGGGGCCTGAAGAGCGATGCAAAATCTGCGGGTGTTGTGCAAACTGCTGTCCTTTTTCAGATCGCCGGACAACACCAAGCGGCTGAGCACCTACGGTTCGAGGGCGTCTTGAGGCGGCCTGACCGGACCAACACGATCGCGGACTTGCGGCAGCGGCACCCTTGGGCGACGGCGCGGGGAGGCCGGCCGGTAACGAAACACCACGACGCATATAGCAGGGTGAGAATGGAATGGGTCCAGATTAGCTGCGGGAGCATACCGATCTAAGCGTGGGAGGTGTACTATGGTGGTTGGTCAGAAGCGAACTTTCTTCGCTCGACTCGTGGCTGCGCTCGGATTTGTCTGTGGTCTGGTCGGCCTGTCGGCTGGATTAACAGACCAGATGTGGAAGTTAGGAGCGATCGGATGGTTTACGGGTGGTGGATTGCTCTTGCTGATTGCCCTTTTCCTGCTCATGGACGGTGCTTTCTCTTTCCGAAGAACCCAGGTGATCGTCGCTGAAGCACAAGCCGTGCCTCGCTTCTGAGTACACCAAGCGCCGCGCGTCAATTCCGCGGGAGAGAGGCACTCTCC